>CAKZOC010000063.1 GCA_937136025.1 uncultured Bacteroidota bacterium
TTGTTCTGGGCACCTGAGTTGATGGTCAGGGTCTGAGTGATCTCACCAATATTCTGCGCACCAATGTCAGAAATGCTCTCGCTACCAAGAGTGGCGAGCGGGGATGCAAGGTCTGCTTGCGACTGGCGGCGAATACGCGAACCGGTCACGAGGATGGTGTTGCCCTCATCTTCAGCTACGGCAACATCCTCGTCATTGTCCTGCGCCAAAGCGGCTTGCGGAGCCAAAACCATGCCGGCACCCAAAAGTGCCAACGCACGAAGCGAAGTAAAAGAACGCATCAATTTCTCTCCCTAGATAGGTTCGTTTGGGGAAACCTATTTCTATAAATTTTGGTTTTTACAAGCCCTTTGGCGACCAAAAACATGCCAGCAACGACAAACGTCGTAATTTCAGGCCTGTTCTAGCTCTAATTGCCGCTCATCGCTTGCCGCATCAAGCAATCTCGCTTCGATTTCAGAAAGACGCGCGGGAAGTGTGACTTTTGCGCCGGTCAGATCGGTTACGTAAAATGTATCTGCAGCGCTCTCACCATAAGCAGTGATGTGTGCAGACTGGACGATAAGGTTGCTGATGTACAAAGCGTGCGCCAGCCGGTTCAGCAATGCAGGCCGGTCGCGCGCTGTCACCTCGATCACTGTGAAACGGTTGGAGGCCTGATTGTCAAAATTGACAGTCGGAGCAACGGCAAAGGATTTGGCCCGCGAATGCGGGAGCGGGCGTGCAGCGAGCTTTGGCACAAGCTCGACCTTGGCGAAAAGAGCATCACTTATGCCCTTCTTCAGCCGCGCGATCTGAGACGCTTCACCAAATGGCGCTTGGTTGAGGTCCTGAACCAGAAAATTGTCAATCGCATAGCCGTTTGACGCAGTGTGGATGCGCGCATCGATAATGTTTCCGCCCGCCAGATGTATGCCGCCTGCAATGCGGTAGAACAGCCCCGGGTGGTCGGTCGCTATCACGCTGACTAGAGTTGCGCCGCGTTCTTCATCGATCTCACAGTGAATCGAAAGGCCCTCATCGATCCGGCGCGCTGCTTCGTATTGGATAAGGTTTTTGGCGATCCTCTCTTCGTGTTCAGCAATCCAGTAGGCATCGGCAAGAAGGGCACCAACTTCTTCAGCAAGATAGTCCTTTTCGCCTAGGATCTCGCTGACCGCAGCTTTGCGCGCCGCTACTCGCTGCGCGCGGCCGGTGCGCTTGTGCCCCAAACGCAGGCGCTCTTGAGCCGCATCGTAAAGCTCGCCCAAAAGCTGGCCCTTCCAGCTGTTCCAAGTTCCGGGCCCAACGGCGCGAATGTCCACACAGGTCAGGATTGCTAGGTTGCGAAGGCGCTCCACCGATTTCACTTCGCCCACGAAATCTTCAATAGTCTTAGGGTCGGTGAGGTCTCGTTTCTGGGCTGTTGAGCTCATCAAGAGGTGCTGAAGGATGAGCCAGGCAACGAGCTCAGTTTCCTTGGCATCGAGGCCAAATCGCGGGCACAACTTATAAGCAATCTCAGCGCCAATGACGGAGTGATCCCCGCCCCGCCCCTTGCCAATATCGTGGAGCAACACCGCCACATACAAGGCACGGCGCGAGTTGATCTTGTGGATTTGCTTGCTCGCGCGCGGGTGATCGGCTTCTAGCATTCCCCGCTCGATCTGACTTAGAAGACCAATCGCACGAATAGTGTGCTCATCGACCGTGTAGTGGTGATACATGTCGAACTGCATCTGAGCATTGACCTTGCCAAAGTCAGGCACGAAGCGACCGAACACGCCCGCCTCATTCATCCAGCGCAGCACGATTTCCGGATTATTGCGTCCAGCCAGCAAGTCAACGAACAGAGCGTTGGCGCGTTCATCCTCGCGAATATCAGCCTTGATCAGCGTGCTGTCGCGGTTTGCCTGACGCATGGTGTCCGGGTGAATTTCCAGATCATTGGCCTCGGCCAGCTGGAATATTTCGATCAGACGGACTGGGTCCTTCTTGAACCAATCGTCTGACGGAGCAGCAATGCGGCCTCCAAACACACGATAGCCTTTCATGGTCCGCGCCTTTTGGTTCCAGCCTGCAAAGAAGCCCTTGCGGGCGCGCTTCTTGGCGAACTCCTCGTCCAGATGGGCCAGAAAGACGCCGGTCAAGCTGCCGACGCGTTTGGCCTGAATGAAATAGAATTGCATGAAGCGCTCAACCGCGCTCTTGCCCGGACGATCGGCGAAATTCATCCGCTCTGCCACGCGCCGCTGCAGGTCGAAGGTCAGGCGATCTTCCGCCCGGCCCGTGATCGCGTGCATGTGCCAGCGTACCGCGAGGAGGAAGCGCTCGGCGAACGCGTAGGTGATGCCGAAGGTGAGGTTCGAATACAGCCCCGACCGGTACAAGGGGTCGGACTGCATGATCTCGAGGGTGTCGTGCATCCATCCCATCATCCATTTCATCCCAAAGCCCAGCCCGCCGGCACTAACAGGTCTTGATACCATGGAGAATGAGGTGGATTCCTCCGCAATAGTCTGTACGCCCGGATAGTTTTGATATACCTCAGCATTGAGTTCCTTCAGAAAGGAAATGGCGTCGAGATTTTCATTGCCTCCATAAATATTGGGTTCCCATTCCCCTTCTTCCCGGGAATAATCCAGATACAGCATTGAGGCCACAGCATCCACACGCAAGCCGTCGATATGGAAGTCCTCCAACCAGAACAGGGCATTGCTGATCAGAAAGGCACGGACCTCATTGCGGCCGTAGTTAAAGATCAGGCTTTTCCAGTCCGGGTGGTACCCTTTTCGCCGGTCCGGGTGTTCATACAGGTGAGATCCGTCAAAAAGCCCCAACCCGTGCGCATCCTCAGGAAAATGGGAAGGTACCCAGTCCAGAATCACCCCGATGTCATTTTGATGAAGGGCATCCACGAGCAATTTAAACTCCTCAGGGGTGCCAAAACGGGAAGTGGGCGCAAAATATCCGGTCAGCTGGTACCCCCAGGACGGATCGTAGGGATATTCCATGATCGGCATGAATTCCACATGGGTGAATTGCATCTCCTTCACATAGTTCACGAGTTCTTTAGCCAGTTGCTTATAGGACAAAAACGTATTGTCCTTTCCCTTTCTCCAGGATCCCAGGTGTACTTCGTAAACAGAATAAGGCTGGTCGAGACTGTTGCGTTTTGCCCGGCTTTGCATCCAGTTGCTGTCTTTCCATTTATAGGGGGCCTCCCAAACCACTGAAGCTGTCTTGGGAGGATGTTCTGAGCGACGGGCAAAGGGATCTGCCTTTTCGGTCTTGCGATCGTCCAGGTGGGAGTGTATTTTGTATTTATAGAGTGTTCCCGCTTTTAATTCAGGTATAAATCCCTCCCAAATACCACTGCCGTCCCAGCGCACATTTAAGGGATGTTCCCCTTCCAGCCAGTAGTTGAAATCCCCCACCACTGAAACGGCTTTGGCGGACGGGGCCCATACGGCAAAGTACACGCCTTTAACCCCATCCACCTCCGTGAGATGAGAGCCCATTTTTTCATAGAGACGATAATGCTTCCCCGACTTAAATAGGTCGATGTCAAAATCGGTAAATTTACTGTGTGGGAGTACGTGGCCCATAGGGTTTTAGTTTTTATCATTGATTATTCCCCGGATACCTTCCAGGGGGATGACGGCCCAGTGTGGCCTTGAGTTCATTTCGTAACCCAACTCATAAACGGCTTTCTCGAGCATACAGTATTTTAACAGAAAGATTCGCTCGGCGCTATAACCTATATTGATGTTATGCTCCTGAATCAGATGCACATAAGTCTCCAGGAAAACACCAATAAAGTATCTGTACAACAGTTCCCCTGCCTGAAAAAGAGCTTCTTTGGGATACGGATAGGACCCTTCATTGTTGAAAATAGTCGCGTAAATGGCGTAGTGAAAGGACCGGAACATCCCCGCGATATCCTTTAGCGGAGGCTGCTTGACCTTTCGATCGCGAATTGTACTCTCCGGCTCTCCTTCAAAATCCAGGAGGAAAAAGTCATCCCCATGGACCAAAACCTGTCCGAGGTGATAATCCCCATGAACCCTGAGGCGTTCTCCTTTGAGTTTGGTCCAGTCAAATTTCACAAATCGCTTTCGTATTTCATTTTTGCGTTCCAGGAACTCCTCGGCCAGATCCAATGCAGCGCCCTTGAGGCGATGCAAATTGTTTTCTACCGTATTGAGTCGATTCTGAAACATATAGAGCAGCCGGTTCTTCAACCAGACCTCATAGTCCCCGTTAAACCGCTCCGGTGTAAAAGAGGTATCCTCGAACTCCGAACCCAGGGCAATGTGCATTTCCGCCGTGCGCTCCGCGAGTTTCTGCAGTCTTGTAAACACGCTGAGTCCCGCCCAATCAATGATTTCAGCCGGTACTTCCCGGATCTTTAAACGCTGAAAAAGTTCCACTGCGGGAAGTTTTTCTATAGCGATTCCTTTATACTCAAGATTGGCAAAAATCTTGTGGAGTTCGCGCAGCATAAACTCCCAGGCATCCCCCTCATTGGGAACCATTTCCTGCATCAGGGCAATAGTGACATTTACATTATCTGAATCCATAATGCTAAGGCTCCCCTGATACGCCGGGGTATTGCGGAATCCTTTCCGCTCCGAGAGGAATCGGCTCATTTCGTAATCCGGATTCTTATCTGCATAAATCCGTCTGAAGAATTTAATCACCGAGGTCCCGTTGATGATAATGGAGGTATTGCTTTGCTCCAGACCCATAAACCGCGAAGATTCATAAGGGGGTGCATCAAAGGTATCACTGCAATGATATCGAACCCGGGTGGTATCATTGGGCTCAGCAGTAATGATGCGTTCGTAGACCAGCCGCCTGAAGGCTTCCAGGTTTACCGCGTCTATAATAAAGCCCGCTACCCCATTGATGGTCACCGGTAATATACGGTCCTTTTCTGCAAAGCTCTCATCCGAGACAAACGCTATAGGCAGAAAGTAATGCTGGTAAAACGCCTCCTCAAAATTCACCTCCAGCAGCAGGCCGTAATACACTTCTTCCCGCTGCTGAATCCGAAAGTACTCCTGAAGTTCAATATACTTAAGCGTACTCGACTTCCCCCCGTACCACCTTTGTTGTTGCACGTAATTCTCCAGAACATCCGAAAGAAAAACGGTCATAAATTTGCCATCGTCCATGAGTTGTTCCCACGGCACATCAAAACTGTAAGACTTTTGGGGGGCTGCTTTTGGTTTTTGTTTTTCCTTCGGCGTACTCATACTATCTGATCTCAAAAATGTGAAAAGGTAAATCCGGGCTGAGGGAAACATAATTCCACTCCGATTCCCAATGGTAGGTGGTATGGGTTAACAAATCGTACATCTGATACGGTCCGTTCTCCACAGAAGACAATTGATCCACAGGAAGTTGTACATATCCCTGCTGGCCATTGGCAGCGTCCAGACTTATAATGATCAAAAGGCGATCTGAGTAGGAATCATCCCATTTATGAAATGCGAGCAACTGATCGTTCTCCAGGCCGCAAAAACGAAGGTTGTTGGTCTGTTGCAGGGCGGGATGCGCCTTGCGGATTGCATTTATCCGTCCGATAATATGCGTCACCTTGTTCTTTATATCCCAATCCCAATGCCGGATTTCGTATTTCTCAGAATTCAGGTACTCCTCCCTGGAAGGGTAGGGCTGGGAATCCATATATTCAAAAACAGGCCCGTAGATTCCAATGTTGCCACTCAGAGTAGCCGCCAGGGCATAGCGAATCAGGTGCATGGCCTCCCCTGCCCCCTGTAAATGAAAAGGGTTGATGTCCGGGGTATTCGGCCAGAAATTCGGCCGGTAATACTCCCGCATCTCACTTTGGGTTAGCTCCACCATGTACTCGATGAGTTCTGCCTTGTTTTCCCTCCAGGTAAAATAGGTATAGGACTGGCTAAACCCTTGTTTGGCAAGTTGTTGCATCACTCGGGGTCTTGAAAAAGCTTCCGCGAGGAAAAGGACATTCGGATTTTTCTTTTTAACCTCCGCGATCAGCCAGTGCCAGAAAAAGTACGGCTTGGTGTGCGGATTGTCCACCCGGAAGATTTCCACCCCGAAACCGACCCATTTCAGGGTTACTTCGAGCAGTTCCTTCCAAAGGGCTTTGTAATCGGAAGACTCGAACCAGAAATTGACAATGTCCTGATACTTCTTTGGCGGGTTTTCGGCATATTGAATAGTTCCGTCCGGGCGCTTCCGAAACCACTCCGGATGCTCACTGATATAGGGGTGATCCGGGGCCGCCTGAAATGCCAGATCCATGGCTATTTCCAGACCGTGGTCCGCAGCCTTTGCGATGAAACTCCTGAAATCGTCCTCACTCCCAAGTTGCGGATGAATGCTCCGGTGTCCGCCGTGTCGCGAACCGATGGCCCAGGGGACCCCCGAATCCCCTTCCTGAGCTTCCGTAGTATTGTTCCGTCCTTTTCGGTTAACCTCGCCTATCGGATGAATGGGGGGAAGATAAACCGTATCAAAACCCATTTCCACAATTCTGGGCAACAGGCGTTCGCAGTCCTTAAACGTTCCGTGATCCCCCGCCTTCGGCGCTGCAGACCGCGGAAAGAACTCGTACCATGTTGAAAAATTTGCCTTATGCCGGTCGGTGTAGACCTCCAGGGGCTCCGAGGTATTGGCCAGCACCCGCTGAGGGTAGCGTAAAAATAAACCGTGTAATTGTTCGGAAGTCGCCTCCCGTATGGCCTGGTCATAAGACTCCTCGGATTCAAAAAAACCGATCAGCCCTGTGATATAGGATTTATCCGCACCGGAGACCCTGGATTTTAAAAATTTCAAGTACTGAACCCCATCGAGGAGTTCACTTCTCACGTGCTGTCCATCGGCCAGTTTGGCCTCTATTCCGTGTTGCCAGTTCAGGGCATAATCCACCCATCCCCGGACCTTGTATTGGTAAAACCCCTGCGCGCTCACCTGAAATGCGCCTTCCCATCTGTCGTTGCTGAGCTCCCGCATTCGCACTTCTTTCCATGAACGGTCTGAGGCGTGTTTAAAAAGGACCTCCGCCTGCATGACGTCATGCCCGTCGGGAAGTATATCTGCTGAGACAATTACCTGTTCCCCCACCACCCGTTTGATAAAAAAGGCCCCGCATTCCAGCCGGGGTCTGATATCATTAATTACCACGCGCTCTTGTCTTGTCATATGGAAGTAATAAAGGTATCCTTTTAGGTCTGTTTAAATATATGAATTAAAGCCGTATTCCACAGATTTTAGACCGATACCTGAAGGGCTTCTACATGCTTTTTAAACCAAAGGAGCGGATTGCATCCATTCTGCTGACTAGGCCTCAGTTGGAGGGTCCAGGGCAATCACAGCGTGATCCTCCACCCTCAGGGTCAGCAGACCGGCAAGGATCATGGCAATTCCCCCGATGATCAGGGCATAGATTGGTTCGTTATCAAAAATGCGATTGACCAAAAATCCAAGAATGGTGGCCGCCACCATTTGAGGGATCACGATAAAGAAATTAAACACCCCCATATAATAGCCCATCTTTTTAGGAGGCAGGGATCCTGCCAACATGGCGTAAGGCACGGAGAGGATGCTCGCCCAGGCGATACCCACCCCGATCATTGAGGCCAGAAGCCAATCCGGATTGGAAATAAAATAGACTGAAATGAGGCCCAGACCTCCGAGGACGAGTGCCAGGAAATGGGTGATTTTACGACTGGTCTTTTTAGCCAGTACAGGGAGCAGGAATGCGACCAATGCCGCTACGCCGTTATAGACGCCAAAAAGAACGGTGACCCAGTCCGCACCGTCATTGTAGCTCTGGGAGGTCGGATCGGTAGTGCCATAGATATGCCCGGTAACCGCCTGAGTCGTATAGATCCACATCGAAAAAAGGGCGAACCAGGAAAAAAACTGAACCGAAGCGAGTTGCTTCATGGTTTTGGGCATGTAGAGCAGGTCCGTCATAATTACGACAAATCCATTTTCGATATTCCGGCTGCGAACCAGGCCCGCCAGGAAGAAAAGTACACCTATCAGTAAAATACCCACCGTGAGGATGTAGAGCTCCTTTTGCAAATTGAAATAGTAGGGAAAGAAAGTGGATACAGCGCCCAACAGTATCATTGCCAGACCGTATGACCGCAATTTGGAAACCCTGAGGGATTCAGCTTCGGGGGTCAGGGACGGGGCTTCGCGTTGCTGGTTTTCCGCAAAGGCTTCCAGCTCTTCCGGGGTGTATTCCCTGGAGCGGAAAACCGTCCACAGAACCGATAGAAGAAAGACGGCAGCCCCCACATAGAATGACCATTTGACAGAATCCGGGATAACGCCTTCCGGCGCTGTATTGCTGATGCCAAACCAATTTGTAAAGACATAGGGCATCACAGAGCCCACAACGGCCCCGATACCGATAAAAAAACTTTGCATCGCAAAACCGAGGGTACGTTGCTCAGAGGGAAGGTTGTCCCCGACAAAAGCCCGGAAGGGTTCCATAGAGATGTTAATCGATGCATCCATGATCCAGAGCATTCCTGCGGCCACCCATAAGGAGGGTGAATTCGGCATGATGCACAAGGCAATCGAAGCGAGGATGGCCCCAACCAAAAAATACGGTCGGCGCCTCCCAAGACGTGTCCAGGTCCGGTCCGAGAAATAACCGATGATGGGTTGCACGATCAGTCCCGTGACCGGCGCCGCAATCCAGAGAATAGGGATGCGCTCCACTTCGGCTCCAAGGGTTTCAAAGATTCGTGAGGTATTGGCGTTTTGTAAGGCAAATCCGAATTGGATTCCAAGAAATCCGAAACTCATGTTCCAGATCTCCCAAAAACTCAAGTTGCGTTTCTTCATGGGTATGCTCAGATAAGGTTGGCCTGGGAATCAGAAGGTAACTCCGGAATAAATATAGTATTTTTCAAGTCAGAAGTTTAGGACACCCGGGGAGCGGTGATGTTTTTAAAACATTTTAAAACACATAACACACTGATAATAAAATATATATGGTGTTCCTTATTTTTTTGGAACGCTTTTTGAAACCAGGAAAGAAGAAAATACACTCGCGACTTTTTATTCAACTTAAAACTACAAACCATGAAAAATTTAGGACGCTTTTTTACAGTTTTAATCGCCTTTATCAGCCTGTCGTCCTGTGAAGGGCCCACAGGCCCCCCCGGCCCTCCCGGATTTGACGGTCTGGATGGTCAGGACGGTCTTATAGGGACGGTCTACGATATTGTCGGGGATTTTAATTCGTTAAACGAATATTCCCTGCTTTCCCGATTTGCAGATGATGTCCCGGGCCTTGAAGTTTTTGAAACAGATGTAGTACTTGTCTACATCTTATGGGATCAGATCGATGACCCTACCGGCCCCATTGACATTTGGAGGCTTTTGCCCCAGACGCGTCTGCTCCAGCAGGGGATCTTACAGTACAATTACGACTTCACTTTTGAAGATGTCAGTATTTTTCTGGAGTCCGACTTTCTTCTGGAATCCCTGGGGCCCGGAGATACAAACAACCAGGTTTTCAGGATTGCGATCCTGCCGGCAGATGGGGCGGGCAAGCGAAATCTGGACACCAGCAATATGCAGGAAGTTATGGAGTACCTGCGGGTAACGGAATCCAATATTCCCAGAGTCGTCAAAAATTAAAGCGTTAAATAAATCTGAAACCTCCCCGCCCTGAGCGGGGATTTTTCTTTAATGCCGTATTTTTGGGAAACAAAGATGAGTTGTCTTTGTTTTAAAAAAACACCTATGAAAAAGTATGTTTTAATCCTGACGTGCATCCTGTTTTTTGGATGTCGCGGAAATTCCCAGAAGGCTGTAAAATCTCCGGCCGGGGAAACAGCGCAATTGACAGAGTATGCCGTACAGAAGACCGATGCACAATGGCGTGCTGAGCTTTCAGATATGGAATACTATATCCTCAGAAAGGCAGGCACTGAAAATCCCGGAACCAGCGAATGGCTGAAGAATCGGGAAAAAGGCACGTATGTATGTGCCGCCTGTGGCCATCCTGTTTTTGAAACGGATTACCAATTTGATTCCGGAACGGGCTGGCCCAGTTTCGACCGGGCTATTGAGGGCAATGTCGCTTATAGCGTAGATTATAAAATCGGGTACAAACGCACCGAGGAACACTGTTCCAATTGCGGAGGGCACCTGGGGCATGTTTTTGAAGACGGGCCAGGTGAGACGACCGGGCTGCGCCATTGCATAAATGGAGCGGCGCTTGACTTTATCCCTGAGCAATAGGCCGTTGTATTGATCGGAACCCCTCCCAAAAATAAGACGATACCCTGCGTGGATTTCTATAGGAATCCCGTTGGCGGCATTCGGATTGGTTTTATACCTTTGCGAGGCAAATTTTAGAGAAACCACACCATTATGAATACCTTCGATATCATTGTTCTGGGAAGCGGTCCTGGCGGTTATGTTACAGCAATTCGGGCGTCCCAACTGGGTCTTAAAACGGCTATCATTGAAAAAGAAAGCCTGGGGGGTGTCTGCCTGAATTGGGGATGTATACCCACAAAAGCCCTTTTGAAATCTGCCCAGGTATTT
>CAKZOC010000064.1 GCA_937136025.1 uncultured Bacteroidota bacterium
TCCTGGCGCAGAATAATGAAGGCCTTGTTATTGTTGATATGCATGCCGCCCACGAACGGGTAACGTACGAAAAGCTTAAAGCTCAGGCGGAAAATGCCTCGATTGCACGGCAACGGCTGCTGGTGCCGGAGAAATCCGATTCATTTATCGTTGGTGCGGCTTCCAAATTCTACTTCGGGGAATTGCTGGAGGCCGGGGTGCGCATATTTCTCTACAGGAAAGGGTTTGTGCATGCCAAAACCGTAGTTGCGGACGGGCAGATCAGTATTGTGGGAACGGCCAATATGGATATTCGGAGTTTTGATCTCAACTTTGAGATGATGTCGGTTATTCACGGGTCCGCATTTGCATCACAGATGGAGCGAATGTTCCTGGATGACCTCGTGGAAAGTGTCGAAGTGAACAGGGAGGATTTTAGGGCCCAGGGTAGTGCTAAGCGTCTGGGCTATGCAGTTGCCCGGCTGGTTTCATCCTTTTTGTGATCCGGGTGCCAGCAAGTGATCCCGGCGCAACTTGATCCTTATTTCTACTGTGATGATTAAAACGTAGAAATTCCTGTAAATAAGAGATCGACGATTTGTGAACTTTTTAATACAAATTAAATCACTTTAAAAATACGTCCAAAAATCGCAAAATCTTGAAAATCATACGACTTGCAGGGTTTTGTTGTAAAATGGTATGTAGTTTGAGTGACCACGCCAGGATTACCTTCGCTGCGCTCGGTTTTCCTGGCTATTCCCACCTGAAAATGCAAACCCAGCACCGCCCAAGGCGGTGCGGTTTTGTTTCCCGTGTCCCCTTACGAAAGCAAGCTTTCGACGGTTCCCCGAAAAACAAAACCCCGCAACATTTGTTGCGGGGTTTGCGAGTTAAGTGACCACGCCAGGATTTAAACCCTCCTCTGAAACCCCTATATTTTATGGGGTTTCCCGGAATTCCAGTGTCTTATGTTGACGATTTGTGAACCAATTTTGTGTTGGATTTTGGGTTGATTTGACTTCTCTAAAACTAGTGAATATGGGAAATATCGACCATGTTTTTCCATTCTTAATTTTATTGTATAGAATTCCCATCGGCAAAAAGCCGTTCGAAAATGGGATCGCCCGCCTATAAAGGGTAATAAATTTCCTTCCCTTGCAGTTTGACAATTACGTCCTTTAACAAAGTATCCTGAAGGGTACGGTTAAACTCCGTTTTACCCTTTCCCACCATGTCGTGTAGGGGACAAGGATGGTCTATGTCGCAATTGCTTATTCCCAAAATACAAGAATCGACGGACTGATCGCCATCTACGACCCTAACAATATCCATAAGAGAGTGCTCTAAGTTTTCTGTAGACAAATAAAACCCGCCATTCCGTCCTTTTGTTGATGAAATAATTCCTCTGCGGGATAATTCTTGCAGAATCTTGGCCAAATAGGATTCCGACACCTGAATCTCCTCGAACATCTCACGGGTTAAAACTTTATTGGATTTGCTGGAATGGAGCCCCAGGTAAATTACTGCTTTGATAGCGTATTTGGCAGAATTGGAAATCATGCAGGTAAGGTAGAATAATTTCTACAGAGATAAAAAGATATTATTATCCTATTTATGATATAAATCATATTTCTCCCACAATCCCCTCAATACATTTGTTTCATCAAATTCAATCGAAATGAAAAAATCGCTTATCCATTTTTCCATAGTACTAAGCCTCTTGTTGCTGGGATGCGGTGAAAAAAAAGAAAAAGAATCAGAAGGGTTTAAAATAGAGCGTCAAAGTTCTCAGGCGGAATCCAAATCTGCGATTCCAGAGGATACGGGCGTGAAAGCTTCTGAACGCGTGGACCTCACAAACAAAGGGGTGGGCCCCGTCGCTTCAGTAAACCTCGACGCAGAGATCAATCAGGAAATGGCTGCTCAGGGGGAAGCTGTTTATAATCAAATGTGCCTGGCCTGTCATCGCATAGGCAAAAAATTCATCGGTCCTGCCCCAAATGGCATTCTGGAACGCAGGACCCCGGAATGGGTAATGAATATGATCCTGGCCCCGGAGAAAATGGTTAAGGAAGACCCACTGGCCAAAGAGCTTCTGGTGGAATTTAACGGTTCTCCCATGGCCAACCAGAACCTCACGGAAGAACAGGCCCGTGCCGTACTTGAATATTTCAGAACCCTAAAATAACGCAATATGAAAACAATCAACCAATCTATTTTTTGGTCCGTCTTTTTAGTATCCCTTATGGTTCTTGGGTGCAAATCAGATCCCAAGAATGCTACCTCAGCGCCTGATTCAAGTTCCGGGATAGAGGTGAATAAGGAACAAGGTCAGGCCTTTATCGATGATGACACCTCTGAGCCCAATATCCTGAACATTGCCATCAAATCACCGGACCATACGACTTTGGTGGCGGCCGTGCAGGCAGCTGATCTGGAGAATGCGCTGGTCAACGCAGGGCCGCTGATGGTCTTCGCACCTACCGATGAAGCTTTTAAAGCACTTCCCGCAGGTACCGTTGAAGACTTGCTGAAACCTGAAAACAAGGACGCTCTTGCCAATATCCTGAAGTTCCACGTTACGCCGGGTAAGTATGAAAAGGACTTCCTGAAAAAGTTTAAAAAGCTCGGGCAGGCCAATGATCAGAATGTCCCCGTAGAGGTTAGGGGAGATGATGTTTACGTGGGAGGTGCCAAAATAATCGCCAGTGTTCCCGCGAGCAATGGCATCATCCATGTGGTGGATAAAGTCATGCTCCCCCCGCAAGAATAACAACGAACAACTAAAAACCAAGATCAATGAAACGATTTGCATTCAAAATAGGAATTTTGCTTTCCGGTATGGCCCTTCTTTTTTCAGGGTGCAACCAGGGAGGAAAAAGCGCTAACAATGGCGCGCTGTCTTCAAGCGCTGCAGAAAAAGTCTACGTGGCGCCTGGAGAACAAGATGCGTACTACGCATTCTTGTCAGGGGGTTACAGTGGCAACCTAACCGTATACGGCCTGCCATCGGGCAGAATGTTCAAAGAAATACCTGTATTCTCCCAGTTCCCTACTTCGGGTTATGGGTATTCTGAGGAAACCAAACCTTTATTAAATACCTCTCATGGCTTTATCCCCTGGGATGACCTCCACCACCCGGACATATCCCAAACCAACGGGGAGCTTGATGGCCGCTGGATCTTTGTCAATGGGAATAACACCCCCAGGATAGCCCGCATCAGCTTGAGCACTTTTGAAACCGAAGAAATCATCGAAGTGCCCAATAGCGCCGGTAACCACAGTTCCTCGTTTATTACGGAAAATACCGAATATGTAGTCGCGGGGACACGATTTTCAGTGCCCGTACCCCAACGAGATATGCCCATTAAGGAATACAAAGGGAATTTTAAGGGCGCCCTGACCTTCATAAGTGTGGAGCCCGAACATGGTCATATGGAAATTGAATTTCAGGTGATCATGCCTGGATTCAATTACGACCTGTCCCACCCGGGCAGGGGCAAGTCCCATGGCTGGTTCTTCTTCTCCACATACAATACGGAGGAGGCCAGTTCGCTTCTGGAGGTCAATGCCTCCCAGAACGACAAGGATTTTATCGCTGCCATCAACTGGCAAAAAATTGAGGAATATGTTAAGAATGGTGGGGGAACCAGGGTACCCGCTAACTATGCGCACAATGTCTATGACGAAAGCACACACATGGCTACCTCAACGATGAAGAAAGAAGTGCTTACTGTAGATCCCACAGAGGTGCCGGGGGCGGTCTATTTGCTGCCAACCCCAAAGTCGCCCCACGGGTGTGATGTGGACCCTTCCGGGCAATATATTATAGGCTCTGGTAAGCTCTCTGCGGACATCACGGTACACTCCTTCGATAATATGCTCGCCGCCATTGAAGGAGGGCAATTTGATGGCGAGGCTTATGGAATTCCAATCCTGAAGTTCGAAGAAGTGCTCGCCGGAACCGTGAAAAGCGGTGGCCTTGGCCCGCTCCATACCGAATTTGACGGGAATGGGAATGCCTACACCACATTCTTTATCTCCTCCGAGGTAGTCAAATGGCAACTGGGCAGCTGGGAAGTGGTGGATCGCAAGCCTACCTTTTACTCTGTGGGCCACCTGATGATCCCGGGCGGAAACTCGAGGAAGCCTTTTGGCAAATATTTAGTGGCCATGAACAAGATTACCAAGGACCGATACCTGCCCACAGGACCTGAAATGGAGCACTCTGCCCAGATTTATGACATTTCCGGGGAGAAAATGGAACTGATCTATGACTTCCCGACACATGGTGAGCCACACTATGCAGCCGGCTGTCCGGCAGATCTGTTGAAACCCAACTCCAAAAAGATATACCGGTTGGATGAGAACAACCATCCCTACGGCATAAAGTCCCCGGCGGATGCAAGGGTAGAACGCGATGGCAAGGACGTGCATATTTATATGTCAACCATACGCAGTCACTTTACCCCGGATAATATCGAAGGAGTAAAAGTGGGTGACAGGGTCTACTTCCACGTGACCAACCACGAACAGGATTTCGACGTGCCCCACGGCTTTGCGGCCATTGGCGCCAACACTTCTGAAATACTGGTAATGCCGGGGCAAACCAAGACCATAATCTGGGAACCGAAACAAGTTGGGGTATGGCCCTTCTACTGTACGGATTTCTGCTCTGCCCTACACCAGGAAATGCAAGGTTACATAAGGGTGTCCGCTGCCAATTCCAACATGGAATTGTCCTGGTCGGTTGGAGATTAACTTAGGTTCTGAGGTTTGTCTAATCCAAGTGAGAAAGCGGGCTGCGTTAAAACCTGCCCGCTTTCTTATTTCAACCCTGGGCCTGTCGAACGCAATTCAATACAAGATGAAAAAAGCAAGCATTTTAATGATCCTGGGGCCCCTGTTTCTTTTGGGATTGTATTTCCTTCCCCTTTGGAATATCATGCTTGGGGCCCCTCAATACCCTGAACCGCTCGGGATGAACATCCACATCAACGGGATCAGGGGGGTGAGTGAATTTGACATCCAAAACATAGACGGACTCAACCATTATATTGGGATGAGGACCCTGCCCAAAGATGAGGACATGTGGGAGTTTAGTGCCTTCCCCTTAATTGTAGGTGGGATGATTGCTCTCGGCGTTCTGGTGGGATTGCTTGGGTATTCCAATAAGCTCACCTATAAATGGTTCATTGGATGGTTCCTGCTGATGTCGGTGCTGGGAGTGCTCGGGATGTACGATTTCAATAACTGGATGGTTGATTACGGCACCAATCTGGACCCCAATGCGATTATGAAACTGGAGAACCCGGACGGCACACCCATGACTTACAAACCACCCCTTTTCGGGCATGTCAAAATGCTGAATTTTGATGTTACCTCCCTGCCGGCGCCCGGCGCCTGGATGATGTTTGTGGGTATGTCCCTTACCCTGGCAGCAGGTTATCTGGGCTGGAAAAGTTCCAGGATTACGCCCGATGTAGAAATAAGTGCTCGTCTGGTTTAATGATAAAATTTGAGGATATGAGGTTTAAAGGGAATATGGTTATTTCGATCCTGATCCTGATCCAGGCGGGGAGCTGTAGGACGGGGCCCGAACCTATTGCTTACGGATCGGATGCCTGTAATTTCTGCCGGATGACCATCGTGGACCAGCAACATGGGGCAGAATTAGTTACTGCCAAAGGGAAGGTGTATAAATTCGACGCCGTGGAATGCATGCTGAATTACCTGGGCGGCGAGGATGAACCGGCAGTTGGCCAGCTCCTCGTAAATACCTATACCCGTCCCGGCCAGCTGATGGAAGCCAGCCGGGCATCCTATCTCGTCAGTGAAGGGATCCCCAGTCCGATGGGAGCCAACCTGACCGCTTTTGAGAGCAATGCCGAAGCCGCAAAGGCACAGCAGGAACACGGGGGTGAGGTCTATTCCTGGAACATTATCAGAAATCGATATAAAGAATAAGCCATGTACGACGTTGGACAACAGATCAGAACGCAGTCAATTGATGGGCTGCAGGTGCGGAGACCCATACAGAACGAAGCGTTGGAAATACTTAGCATAACCCTTGAGAAAGGGGCCGTGTTTCCCGAACATACCTCCCCCAGAGATGCCTTTCTGATTGTCCTGCAGGGCGCTCTGGAATTCCAGATAAACGGGAAGCACTTCTCCCTGGTTCAGTTTGAGGATTTCTCTTTTCCCAAAGAGGAGGTACATCGTGTATTGGCCCTGGAGGACAGCCGGTTCCTAATTATACGTTGACATGATACTCAAGAGCATTATTTTTATCCATATCCTGGCAGCTACCATCTGGACCGGGGGTCATTTGGTCCTTGCCCTGGGGTTTCTACCCAAGGCCCTGAAACGGAACGATTTTGGGATCATCGAAGCATACGAATCCCGTTATGAACCGATAGGCCTGCCCTCCCTGCTCATCTTGGTCCTTACAGGAATCTACATGACAGCTTTCTATTCGCCCGATGTTTTAAACTTCGAATGGCAAGACCACTATACCCGTCATATACTGCTGAAATTCGGGCTTTTATTGCTGACGATTATCCTCGCTGTTCACGCCAGGTTCTTCCTCATTCCAAAGAAGTCCCTAAGACCCCTGGCTGTTCATATAATCGCAGTTACCATTCTTGCCGTGCTTTTTGTCCTGTTGGGTTTTAGTGTCCGTAGCGGAGGTATTTTATGAGGACCCCTTTACATCTCCATATTCATTTCTTGCTCCCGGTGTTCTTCCTGGCGGCAACCCGGATGCTGGCCGGCACCATTCCCATATGCGGGCAATGCGAGGTCAGGACAATCAAAGAAGGCATAACACTGGCAGCGGATCATGATACCCTGCTAATCCGAAAGGGCGTCTATGCTGAGTTCAATATCCTCATCGATAAACCGCTGACCCTGCTTGGAGAGGATTATCCCGTGGTGGATGGACAGGAAAAAGGGGAAATTTTCAGAATCGTTTCCGATGGAGTGCGGATAAAAGGACTGGACATTGTCAACGTTGGGGTGAGCTATACTTCGGATCATTCGGCCATCAGGGTTGTTCGCAGCAGGGATTTCCATATTGAGGAGAACCGTTTTGAAAACCTGTTCTTCGGAATATTTTTGGAAAAGTCTTCTAATGGCACTGTAAGGGGCAATCAAATAGCGGGAATAGCCAGGGATGAATATAATTCCGGAAACGGGGTCCATCTGTGGTATTCAAACAATGTTGTCATAGCGAACAACCGGATTGAGGGGGTTCGCGATGGGATCTATCTCGAATTCGCAGATACCATTCAGATCCAGGGGAATATAAGCCGGAAGAACCTGCGCTATGGGCTGCACTTTATGTTTTCCAATGACAACGATTACACGGATAACCTGTTTGAGAACAATGGGGCGGGAGTAGCCGTAATGTTCTCAAAAAGGATCCGGATGACAGGGAACCGGTTCCGGAAAAACTGGGGGCCGGCCGCTTATGGGATGCTGTTAAAGGAAATAAACGATGCAGAGATCACTGGGAACCTGTTTGAGCAGAATACCGTGGGCATTAACATCGAGGGATCAAACCGGATAAAATATGAGAAGAATGATTTTGTGAGCAATGGGTGGGCCATCAGGGTCCTCGGCGCTTGTTATGAAAATTCCTTCCGGCGCAATAATTTTCTCTATAATTCCTTTGACCTCTCATACAATAGCAATGTGAACGACAATAGCTTTGTCGGGAACCACTGGAGCAACTATTCCGGCTATGACCTGGACAGGGACGGCGTAGGCGATGTCCCGCACCGCCCGGTAAAGCTGTTTTCCTATATTGTGAATCGAACCCCGGAGACCCTCATCCTGCTGCGTAGCCTTTTTATGGACCTGATCGATTTTTCCGAACGGGTCTCCCCGGTATTCACTCCGGATAACCTGGCAGATGTGCAACCCCAAATGAAAATGATCCAATGATCCAGATAAAAGACCTGCATAAACGTTATGGAAAGAATGAGGTCCTGAAAGGGGTGGACCTGAGTATCCCCGGGGGGGGCATTTATGCCGTACTGGGCCCTAATGGATCCGGAAAAACCACGCTTATCAAATGCCTGTTGGGCCTTGTGATCCCGGACAGGGGTTCCATCATGTTCCGGGAGCAGTCCATTAAAAAACAGTGGGAATACCGGGAGGAGCTAAATTACCTGCCCCAGATCGCCAATTTTCCCGGAAACATCAGGGTAAGGGAGCTCATGGGAATGATCAAAGACCTTCGTCAAAAACAAGGGGATGAGGGCGACCTTTCAGCTCTTTTCGGCCTGGGACCTTTCCTCGACAAAAAACTGGCCAACCTCTCCGGGGGCACTAAACAGAAGGTCAACCTGGTACTTACCTTTATGTTCGATAGTCCTGTAATCGTCCTGGATGAGCCCACCTCGGGCCTGGATCCGGCCTCCCTTATCTCCCTTAAAAACCTGATAAAAAGGGAGCGAGAAGCGGGGAAGACTTTTCTGATCACCACCCATATCATGCAATTTGTGGAGGAAGTGGCCGATCAGGTAGTGTATTTGCTCGAAGGACAGATCTATTATACAGGGACCCTGGCCGGTCTGCTGGAAAAAACAGGGCAATCGAACCTCGAACATGCCATTGCAGCCATAACAAGCGAAAAAAAAGATGCTTAAGATTCTCAAATACAGCTTTTACGACCTGATGCGCAGCCGCTGGAGCTACGTGTATTTCCTGTTCTACCTGTTACTTGGCTTTGTATTGCTGTTTTTGAACAATGACCTCTCAAAAGCCGTGATTACGCTCATGAATATTATCATAATCCTTGTCCCCCTTATTGGTACGATCTTCGGGGTCATGTACTTTTATAATTCAAGGGAGTTCACCGAGTTGCTGCTTGCCCAGCCCCTTAAGAGGTCTTCCATCTTCCTTGGTCAGTATCTGGGTGTAGCCGGGTCTTTGACGCTGAGTCTGGTGCTGGGACTGGGAATTCCCTTTGCTTTATACGGGCTGTTCCAAAGTGGGGATATTCTTAATTTTTCGATGTTAATCGTCATCGGTGCTTTCCTCACGTTTATTTTCACCGGGCTTGCCTACAACATAGCGATATCCAATGAAAACAAGATAAAGGGATTCGGGTATGCCGTGTTGCTATGGCTATTTATGGCAGTTATTTATGATGGGCTATTCCTACTTTCGCTAATCGCTTTTGAAGAGTATCCACTGGACTCCTTTTCACTCGCGGCCACCATTTTCAATCCGATTGATCTTTCCAGGATCCTCATTCTCCTGAAACTCGACATCTCGGCATTGCTCGGCTATACCGGCGCTGTATTTAAAAACTTCCTTGGCACCCAGCTTGGCTTCCTTGTTTCGGCTGCCGTGCTGGTCATATGGACCGTACTTCCGGTATGGACCCTGATTCGAAAGGCAAAAAGAAAGGATTTTTAAACTTTCCCTGTTTTATGGAAGTAAGTTCCGGGTACTAAATGAACTCAAATTTGGGATTTGGTAAGGGTTTTAATCGTAAATCGTCAATATGTTGACGATTTAAAATTGATGTTGACGATCTGTGAACTTTTTAACAGTTTTTGATCCTCTTTATTTAGAGGCAAATGCCATCAAAATGAGGTAATTCATAACAAATAAAACCCTGAAAATCATACGATTTGCAGGGTTTTGGTTTAAAATAATATGAAGTTTTAGTGACCACGCCAGGATTTAAACCCTCGGCTGGAACCCCTATATTTTATAGGGTCTCCCGTATTTTAAGTGTCTTATGTTGACGATTTGTGAACCTGTTTTGTGTTGGGTTTTGGGTTGATATGATTTCGCTTGTCTTATAAAAGTATATCAAAGTTATTGCTTATGAATGTTTCTAGTATTCTTTTGAAATGAATTGACTCTGGTTTAATATTAGGCACATTTAGAATAGGGTACCGTCAATGTTTTCTTTTTAATATGTGCATGTGTGCTTATAGTTTGACGTGTAGGAGTGTTAGCGTCAAAAGAAGAATTGCCGACCAAATGCAAAAAAGATCGATTAACCGGCAAGAGGTTGTATTGTCAAAAACTGGTTAATAACGAAAATAAAATCAGTGAGTTAGTATGATTTTTATCTATTGTTTTGATTTACCATTATACCCTTCATCGAAATATTTTGTCAAATTGAGAGTGATTGGTGAGATTAGTAGGACTAACAAATAACCGACCGAAAATGAAGTTCCCCCACTTCTTTTGGCATAGGTATCCCGCTTATGTCTCACAGGAATACGACTGTCTAAATTTCAGTAATTCACAAATTGGATTCACCTAAGTAGAAGGACGAATTCTTCCTTAGATTATTCACTCTTTTAAAGATAGCCCCTTTGTTTACGTGCTTGGCTTAAATGGATCTTTTTGGATTCACAAGGCATGGTATGCGATTATGGAGCAGTAACAGGAAGCTCTAGTTGTCATTGATTCAGATAGTTAACCACATTTTCTTTATATACTATGATTCGCAAAACCTTTTTAAAGCTTTTAGCTCTTGTTTTACTTATACAGGTTGGTCCTTTATGGGGCCAGACTCCGACGGGTAGTATGGATCAG
>CAKZOC010000065.1 GCA_937136025.1 uncultured Bacteroidota bacterium
AGCAGACCGGGGGAGGCATTCTGGTAATCTCCGAGGGTGTTTTCGGTATGCGGGGTGAGCAGGGAAAACTCAAAGAAATCGTGGCCCTGAAAGAAAAATATAACTTCAGATTATTGGTGGATGATGCCCACGGTTTTGGAACCCTGGGTGCTACAGGGGCGGGAGCCGGCGAAGAACAGGGCGTTCAGGATGATATCGATGTATACTTCGCCACCTTTGCAAAGTCCATGGCCGGCATAGGAGCATTCCTGGCAGCCGATAAGGAGATTATCGATTACCTGAAATACAATATGCGCTCTCAGATGTTCGCCAAGTCCCTTCCGATGATTTACGTGAAGGGGGCGCTCAAGCGACTGGAGATGCTCAAAACCCGACCAGAACTTAAAAACAAGCTTTGGGAGAATGTGAATATGCTGCAAAACGGTTTAAAAGACCGCGGCTTTGATATTGGAACCACAAGCAGTTGTGTTACCCCTGTCTATTTAAATGGCAGTATTCCGGAAGCTATGGCCCTGGTCAAGGATTTAAGGGAGAATCACGGGATATTCTGCTCAATAGTAGTCTATCCGGTAATCCCCAAAGGACTTATCCTGCTCCGGATGATTCCAACCGCTACGCACACCGCAGCCGACATCGAGGAAACCCTGGATGCATTTTCCACGATTCGTGAGCGGCTTCAGAACGGAACCTATAAACGATTGTCTGCCGCAGTGGCGGCTGCCATGGGTGAGTGATTCGCCCCGCACAAATGAACTTTTAAACCCCGGGACTTTGCCGGGGTTTTTTAGTGCCTGTTTCCACTACATCGGTATGAGAGGGCATGCTTTGTTCTAATCTCAAAGTGTATACTCATTGACCTACAACTGCGCAGCGCGTGCAGGCATCCCTGAATGGTTAGTGGGATTTTTCGACGAAGCAGTTCAATTACGGACTGATCAAGACCAGGGGCGTTAAAAAAATCCGGATCGTATTTTGATTTTGCTGCTATTGATTTATTCTTCCTCTTTCAGGTCTTTGCGGAAGGTGCACCGACGCTTATAAACTTCGGGTTTAAAGTGTTTCCATATCTGATGCACATCTACGTTATCTGCCAGTTCCGGGGTGCGGTAAGCCATTTTTATTCCCCGGGCAGTGAACTCCCGGTAGTACTCATTAAAAATAATGGAGGTCACTCCTTTTTTCTGGTATTCAGGCAGGATACCGATCAGGTAAAAAAAGACTTCTTTACTGCTTTTTCGCGCTTTCAGAAGATGATAAAAACCAAAAGGAAATAAAGATCCTCCCGCTTTTTGAAGTGCTTTTGAAAAAGAAGGCATGACAATAGCGAAGGAAACGAGCCGGTTATCCTGGTCCACAACGAATTTTACGTACCGGGGGTCGATCAGGGTGAGATATTTCTTCTTGAAGTATTCCTTTTGGGATTCAGACACCGGAACGAAGGATGAGAGTCGGGAATAAGAGGCATTAAAGACTTCGAACATCTCATGGGCCCAGGGCAGAATTTGTGACGTCTTCTCAAAATTCAGCGGGCGGAGTTGATAACGTTTACGGATGATTTTCTCAATCCGCTCAAAGTGTACGGGCTTTACATTGGAAAAGGGGAACTTACTTTCGATAAACTCTTTTTCAACAGCCATACCAAAGTCCTCTAAATGAGTCTTGTAATATGGGTAGTTGTACCAGGTGATCATACTGCCCAAATAATCAAAACCCTCGGTCAGAACACCTACTTTATCCAGGTTTGAAAAACCCATAGGCCCTTCGATAAAATCCAGACCCTGCGATCTGCCGATCTCCGCGACCTTACCCAGTAAAGCTTTAGATACTTCCGCGTCGTCTTCGAAGTCCATCCATCCGAATCTCATTTTGGACAAACCCAGTTTTTCGATTTCTACCCGGTTGATAATAGCGGCTATCCGGCCCGCGATCCGACCTCCTTTAAAGGCCAGAAAAAAACGTGCCTCTGCCTGCTCAAAAACAGGATTCAACTCCGGATTAAAGCTATCGAGTTCTTCTTTGATAATGGGGGGGACCCAGTACGGGGAATCCCGATAAAGCGCAAAGGGATACTTTACAAAGGATTTTAATTCCTGTTTGGAGCGGACCTCCTTAATTTGCACCATTGCCTTTATTTACAAAGGCAAAATTAGGCATAATTGTCAAGGCTTAGAAGAGAAGTGACGACAATTCGGGTAAGCTTTTCGACGAGGATGTTACCCTTCGATTTCTGATGATTTCTTTTCCGCTTGCTTACCTTTCTTCTTTTTAGACTTTCCGGATTCTTTTTTCTTTTTACGCATATCCTTCCGCCCGATTTGGGGTTCCTGATCTTCTATGGGTTTGAGCTTGTCTGTATGTTTGTCCAGCCTGTAGGAAATACCTCCGGCGATAAAGCCGCGACTGGGCGTATCCTTAAAACTACCACCGATAAGGAGGTCGGCCTGAAAATTGTCACTTATGAGATAGGCGACGCCGGTTCTGAGAAGTACGTCTGAATACCTGTCGCTTTTAATTCCCTGATTCTCTAAAAAAATACTCCATCTGGGGTTTCTGAAGGCATGGGATAACGAGACCAGATAACTCCATTCGGGAAAATCAGATCCGATTTGGTCGTAGATAATATTGGTGATTAATACAAACCTCGGGGAGAGGAGGCTCTGGGTGGAAACCATGACCCTTGGGGAGATACTCGGATCATCCGGAGCAAAGAAGGGGTTGTCACCAAGAATAAAATTGGCTCCCGCATAGACCGAAACTGCGGGGATGAGATTGCGCCATTGAAAAGTATTGTTGGCTCGCCAACTATAGAGGTTCGGAGCGTTACGTTCGGGATTTTTAAACGGGTCGTATATGAGATATTTCAACCCAAGGCGATTCCTTCCAAAACCGCTGTACTGGTCTTCGAGCCCGGAGGTGTTAAAAGTTATATTTTGATTTTGGTAGATGCCTTCATAAAAAAGCTCCAGGGATTCGAACAGGAGTCCGTATCTCAGGGCCACGCCCAGGCCGAAAATACTGGAATCTGTGTCGAAAAGAGAGTGGTTTTGCTGCTCATAAAAAACCCCGGATTCCAGCTGAATGATCCCGGTTCCCACCGCAAAAGCACCGACAGATTCACCGGGCCGGTTGGAATTGATAACATCTGTATATTGGGAATGTCCCTGAATACTGAAAAAAATAGACCAGAAAATCAGTCCGTAAAGGGGAGTTTTCCAGGTCTTATATCTATGGGAAACTGCCATATTGTGTATATTTTAGGACATTTGTACGCTATATACAACGCGGGAATTGTAATTTTGATATAATTGGAATCGAGATTATGGGTGTATTAAAGACCGTTTTATGGATTCTTCTCGGCTATTTTCTGTTGAAAATAATCGGCAGGTTGTTGCGGCCCTGGTTGCTCGCGTACGCCAGGCGAAAGACAGGGGACCTTTTTGAGCAGGCCGCTGCCAGAGCGCAGCAAACCCGGCAGGCCCCGGCTGACGAAGGAGACGTCATTATAGATAAGAAGCCTTCCCGGAGGGCGAATCCTGGAAAAAAAGTTGGAGAATATATAGAATATGAAGAGATTGAATAAATTGATTTCGACACCTTTATGAATCCGATTTTCAGGAGTTTCCTCACACATTTTTTTGCTATTGCCTTTTTTGCCGTAGTGGCCTTACTGTACTTTAATCCTGTACTTCAGGGTAAGGTTATCTACCAGTCAGACATTGTCCAGTATCGGGGAATGGCCGAGGAGCAGGAAGATTTTCGCCGTCAATACGGAGAAGAGCCTTACTGGACCAATAGTGCTTTCGGGGGGATGCCCACGTATCAATTGGGAGCGCGATATCCACATGATTACGTTAAAAAGTTAGATCGGGTTATCCGTTTTTTACCCCGTCCGGCAGACTATCTATTCCTGTATTTCCTGGGCTTTTATATCCTGTTGGGCTGCATGAAAGTGGAGTACCGCCTGGCCATCCTTGGGGCTCTGGCCTTTGGCTTTTCAACGTATATGATTGTCATATTGGGTGTAGGCCACAATGCAAAGGCCCACGCGATCGGGTATCTGCCGATGGTCCTTGGGGGAATACTGCTGGCCTTCAGGGGGAAGTACCTGTGGGGCTTTCTGCTCACGGCGGTAGCCGTGGCTCTTGAAATACAGGCCAACCACTACCAGATGACCTACTACTTCCTGTTTTTGGTTATCCCGTTGGGAGTCGTCTATCTGGTGGACGCTGTTCGAGAGAAACAGCTGAAATCTTTCTTTATCGCCTCCGGATTGCTTCTTGTGGCTGCCGTGCTGGGGATTGTCGTCAATGCGACTTCCCTTATGGCCACCCGGGAATATGCAGCCTGGAGCACCAGAGGTCCCGCTGTACTGACAGTAAATCCGGATGGCAGCCCGAAAATCGCTACAGATGGTTTAGATCGGGAGTATATCACCCAGTACAGCTATGGCATTTCAGAATCCCTGAATTTATTAGTACCCCGACTCTATGGTGGCGGATCGGTAGAGTCTCTGGGCGAGGATTCGCGCACTTTTGAATTCCTTATCGACCAGGGTGTTTCCAGATCCCAAGCCCTGGATTTCAGCAATAACCTGCAGCTGTACTGGGGGGATCAGCCCATAGTGGCGGCCCCACCGTATATCGGAGCGGTGGTGCTCTTTCTTTTCTTTCTCGGACTTTTACTGGTTAAAGGGCGCTCCCGATGGTGGCTTCTGGCTGCCTCGGGGATTGCACTGGTGCTTTCCTGGGGAAAGAATTTTTCGCTGCTTACCGATCTGATGATCGATTACTTTCCCCTGTACAACAAGTTTCGGGCAGTTTCCTCCGTACAGGTAATTTTGGAGCTCTGTGTTCCCATACTGGCCGTTTTAGCCATCAGAGCATGGATCAATCCGGAAACTCCCGGGGAAAAGAAGCGAAAGGCTCTGATAATCAGCGCTTCGGGCTTGCTTGGAGTTGGGGTTGTTTTGTTTCTTCTGAAATCAGTCTTTGATTTTACCGGGGCGAATGATGGGGTACTCGAACGCTATTACGGGGAAGAACTCGTGGACTTAATTCGCAGAGACCGGGAGGCGGTGTATTTGCAGGATACCTTCAGATCTATGCTTTTTATACTTTTGGCCGGTTTGCTATTATGGTTGAACCTCAAAAAGCGCTTGCCCGTGAAATGGATGATTCTGAGCCTGGGAATCCTCATAGTGGCAGACTTAACTGCTGTGGATCTGCGCTATGTCAATAAGGATGATTTTGTATCGCGGAGGCAACTTAGTAATAGTTTTGCGATGACCCAGGCAGATCAGCAAATTCTCAGGGATACGGCCTACTACCGAGTGCTGAATGTGGGGGAGGGCCTGAATGGGGCTCGAACCTCTTATTTTCATAAATCGCTTGGAGGGTACCACGCAGCCAAGCCCCGCAGGATGCAGGATCTCTTTGAGTTCCATATCTACAGGAACAATCGGCGCGTATTGGATATGCTCAACACAAAATACCTCATACAGGCTGACGAGGAGGGCAACCCAAGAGCTTCCCTGAATCCGGGTGCCCTTGGAAATGCCTGGTTTGTGGCCCGGCTTAAGGGCGTTGATTCTCCTGACGAAGCGATTCAGGCGCTGGATAGCCTGTACCCGGCACTGGAGGCGATCGTCAATGTCAGGGAATTCACAGAGGTGGCCCCGGGCAACTTCCCCGTTGATTCCACATCGCGAATCACATTGAATTCGTATAAGGCAAACGAACTGGTTTATACCTCAGAAAACGCCCATGCGGGAATGGCAGTTTTCTCTGAAATGTACTACCCGAGTGGATGGCATGTTTACATCGACGGAAAACCGGATGCTCATTTTCGTGTCAACTACGCCCTCAGGGGCATGTTTATCCCGGCCGGAAAGCATGAAATTGCATTCAGATTTGAACCTGAGGTGATTCAAAAAGGCAGTCAGATCAGTCTCGCCAGTACAGTTTTACTGGCTCTTTTGCTCCTCGGAGGGGCCGGATACGGCCTGTTCCGCGGGCGCAGGAAGCAGGAAGCATAAGAAATGCGAAAAGTACTTATTGTTACGTATTACTGGCCCCCTGCAGGAGGTCCCGGGGTTCAGCGCTGGTTGTACTTCGCTTCCTATATGCGGGAATTTGGAATCGAGCCCGTGATTTACACCCCTGAAAATCCACATTATCCCCTAAAAGACCCTTCCCTGGTTCAACAAATCCCTCAAGGGATTAAGGTGTATCGCCAAAAAATCAGGGAACCCTATCAATTAGCGCGTTTACTCAGTCCTTCGGGAACAAAACGCATCAGTTCGGGAATCATTAACCGGGAGAAGCCGGGCCGGATCGAACGCCTGATGTTGTGGGTGAGGGGCAATATTTTTATCCCCGATGCCCGCAAATACTGGATTAAACCTTCGGTGCGATTTCTCTCCGGGGTAATGGAAAAAGAGGGTATAGACACCCTGATTACTACCGGCCCTCCCCATAGTATGCATCTGATTGGGTTGAAGTTAACGGGTTTAAAGAAGATTCGATGGATTGCCGATTTCAGGGATCCCTGGACCTCAATCGGATATCATAGTGCCCTCAGGCTGAGTAGGAGGGCGACGGAAAAACATCGCAAACTCGAGGCCGCCGTTCTCAACGAGGCAGATGCCGTTATTACGACGAGCTCACAGACGATGAGGGAATTTAAACCCCTGACACCGCATCCGATACACGTAATCACCAATGGGTATTTTGGGGAGTTAAACACCAAAGGGCAACCTGAAGGTCCCTTTACGATTTCTCATATTGGAAGCTTGCTTAGCGGTCGAAACCCCGTTTCACTGTGGAATGCCCTGAAAAGCCTCTCTGATGTAAATCCGGAATTTAAACGAGATCTTAAAATTGAACTCATCGGGCCCGTAAGTCCTGAGGTCTTACAAAGCATACGCGACCAGGGACTCGGGGCACAGTTGTCCGTTAAGGACTATATCCCGCACGATCAGGCACTGGAACGGCAGCGCCGGGCACAGATATTACTCCTGATTGAAATTGACGCGCCCCAGACCCGGGGCATCATCCCCGGGAAGTTCTTCGAGTATTTGGCAGCATCGCGTCCAATTCTCGCTATAGGACCTGAGCACTGGGAGGTCGCTTCTCTCATTGCGGAATGCAAGTCCGGAGCTGCTTTTCGGTATGAAGAGCAGCAGAAGATCGAACGGGCTTTACATACCTGGTATCAGGATTACAAAAAGCACAATCTTATCGTAGAGGCTGAAGGTGTAGAGGCCTATCACCGCAGAGCGCTTACCGGGCGACTCGTTAAAGAGGTCCTATGGGAATAGTACTCCGACAAACCGCTTTGAATACCACTATCACCTATCTGGGTTTTGTCCTGGGGGCTGTAAACACACTATTTCTGTATACCCGTGTCATGTCTGATGCCTATTTCGGCCTGGTTGGGGTTCTGATATCCACGGCGACTCTTTTGATGCCCGTCTTATCTTTTGGGATTCCCAATACACTTGTAAAGTACTACTCGGCGTATAAAGAGCGGGCGGATCTTCAACCCTTGCTCACCCTGGTATTGGGAGTGCCTTTGCTGATTGTTATTCCCCTGGGGGTATTCAGTTATTTCGCCAATAGTGTCATTGCAGATTTTATCTCCGGTAAGAACGAGATTGTCGCCGACTATGTCTGGCATATTTTCTGGATAGGACTCTTTATGGCGTATTTTGAGGTCTTTTTCGCCTGGAGCAAGGTCTGTCTGAAATCGACCCTGGGAACCTTTTTTAAAGAAGTTTTTATCCGCCTTGGAGTAAGTGTTTTGCTCTTGTTGCTTTTTTTTGGGGTACTCACCGAGGCTGGCTTTCTGAATTGGCTGGTCTTTCTTTATGGAATACGTGTTGTGCTCATGGCGTGGCACGCCATGAGCCTGCAACCCTTTCACTTCCGCCTCGCCCTGCCCGATGGATTTAGGGAGGTACTTCAATACACAAGTCTGATCATTCTGGGGGGGTCTATTTCTGTAGTACTTCTGGAGATTGACAGGTTTATGATCAATCAGTACATCCAGATTGAAAACGTGGCATATTATACGGTGGCCGTTTTTATTGCCACGGTGATTATCGTGCCCTTCCGGTCTATGAATCAAATCGCATATCCGCTTACGGCTTCCCTTATGAATTCGGGGGATTTGGAGGGATTAGAAAAGCTTTATAAAAGAAGTTCCCTGACCCTTCTCGCCATAACAGCCCTTATTTTTATCGGTATACTCCTGAATCTTCAGGATTTCTATTTATTGTTGCCGGAATCTTATCGGGGCGGGGTTTCTGTCGTACTGTTTTTGGGACTGGTTCGGCTTTTTGATGCTTTCCTTGGAATTAATACAGCCATTCTCTATAACTCCCGCTATTACCGAACGCTCCTCTTGATGGGGGTGGTGTTGGCACTGATGACGATCTTGTTGAACGCCTGGCTCATCCCCATTCTGGGACTTACCGGAGCGGCTGTGGCAACCTTTATTTCTGCCGGTCTTTATAACCTTGTAAAAATGCTTTTTGTAAAGTGGAAATTCGGATTAACCCCCTGGAGTATCAACAGCCTTAAAGTCTTTGGCATTGCCGGGCTCACCTTTTTGCTGTTCCAATGGATCGCGTTCCCTTTCCATCCAGTTGTCAATATTACCTTGAAGAGTGTTTTAATTGCCGGGGTTTATCTGGTGGCGCTTCTGAAGTTTAAGGTCTCGGAAGATCTGATAGCGCTCTTTAGGAAGGGTTTCAAAAAATAGGCCCCTGGGAATGGTTTTTTATTCCCAGAGGCCTTATCGATCACCGACCTGAATTAGTCCTTAATAGCCTGTACTTCTGCGGGAAGTCCTGGCTGATGTCGCACTACGGCTTTTCGAAGTACGGGAGGTCCGGCTTACGGTCTCTCTCGAAGTTGTTCCACTCCGGCGTACTGCCGGACTCCTTTTTTTATCAACCTTCTGAGAGCTGACTCGCTCTTTTCCGGCAGACCTTGAAGCTACACTTTGCCTGATCGTTCTGGAAGGTTTGGCAGCAGCAGTGGCCTTGCGACTATGAGTACGCTCAGTCGTTATACTCCTGCTCTTTTTAGGAGCAGTATATGCCCGGGTTACCGGGGCCGACCGGGCAGCAGATCCGCGTTGGACATCGGTGCGTGTAGCACGAGCTGCAGAATTCCTGCCGGACTGGCTCCTTCTGTCTGTATTTGTCCGCGCAACCACCTGGCGGTCATTCTTATATACCCTGCTGCGTTCAGCCCGTTGCTGGTATCGCGTTTGTCTGCCGACTTGAGCATACGCCCTGCGGGTATTGTTGTAATAAGGCCTGTGGTAGGTATACCGAACCGGGCTGTAATAGCGTCTGTAGGGTTGTGGATACACCATACAAAATGCGGCAGCCGGCCTGACGAAATACCTGTGAAACGGCCGGTATACATAAACCCGGTTAAACGGATTAATATATCCCACATGGTGGTTGTAATACCCGAACCCATTGTAGAAGATACGCATACCTCCAAGGCGATAGAGCCTTCCGCTCCTGTAGGTCATGTGAATATTTCCGATTCGGCTGACTCTTCCGTAATAATCGTAAAAGACCGGAAGTTGTGCGATTTGAATCACCGCTCCATAGTCATCATATTGCACATAGGGATTGTAATTGAATCCTGAATTGTAAGTTATGACTCCTTGTCCGCCAAATACCCCGGCCTGAACACCGAACTGACCATTGAGATAAAAGTCGAATTCTCCGTCGGGGTATACTGAAAACGTGACGTCTGCTTCGGTAAAGATAAAGGACCTGGAATTTCCAAAGGAAGCAGTTGTGTTACCCATACTTGCTCCGAAGGAAGTTCCTATTCCCAAAACGAATGCGGTTAAAAGGAAGAATAGATTTTTCATGGCGATAGGGTTTTTAGTTTAGGATAAAAACGATTTCTATCCATGCTCTAAAAATCAATCACCATGCCAAAGTCATTATGAATAATGTAAGTTCCTGTAATACAACAATATAAATATTAAGTGTTTCCCTGAAAGACGAGGGGTCTACAGTATAAAGACCCGGGGAGAACATC
>CAKZOC010000066.1 GCA_937136025.1 uncultured Bacteroidota bacterium
CTAGTTGGAATCGACGAAGCTCAATTTTTTGATGACGAGATCGTTAATGTGTGTAACAAACTTGCAAATTCAGGCAAGCGCGTGATAGTAGCCGGTCTGGATATGGATTTTAAGGGGAATCCCTTCGGGCCCATGCCGGCCCTGATGGCTACGGCGGAGTATGTTACAAAGGTGCATGCCATTTGTCCGAGGACCGGGAACCTGGCCAATTACAGCTTTCGCAAGTCGCAAAGCGACCGTTTGGTGCTGTTGGGGGAGACGGAAGAATACGAACCCTTAAGCCGCGCGGCTTTCTATAAGGCCATGCTAAAGGAAAAAATCAGCAAGATAGAAGTGAAAGACCCCGAAATCGTGACCCCCAAAAAAACAGGGAATGGCTGAAAACCCTGAAACCGTCCTGGAAATTGATCTCAATGCCCTGGCGCATAACTACGCGGTTTTGCGCTCACGTATCCGCCCGGAAACCCGGCTCCTGGGGGTAGTCAAAGCCTTCGCTTATGGGAGCGAAGCCAAAGCGATCGCCCGTAAATTGGAAGCTTTGGGAGCCGATTACCTCGCCGTAGCCTATACCTCAGAAGGGGTGTTCCTGAGAAAGGCCGGGATTCGCCTGCCTATCCTGGTCCTTCATCCCCAGCCGGATGGCATGGCAGATATCATTGAAACCTGCCTGGAGCCCAGCCTGTATAGTCCGCGTATCTTCCAGGAGTTTCTCAAAACAGCTCAGGCGATGAAGCAAAAAAGGTACCCTGTGCATCTTAAATTCAATACAGGTCTGAATCGCCTGGGGTTCCGGGCGCATGATCTGGATTGGATCGGCTCACAACTCCGGGCTACGGATGCCTTAGAGGTTCGCTCCCTTTTTTCACATTTGGCCGCATCAGATGACCTGGATGAACGGGAATTTACACTCGGTCAACTGAAGGCCTTTGAGGGCATTGTTAAAAATTGGGAGTACCCGTTTGAATCCCGGCCTTTTAATCACCTCCTGAACACCTCTGGTGTCTTTAATTACCCCGGGGCACAATGGGATATGGTCCGGACAGGGATTGGGCTTTACGGATATTCGAACGACCCGGAAACGGATTCTCTATTGAAACCTGTTTCGAGGTTGCGCACCCGAATTTCTCAAATCCACAAAATTAAAGCCGGAGAATGGGTCGGTTACAATAAGGGATATCAGTCGGAGGGCTTGAGGGTGACAGCCACTTTGCCAATTGGTCATGCGGATGGCATTGGGAGGCATTACGGGCAGGGAAAGGGACGCGTTTATATTCAGGGGAAACCCGCCCCCATAATCGGTAATGTCTGTATGGATATGACCATGGTAGACATCAGTGATATTGCCTGCAAGGAAGGGGATGAAGTCGTTTTCTTTGGGGATGGTATTTCTGCAGAAGGTTTGGCTTCCCGGGCGAACACCATCTCCTATGAACTGCTCACAGGGATTTCACAGCGGGTTCCAAGAGTGATTTCCGGGGCATGAATCGATTTAAGGGAACCAAAATTTGCTACCTTAGTAACCTCTAACCTTCTAAAAAAACCATTCCATGCTAAAAGAATTCAAAGCCTTTATCATGACCGGGAATGTCATCGACCTGGCAGTTGCCGTCCTTCTCGCAGGAGCCGTTGGGCTGGTAGTCAACGGTTTTGTTAATGATATTATGATGCCCATTGTGGGTTACTTCGCCGGAGGTATCGATTTTTCAGACTTTAAAATCATACTTTCCGAAGCAGTTGTCGGTGCAGATGGAAGTGTGGTTACCCCCGAAAGCGCGATCCGTTACGGAGCCTGGATCAATTCAATCATCAACCTGATCATCGTCGGATTTGTATTATTCCTGATTGTCAAATCCTATAACAAAGTTCGGGTTAAGGAAGAAGCCCCTGCTCCCGCACCCGCAGGGCCCACTCAGGAAGAGCTGCTGGCTGAAATTCGCGATCTGCTGAAGAAAAAATAAGTCTCATCACTGCGCTTTCTGCGCTATCGCCGCTGCACCGCAGCTATTATTAACCCTAAACCGCTTCGGGAAATCGAAGCGGTTTTTTTAATGGGATCGGGTATTGCGAGATTTGCGGGTCACAAAAAAAGGTGTGGCTTTAAAGGATCTCGTTTTGACAGAACAGGCGGCTTGACTACTTTTACCGACAAATCTGCAAGGTATGAAAGTCGCTGTAGTAGGGGCCACCGGTATGGTCGGAGCCGTCATGTTAGAGGTGCTGGAAGCGCGAAAGTTCCCCGTAGATGAACTGCTGGTCGTGGCCTCTGAGCGATCCGTTGGAAAAAAAATCCCGTTCGCCGGAGCGCAGTTAACCGTGATCGGATTGCAACAAGCCCTGGAGGCCAAGCCCGATATTGCCCTTTTTTCGGCCGGTGCTACGACCTCCCTGGAATGGGCGCCCAGGTTTGCGGCCTCGGGAACCACCGTTATCGACAATTCCTCCGCCTGGCGCATGGATCCTCAGATCAAATTGGTTGTTCCGGAAATCAATGCATTCCTCCTGCAGGCCTCTGACAAAATCATCGCCAACCCAAATTGCTCTACCATTCAACTGGTTATGGTGCTGGCTCCCCTGCATAAAAAATACAGGCTCAAACGAGTGGTGGTCTCCACCTATCAATCGGTTTCAGGGACAGGTGTGGAAGCGGTACAACAACTCGAAAATGAAGTAGCCGGGGTTCAGGGGAAGATGGCTTATCCCCATCCTATCTACAAAAACGCACTTCCACATTGTGATGTCTTCCAGGAAAATGGCTATACGAAGGAAGAGATGAAACTGGCACGGGAACCTCAGAAAATCCTGAATGACCGCACTTTCTCGGTCACTGCGACTGCCGTGCGAATCCCCACGGCCGGAGGGCATTCTGAAGCTGTGAATATTGAATTTCACCGGGATTTTGACCTGGAGCAAGTGCGTGAGATCCTCCGGAACACTCCCGGGGTCGTGCTGCAGGATAGTCCTTCCGAAAATCTATACCCCATGCCCGTAACCGCACATGGAAAAGACGAGGTGTTTGTGGGGCGAATCCGCAGGGACGAAAGCCAGGCCAACAGTCTCCACCTCTGGGTGGTGGCGGACAACCTCAGAAAAG
>CAKZOC010000067.1 GCA_937136025.1 uncultured Bacteroidota bacterium
CACCGGCTTCGGAGACCGGTATCTTGACGATAATATTGGGTGCCAGGCGATCGAAGGACACGGCCTGTTCGACAATGCGATCGGCATCCCGATAAAACCGTGGATCGGTTTGAATGGAAAGGCGGCCTTTTTTACCCTTTTCGCGCTCAAAAACCGGCATCAGCAATTTTGCCGCCTCGACCGACATGGCCTCGTGGAGTTCGTGCAGCCCGAACTGGTAGACGAGATTGCCGAAAATGACAAGGTGACTTTTGAACTGCGAAAAGGCATGAAGGGTATGAATGCCGTGAATGTCACTGTAATCGAATAGTTTTCAAAGAATTTAGGGGATTGAAATACCACCCGATACACTTTATGGGGTGCTGTTTATGCCAGGATACTCTCGTGACCCGAATCCTTTACAAATAGGCAGGTGCTCTTCGTTTTGGCAGACATTTCCCTGACGAAATTAAATTTAAGGTCGTCATCCATTCCAAAAATATTCAGATCTGCCCCCGGGGCCTGAGTGATTACGGTATTGAAATCGCCGACTACAACTTCGGTAAGGGTTTCAGGCAGCCGTGCCAGGTTGATGAGTAAATTGAGGAAATCCTGGGCTTTCTCAGCTTCCTCAGGATCGTTAATCACCGTAATCAATCGAATCCGCGCCCCCCAATTCATTTTGAGTTTATACGCCACCAAAATGGAGAGGTCCAGATTCCCGATATCCCAGCCGAGATCCCATTTAGTTTTACGGTCACTCACCCAGACATTGATGATATTGCGCTGGCCCAACAGGGCAATTGGGTGTAAAAAGTATAAGAGTACCCCAATTTCCAGACGAATGGATTCTTTGATCACAGGCCTGAGTTCCGTTTCGTAGTCGTCGTGATCCTGTAGATTTAAAAAGACGATGTTGGGCCTGAAAAAAGCACCCTGAAGGGCCTGGCTCCCGTAATTAATACCCTTGGCAAATTCGTCAGTGTGGATGACGGCAGTAGATGAAAAGACCCCTTTTTTCCGGAAGGACTCAGATATGGCTTCCAATTCTGCAGCCAGCGAACTCTCCTCAGAATAGGACTCAATCCCCAGAAGTTTGATAGAGCCCTTGGGCCGGGCAATATTCCTTAAAAATTCAAAGGTGCCCCTTAGTCCGTTCAGGTCCCGGACCGGTACCATTAGATTGGCCTTCCAGGCGCGCTGTTGCATTTTCTTCATGCCCCAGGTGTGTTTGGCCGCCCATTCTGCAAAAGAAACAAACAGACCGGATCGCACATCTTCAAAAGGCGTTTCCAGATTTTGGCGGGACAAATACCAATACACCATCAAAACAATCATAATCGACACCAGGCTAATGGTCGGATTAATGATAAACATCGCAAAGACCGATGAAATGAGTCCAAACCAGGGCACCCATCGGTGAATTTTAAATACAGGCCGGTAACTGATCAGCCCCAGGTTTTGTTCAATGATTACCACGATATTGATCATGGCGTAAGTAATAAGGAAGAAGAGAGTAACCAGGGGGGCCACGGCGTTTAAATTTCGAAGGAGCAGGGTGGCGAAAATGAGTATTCCGGTAACCAGCATAGCATTTCTCGGCTGCCCATTGGCGCTTGTTCCAGAGAGGAAATCAGAGAAGGGGAGGACCCGGTGTTCGCCCATGGCGAAGAGTATGCGCGACGACCCGACAATGGAGGCCAGGGCAGAGGAGAAGGTAGCCCCAAGGATCCCTGCGATGATTAAGGGTCCGAAATAGGCCTTGTCCACCATGATGTAATAATTACCCACTAATTCCGCTTCGGTCGCGCTGCGGGAAATCCAAAAGGCCAGCCCCATATAAATCGCAAAAC
>CAKZOC010000068.1 GCA_937136025.1 uncultured Bacteroidota bacterium
ATGTACTCTCAAAACCGAAGACAGTTTATTAAAACGGCTAGCCCGCTGGCCCTCTTACCCTGGATCCCCAACGGAAACTGGTTTTCTGCAACCCCGGATACGGTATTGTACAATGCAAATGTCATTACGGTAGATCCCGGACAACCGGCCGCAGAGGCCATTGCGGTTTCCAATGGCCGTATTCTGGCCGTGGGCGCATCGGCGGATCTGTTGCGAATGGCCGGGGCACAAACCGTAAAAATAGATGTCGGCGGCAAGACGATACTCCCGGGATTCATCGATGCCCATTCCCACCCCGCCTCTTCGGGTCTGGCGCATCTAAGAAACGTAGATACAGATCTCAGATCTATCGAAGCCATTAAGGAAGTCATCCACGAGCGTGCTAAAATAACACCCAAAGGCGAATGGATCCTCGGGTTTAAATACGACGACACCAAGACCCGGGAAGGGCGCATCATCAACCGGTACGACCTCGATAAAGTCGCCCCCGATCACCCCGTAATCATTACCCATAGGGGCGGGCACTCAAGTTACGTGAACAGCATGGCCCTGGAACGGGCCGGGTATTCCGACAGTTCTCCCGATCCGAAAGGTGGAAAATTAGGACGGGAAAACGGACAGCTCAACGGACAACTCCTCGAAAATGCCGTAGGCCCGATTTGGGAGCAGATACCCAATTCTTTCACCCGGGCCGACCATCAGGAAGGCGTACGGCTGATCACCGAAATGATGTCTAAAAGCGGGGTCACCTCAGTCACGGATGCCTACGGCGATGCTACTTTTTTATCGGCCTATCAGGACGCGCTCCAGGCCGATGAACTCTCCATGCGTATTTACTGCATGATTACCTATAGAGAAATTGAAAATATGATTGAGGCGGGGTTGCAGACGGGTTTTGGCAATGAATGGGTCCGCCTTGGCGGTATGAAGATCACCCTGGATGGTTCCATTTCTGAGCGCACCGCCCGCCTTTCCGAACCGTATATTGGCCGGCCTGAGGATTACGGCATCATCGTAATGGACGAAGAGGAAATCTATCCCTATGCCCTAAAAGCCCATTTGAACGACTGGCAGATCGGGGTACATGCCAATGGGGATGTGGCCATAGACAAAACCCTGAACATTTACGAGCGCCTTCAAAAAGAACATCCCAGAAAAGATCCGCGCTTTCGCCTGGAGCACTGCACAGTCATCAACCCGGATTTGGTCCGTCGGATAAAAGCCCTGGAAGCCATCCCGAATCCGTTTTCAACCTACGTCTATTTTCATGGGGAGAAAATGAAAGAATACGGGGCCGCACGGCTGGAAAATATGTTCGCCCTGCGCAGTTTCCTGGATGCCGGCATTAAGGTGACCCAAACTTCGGACTATCCTCCCGGGCCTTTCGAACCGATGATGGCGTTACAATCGAGCGTGACCCGGACGGATATGAGCGGCAATCTCTGGGGGGCCAGCCAGCGGATAACCGTTGAAGAGGCCATAAAAATTGGAACCATGCATGGGGCGTACGCTTCCTATGAAGAAGACATCAAGGGCTCTATCACTCCGGGGAAGCTGGCGGATTTAGTGGTGTTGGACAAAGACCCGCACCAGGTAGACCCTTACGAGATTATCGACATCCCCATTGAGCGCACTATGGTCGGCGGGAAATGGGTATATGAATCCTGATGGGTTCTTTGGCAAGGTTCAAGGTTCAAGGTTCAAGGTTTAAGGTTTAAGGTTTAAGGTTCAAAGTTTAAAATTGCAGTTTTATGGCTACACACACCGGAACGCTTAAGTACGAAGCGGTACAAAACTTCATCAATGGGCGCTTTCAGGAGGAGGCGCTTGAGGCCCTCGAAGTGCACTCTCCATTAGACGGCACCTTGCTGACCACCGTGCCTTTATCTACCGAAAAAACGCTGCATCAGGCGGTGCAGGCGGCGAAAAACGCCCTGACGGAATGGAGCGCTGCCACCGTAAAGGAACGGGTGCAAATTTTCTACACCTACAGAAATCTCCTGCTCGAAAACCTGGACCGACTCTCAGAGCTGATCTGTGAGGAAAACGGCAAAACTTTCGCAGAGGCCAAAGCGGAACTCGAAAAGAGTGTGGAGCTTACGGAGTTTGCCTGTTCCATGCCGCAAATGGTCGGGGAGGAAGTGCTGGAAGTCAGTCGGGGGGTGGAGTGCCGGATGGAACGCCGCCCCGTTGGGGTTGTGGCGAGTATTACACCATTCAATTTTCCAAGCATGGTGCCGCATTGGTCCATTCCCAACGCCCTGGTGCTCGGAAATACAATGATTGTTAAGCCTTCCGAAAAAGTGCCCCTGAGTCTGGTGGAAGCAGCCAGGCTGCTCCAAAAGGCCGGATTGCCCGACGGAGTATTGAATATTGTCAACGGGGACAAGACCATTGTGGAAGCGATCTGCGACCACCCGGACATCGGGGCCATTTCTTTCGTAGGGTCTACCGCGGTCGCCAAAACGGTATATAGACGAGGGACTTCAAACTTAAAACGGGTACTCGCGATGGGGGGTGCGAAAAATCATTTGATCGTTTTACCGGATGCAAATGTCGCGATGACGGCGACTAATGTCATTGCCTCGGTCACCGGTTGTGCCGGCCAGCGCTGTATGGCTGCAGCCGCCATGATTGCGGTGGGAAATACAGAAGACATCATCGACAGGATTTGTGAAGAGGCCCGAAACATGGTTCCCGGCAAGGACATCGGAGCCGTAATCAGTAAAGCCGCACTCCAGCGTATCGAGAACTATATTACACAGGCCGAAGAACAGGGGGCAAAAATTCGGGTAGACGGGCGGGGCGTTAAAATTCCGGGAAGAGAAAACGGTTATTACGTGGGGCCTACGGTGATCGATGGGGTGACCCCGGATATGGCCATTGCCAGAGAAGAAGTGTTTGGCCCGGTACTCGCCATCCTGCGTTCGGAGAGTTTAAAGGAGGCCATCGGTATCGAAAATGCCAACCCCTACGGCAATGCCGCGGCCGTATTCACCCAAAATGGCGGTGCCGCCCGGGAAGTCATTAACCAGGCCGGTGCCGGAATGATAGGTGTAAATGTCGGAGTTCCTGTACCCCGGGAGCCCTTTTCGTTCGGGGGTTGGAACGAATCGAAATTCGGGGCGCTGGACATTACCGGAAAAAGCTCCATAGAATTCTGGACCCAACTCAAAAAAATAACGGCCAAGTGGAATGCGGAAGCGGGTATCAACTGGATGAGTTAAGGGCCTTTTTGATAAAACGACAGGGTACGAAAATTTAAGTTTAAAAAGATGCTGCTGGAAGACAAAAAAGCAATTCTGGAAATTCAGAGTGAAATCCAAAAAGAGAATTTGGAGTATACACTGTTCTCCTGGTCCAAACAAAAAGGGATTTCCCCTAAGGTCATTGACCGGGCCAAAGGGGTCTATCTCTACACGCATGACGGAACACCGATTCTGGATTTTTCTTCCGGGCTGATGAATGTAAATATCGGCCACGGGGATCCCAGAGTAACCGAAGCCGTGGTGCGACAGATGGAAAAAGTCAGTTATGTCACTCCGGCCTGTGCCACAGAAGTACGGGGACTGCTGGGCAAAAAACTGGCGGAAATTACACCCGGGAACCTGAATAAGGCCTTTTTTACGGTATGCGGGGCGACCAGTATTGAAAATGCCATTAAACTGGCACGCTTGCATACCGGACGCCATAAAATACTCACACGTTACCGCTCGTATCATGGAGCTACACTGGGGGCTATGTCGGCCGGGGGCGATCCCAGACGCATGAAAGTCGATGCCCATCAGGCCGCTAATTTTGTGCATCTGGAAATTCCCTATGCCTACAGATCCCATGGGCCTGATTGGATCCGGGAATCCTTTGACCATTTAGAACGTCTTATCGCCTATGAAGGGCCCCAGACTATTGCCGCTATTCTTATGGAAGGAGAATCCGGAACCTCCGGGTGCCTGAAGTTACCCCCGGGATACTGGAAAAAACTCAGAGAAGTCTGCGACCGACACGGGATCTTATTGATCTCCGATGAAGTAATGAGTGGTTTCGGCCGAACAGGAAGCTGGTTTGGGGTGGAAAACCATGGGGTTGTTCCCGACATGATCGCCATGGCCAAGGGAATCACCTCCGGATACATTCCCTTTGGTGCCCTGATGGTCAGTGATGATATTGCCAGCAGATTTGACGAGGAACCCATGATGCTGGGCCTGACCTACTCTGCCCATCCTGTGGCCTGCGCTGCTGCCCTGGAAGTCATCAACATCTACGAAAGTGACCATCTGACAGAGAATGCCCGCGCCATGGGGACCTATATGGAGGCACGTATGGAGGAACTAAAGGCGATACATCCTTCTATTGGGGATTTCAGAAATACCGGGCTCCTCGGATGTCTGGAACTGATCAAAAACCGGGATACCAAACAACCCATGGCTCCTTTTAATGCGAGCCCTTCCGAATCTGAGGTGATGAATCAGGTCCGGGCCCGGATCGCCGAACTGGGAATGTACACTTTTAGTAAATGGAGCTATATTTTTATAGCACCCCCACTGTGCATCACAAAATCACAAATAGACGAAGGACTCGACCATCTCTCTGAAGCCCTTAAAATTGCAGATGCGGCCTGTGAAAACCAATCCTGAAAATAACAGAGACCCCAGAGAATTATGAGCGGAACCAAAGATGCCTGGGGATCGAGAATAGGCCTGATTCTGGCCATGGCGGGTAATGCCGTGGGCATGTCCAATTTTCTTCGTTTTCCCGTCCAGGCTGTACAAAATGGCGGGGGCACCTTTATCATTCCCTACCTGGTCTCCTTTCTGGTGATCGGGATCCCCCTGCTATGGATTGAATGGTCCATGGGCCGCTTCGGAGGGGCCCTGGGTCATCATTCCACCCCCTTCATTATGGATAGCATGGCCCGCAACCGGCTGTGGAAGTACATTGGCGTTTTCGGGATCTGGACCAATATCGCCATTGCCGCCTATTACTGCTATCTGGAATCCTGGACGGTCGCTTATATGGTCCACTCTATAAAAGGTAGTTTTTTGGGCCTGGATCAGGGAGAGGTAGCTGCCTTCTTTGACTCTTATATCAGTTTAGGAACTTCTACCCTGGGCATTCCATGGGAGCCCTTTGTTTTTTTCATACTCGTGCTGCTTTTAAACACCTATGTGCTGTCTCAGGGACTGCAAAAAGGGGTGGAGCGTGTGGCCAAAATTGGAATTCCCCTTTTGATTTTGTTCGGCATATTTTTGGCCTATCAGGGCGCGACCATCGATGCGGGTGAAAATGGGGCGATCCATAGCAGCATTGAGGGGCTGAACTTTTTATGGACTCCGGATTACAGCAATATGTGGTCGCCTTCGGTATGGCTCGCGGCGGCTGGCCAGGTGTTTTTCACCCTCTCTATTGGGATGGGCACCGTGCACTGTTATGCCTCCTACGTCAAAGCCAAAGACGATATTGCCCTGAGCGCCATGTCCTCCGGATGGATGAATGAATTTGTAGAAATCGTTTTGGGTAGTTTTATCCTGATCCCTATTTCGATTGCCTTTTTGGGGATGGACAGGGTACAGGAGCTCATCGAACTCGGCTCCTTAAGTTTAGGCTTTAAAACCCTTCCCTACCTCTTCATGCAATGGGGAGATGTTATCGGCATCCTCTCAAGTTTTTTATTTTTCAGCCTGTTGTTTTTCGCGGGTATCACCTCCTCCCTCGCGATGGGAACCCCCTGGATCGGGTTTTTAAAAGACGAGTTTAAATGGAAGCACACCTCAGCGGCCTGGTCCTTTGGACTCATTATTTTTGTCCTGGGCCTGCCCACCATTTTCCTGTATAAATACGGGGTGTTTGACGAATACGATTACTGGGCCGGAACAGTTTCCCTGGTGGTCTTTGCCCTGTTGGAATGCATTTTGTTTGCCTGGGTATTCGGGATGGACAGGGGCTGGAAAGAAATTACCCGAAATGCCGAAATCCGGGTGCCTCATATTTATAAGTACATTATTAAATACGTAACTCCGGTATTGCTGTTAATCGTCTTTTTGGGATCTGTTTTCACCCCAAAGGACAACGATTGGGAAGGCGCCCTTTCCGGCACCTGGATCCTGGACGACAGCTCGATTATCAGTAAATTGAGAAACACCGGATTAAAGGACAAACTGGCCCGGGCTACCGATTCGGAAACCATAGCCTTTGTGACCGATCAGTTGTTTTACGTCAATGCGTCCAGAATGTTGCTGATGGCAGTCTTTATCGGATTCGCCTTCCTGGTCTATATCGCCTACAAAAAACGACAACGTGAACCCATAACCCCACAACCATGAACACGTCCGCCTTAATTCTAATGCTCTTTACCATTTTGGGGGTCACGGGAATGCTTGTGTATTTTATCGTCCGTGTCCTGACCACACCTCCAAACCCGGAACCTGACTCCTATCTCGAAAACGACGCCGTGGAAAAAAGAAAACTTCCAGGAGACACAGATAAAAGCACGCGTTAAAGCTTAAACTTTTTTTCGACCTGATCTGCATCCCTCAATCGGATGTGGCCTTGGGCAAATACCCCGGAGTTCCTCAAAGGAAACCAAAGGCAACCCGACAGTATTCTCTACTGAGCTTTGGGGTGTTTCGTGCAATTCTCGCAAGAACAATTTTCTGCCTTGCATGTGCATTCCCCACCCTGGTGCATCTTGCAGGTCATGGCCGTTTCTTTGGCAACCGGCTTCAGATCCATCTTACAGACTGGGCATTTCCCCTCCGCCTCATAGGTTTTTCCATGCTCGCAGTCCATAGGGCATTGATAACGGACTTCGGCGGTTAAATCATTGTCAGGGGCTTCGGACTGGACTTCGATTTCAGAAGGACCGGTCTCTGATTTCTTTTCCTCCTTACAAGAGGTGAAGGCTAAAAACAGGGTAAGCAGAAGAGCAGGTAACAGGGTTGAGAATTTCATGATAAAGGCTTTTACGCAAATTTAAGGGGTTTTGACGAAAAAACTCGGATAATGAAGTAAAGCCGAGAAACTATTCCGAAGGCACATTTTTATAGCTGCCCAACATGCGTTCCAATTCAGACTCTTTCAGATAGAAGGCCCCCTGAGATCCGTTCTCATAGTAAATCGTCACCTTCATCGGCTCACCTACGCGGCCCGGGCGCATCGTCTGAATCAATCCTTCTCCGACACTCAAGCGCTGTTTTACAGTGCTGAAACCGTCTTTGAAAACATGGTATAAATAGTTCAATTCCATTTCCGAGGCGTAAAAATCGAGCGATTTAATCTTATCCCGGGAATGCACCTCATCCTTGTACCACAACTTATAATATCCCGGTTTGTCGGAAATCCGGATAAACTCCAGATAGGGCAAAGTGATCTGAGGATCTCCTGAGGAACCGACGATCACCCGGTCTTCCGTCTTGACCTCTCCGATCTGACCCCACGCTGCCGAGCTGATAAAAACCATCAGGAGCATCAGAAGCGCATTATGTCCACTTCTGCGTCGCCTTTGTTCAATACGCATTTCAATCTTCATTATTAACTATTCCCGCTCTAAAAGTATTGATTTCTGTTACAACCCTTTATATTCTCTACTTTGAAGGGTCGTTTGCCCCGGCATACCCGTCGTATATCGAATGATTCCCGAAGGATCACACAGCCTTTAGGAAGAGAACGTCACTTCTCAAAACTGTGTTTCCTTCCTGACTCTATCTGCAATCAAAGTTTCTCAAAATAAGGCTTACAGCCCAATTAATAAAGTTAAATGAATGGTTTTTCAGCAATTGAGGGGTAGCGCACGGAAATAAGGGACTCTGAAGTGCCATTTGTGTATACTCCAGCGATAGGGAATGCGCTCCTGGGTGCCTCTGATGATAGGTTCTTGCAGGGAAGTGTTGTAATTTGAATTCAAGGGGTGGGGGGACGTCCCCAGCCGAAAAGACTTCCGTCAATCCCCGGAGGAAATTCCCGCCGCGGCCAGTACGCGATAAATAAACTGTATTTCAGCCTCATCCACCACTCCATCCGCATTTGCAGCTTCTGTCATGCTTCGCATTAAAAAGGCCTTCTTAGATTCGGACATCACCCTGATTACAGCAATCGCCTCAACAGCCTCTACGTCACGGGCCTGTAACAGAAGATCCACATCAAAATCCAAAACCTCTGCCAGATGGGTGAGATAATCCAACTCCCCGACATCGAGCATATCGTCCATGCGGATCACTTCATCCACAGCCTTGATCACCGCCAGTTTTTCAATAATGTTTAATTCCATATTCCGGAAATACTTGTCAGCGGAAAACCCTGAATGAGGAATCTCTCACCGTGCTTAGTGCGGTAAAAGGTACTAATAATTTCCCTTTCAAAAACCACCTCTTGAGGGAACCCATACCATCCGGGCGTAGTCCTGTTCATTGAACATACATTAATATTTGTTATGTTTCTAATTAAAAACATAAATAAAAATATATGAATAATTCCACAGATATTTGTCCCGTAAACCAGAAACGAACCCTATGCATTCAAACACTCAGATTTCTTATCGGCCGAAAGCCAATGTTGCAAAAGTCTCTCCCGTTAAAACGGCAATTACAGTTTCCTACGGGGACGGGATCGGGCCGGAGATCATGGAAGCTACTCTCCGCATTCTGGAAGCCGCCGGAGCGCAGCTCGATATTGACACCATTGAGGTCGGTGAGAAAGTCTATACCTCAGGCGTTACTACAGGTATTTCGGATACCGCCTGGGATACCGTTCGGAAGAACAAAATCTTTTTTAAGGGCCCTATCACCACCCCTCAGGGCGGTGGGTATAAAAGCCTGAACGTCACGCTTCGAAAAACACTGGGGCTTTATGCCAATGTACGGCCCTGCAACAGTTATTATCCCTTTGTGGATACCCGTCATCCGGATATGGACGTAGTGATCATTCGGGAAAATGAAGAAGATCTCTATGCGGGAATTGAGCACAGACAAACCGATGAGGTCGTGCAGTGTTTAAAACTCATTACCCGTCCGGGATGTGAGCGGATCATCCGGTATGCTTTTGAATACGCCAAAAACCAGGGCCGAAAAAAGGTGACCTGTATGACCAAGGATAACATCATGAAGCAAACCGACGGTTTGTTTCATCAGGTTTTTCGGGAAATTGCCCCCCAATACCCGGATATTCAAAGTGAACACCTGATTGTGGACATAGGAACGGCTTTGGTCGCAGATTCTCCCGAGCGTTTTGACGTGGTCGTTATGCCCAACCTTTACGGAGATATCGTCTCTGACGTTACCAGCCAGATTTCAGGGTCGGTAGGACTCGGTGGATCGGCCAATATCGGCACGAGCTGTTCCATGTTTGAAGCCATTCACGGATCGGCTCCGGACATCGCAGGAAAAGACATCGCCAACCCTTCCGGCCTTATTCAGGCGGCTGTGATGATGTTAAATCATATCGGACAGTTTGACGTGGCTGAAGCCGTACAAAACGCCTGGCTCAGAACATTGGAGCAGGGAATCCACACCGGGGATATCTATCGCAAGAGTCAGAGCAAAAAGCGCGTGGGAACCCGGGAATTCGCCGATGCGGTCATCGCGAATCTGGGGATACAACCTGAATTTATGAGTCCGGCCAATTTCCAGGATTTTCAGGCCATATCACTTCCTGAATACACACGACGGACGCCTTCAAAAAAGGAATTGAAGGGAGTCGATGTTTTTGTCGATTGGAGAGGGGAAGACCCGGACGATCTGGCTGCCAAGCTCCAGGTAATCGAAAACCCGGCCCTGAAACTATCCATGATTACCAACCGCGGGGTAAAGGTATGGCCCA
>CAKZOC010000069.1 GCA_937136025.1 uncultured Bacteroidota bacterium
CCCGGCGGAACGTACGACGACGGAAAGAAGGCCGAACCCGGCAGTTCCAGTGTGACGTGCTTCTTTTCGCGCAGCGGTTCTTTCTTCAGAGTCCGCACGGCGTTTTCGAGAAGCTGGCAGTAAAGCTCGTACCCGACCGTCGCGATGTGCCCGCTCTGCTCGGCGCCCAGCAGGTTGCCGGCGCCGCGGATCTCGAGATCGCGCATCGCGATTTTGAACCCAGCGCCGAGCATGGAGTACTCCTCGACCGCTTTGAGGCGACGCTGCGCGTTGGGCGTCATGGCGCGGTCTTTGGGGAGCAGCAGGTAGCAGTAGGCGCGATGTTTGTAGCGCCCGACGCGCCCGCGCAGCTGGTGGAGGTCGGCGAGCCCGAAGCGGTCGGCGTCCTCGATGATCATCGTGTTCGCGGTCGGGATATCGACGCCCGATTCGATGATCGTCGTGCTCACGAGGATGTCCGCCTGACGGCGGATGAACTTGAGCATCACTTTCTCGAGCTCGCCCGCGCCCATCTGCCCGTGCCCGACGACGACCTCGGCGAGGTCGCCAAGGCGGTGCGCGACGGAGTCTTGGACGCCACGATTCATCACGAAGAAGCCTATGTGCAGTAAGCTGGCAGCCCTCCAAAACTTTTGCGGTATTTTACCTGTCTCTACGAAAGCCTACAGGCGGGTATCCTATTGTGGATACTACCGGGGTTATAACTACACCAGCAGGGCGTAAATTAAGAATGCAAAGAGGGTGATGACCACCGGAGCGATAAGCCCCATGGAAATCCCTCCGAGGCGAAAGTCTTTTTGTTCCAGTTTTCCGGTGCTGTAAGCAATAGCATTGGGAGGCGTGGAAATGGGCAGGAACAATGCGGAGGATGCACTCAGACCGATAACGATTGGAAGCACCACTGGATTTTCAAAGGTGAGAATAATTCCCACAGGGATGAGAATGGTGGCTGTTGCCGTATTACTCATGATATTGGACATCACGATGGTCAGGAAGCCAAAACCGAGCACCATGGCGTAGAAATTCAGATCGTACTCCTGGATTTTTTCCACATAAATATCTGCCAGGCCGGTTTCTTTTATGGCAAGCCCCAGGGCTAACCCTCCGGCTACCAGCATTAAGGTGTCCCAGGGGAGTTGGCGTACATCGTCTCCATTTATAATACCGGACATAGTCAGAAGGATTATCGGTAGCAGGGAGACCACAGAAGCGGGAATGCCATGAAGATTCTCAGTAAGCCACAAGAGTAGCGTGAGGCCCATCACCCCCAGTACTACCCTTTTTTTGATGCGTTCAAACCTGTAATTGATGTCAGTAACTGCAGATTCATCTGTGGAGAGTTCAATGTGCATTTCCCGTTGACGCGGAATGTATTTACGGGTGAGCAGGAACCAAAAAAGTAGGGTTAAAACAATCGCCAGCGGAAATCCCACGAGCATCCATTCCAGGAATCCCACATCCACCCCGTGATTATTGAGGGCCTCTACGGCAATGGCATTGGGGGGAGACCCGATCAGCGTTCCCATACCGCCCAGGGATGCGGCTCCTGAAATTCCGAGAAGGGAAGCTTTTGTAAAAGGGGCATCCTCTTCCAGGGTATTGATAAAAGGCATGACCGAGGCAATCATCATGGCGGCTGTCGCCGTGTTGGACATGATCATAGAGAAAATGGCAGTGGTCAGCATGATACCCAGGAGGACGTATTTAGGTTTGCGTCCGAACTTCGCTATGGATATTTTGAATACTTCTTTATCTAAACCGGTCTTGGCCATCGCTTCTGCCATAAAGAAACCTCCGAGCATGAGCCAGATGACACTGCTGGACCAGGAATTGACATATTCGCTGTAGTAAGACTGCACATTTTCAGGATCTATCTCAGAATAATAACTGTTCATGGCAAAGATGAGAAACCCAAAAACCAGAAGCCCCACGGCAAAAGGAGGAATGGCCTCAGTCACCCACAGACCCACGGCGAGGAACAACAGAAAAAGTACATAGAGCTGGGCCTGATTCATCTGGGGTTCATACAGGGCGTAGGTCAACGCAAAGGCCAGAATTACGGTGATCAGAAAGTAGATGATCTTACTTTGAATGTCGACCACTTTTTGCATTTGCGGCAGTAATTTGAGCGAAGCGGTCCTGGAATCAGCCATTCGAAGCGGGGTATTGGGTTTAAAAAAGACAAAGGTACAGGGAAGGTATTTTGCGGAAGCTAATAATTATCACTTTTCATTCCAAAACTATGGGTTTTAGGCCGTTGATATTGTTGTTAAATTGTTGATAACTTCGAGGTACTGGAGGAGTGTAAAAGGCCTGTTTTACGGGCGATTGCGTATATTTGTAGGATTGTAAAATGACAAGTTAAACTTCCTAAAAACAGGTATGAGCGAAGAAGAAAACAACAAGGCCTATTCCGCGGATAGTATTCAGGCACTGGAGGGGATTGAACATGTGAGGATGCGCCCTTCAATGTACATCGGAGATGTTGGGGTGCGCGGGTTGCACCATTTGGTTTATGAGGTGGTGGACAACTCTATCGATGAGGCCATGGGAGGCTATTGTGATACCATTCATGTAACGATAAACGAAGATAATTCTGTAACCGTTGGGGACAATGGGCGTGGAATTCCTGTAGGGCTGCATAAGAAGGAGGGTGTTTCCGCTCTTGAAGTGGTGATGACCAAAATTGGAGCCGGGGGAAAATTTGATAAGGATTCCTATAAAGTCTCCGGGGGATTACACGGGGTAGGGGTCTCCGTTGTGAATGCCCTCTCTGACCACCTGAAAGCTACTGTGTATCGGGAAGGGAAAGTATGGGAGCAGGAATACGAACGGGGTAAGGCTATGTATCCGGTTAAGAGCACCGGAGACTCGGACAAGCACGGGACACTGGTGACTTTCCACCCGGACGATAAGATCTTTCAGCAAACCATTGAATTCAACTATGATACCCTTGCCAACCGGATGCGGGAATTGGCCTACCTCAATAAAGGGATCACCATTACGATTACAGACAGGCGTATAAAGGATAAGGATGGAGATTTTAAAGGCGAGACCTTTAAGTCTGAAGAGGGCTTAAAGGAGTTTATCCGCTTTCTCGATGGAAACCGGGAACCCCTGATTCAGAATGTCATCTCCATGGAAGGTGAGAAAAACGATATTCCCGTGGAGGTAGCGATGATTTACAACTCTTCCTATACGGAGAATCTGCATTCCTATGTCAATAATATCAACACCCATGAGGGTGGAACCCACCTTTCCGGATTCCGAAGAGGTTTGACCACCACCCTTAAGAAGTATGCGGATAATTCTGGAATGCTCGACAAAGTAAAGTTTGAAGTTGCCGGGGATGATTTCCGGGAAGGTCTTACGGCAATTGTCTCTGTGAAAGTGGCCGAACCGCAGTTTGAAGGCCAGACCAAGACCAAACTTGGCAACCGCGAGGTGTCTTCTGCCGTGAGTCAGGCGGTTTCAGAAATGCTCACGAACTATTTGGAAGAACACCCGGACGATGCTAAAGTCATTGTCCAGAAGGTGATTCTTGCGGCTCAGGCGCGGCATGCAGCTGCCAAGGCGCGAGAAATGGTGCAGCGTAAAAACCCAATGTCAGGAGGAGGGCTCCCCGGGAAACTGGCGGACTGCTCCGAACAAGACCCGGAGAAGTGCGAAATCTTCCTGGTGGAGGGAGATTCCGCAGGGGGAACAGCCAAAATGGGACGCGACCGTAACATTCAGGCCATCCTGCCTTTGAGAGGGAAAATCCTCAACGTGGAAAAGGCGATGCAGCACAAAGTCTTCGAAAACGAGGAGATCAAGAACATCTATACAGCCCTGGGAGTTACCATTGGAACAGAAGAGGACAGCAAGGCCCTCAACCTGGAAAAGTTAAGGTACCACAAAGTGGTGATCATGTGTGATGCCGATGTAGATGGGAGCCATATTGAGACGCTGATCCTCACGTTCTTTTTCCGTTACATGCGGGAACTTATAGAAGGCGGGCATGTTTATATCGCGACACCCCCTCTGTATTTGGTGAAAAAGGGCAGTAAGAAGCGCTACGCCTGGAATGACAAAGAACGAGATATCATAGCCACGGAATTTGGGAATTCAGGAGTGGGAATTCAGCGGTATAAAGGTCTTGGAGAGATGAATGCAGAGCAACTTTGGGATACGACTATGAACCCGGGTTACAGAACCCTTCGTCAGGTGACCATTGACAATGCTACGGAGTCTGACCGGATTTTTTCCATGCTCATGGGAGATGAAGTGCCTCCGCGACGGGAATTTATCGAGCAGAATGCCGTCTATGCGAATATCGATGCATAAAAGGGCAGTATAAATAGTAAAAAACCCGGCCATGCGGCCGGGTTTTTTTGTTACAAAAAGAAAACAGCTGTGTAGGGACAGCTGTTTTCGCAATTGAGGGTAAAAAAAAACAGGAACTATTCGCGATATGCCAGGACGTTCCCCTGCAAATCCATCAGCAGGTTACCTTCCTGGTTTTGTTTTATTTTGACGACATTCTTCAATTTCTTCAGTCCGGGGTAGTGAATGGTGTAAACTTCCCCGAAGCCTTCCCAGTGAAAATCGGTTTCTACCAAAAGTTCTTCACCCAGATAGCGGTTATATCGGCCCATATAGGCATCATTGAAAATCCATTCTTCCCTTTCCATATGTTTGGCACCGCTGTCTTTGGGGGCCTGGGTTTGGACCCATATTCCAATAACGGGATCATTGTTTTCGGGAATTTCGGAACAACTACCAACCGCAAAAAGGGCCAGTACGCAAATGAGGGAACGAATTGTGTGCATAGTGTAGGTTTATCAGATTTGTGTTGTACCCCAACGGCATGGCGAATCCGGGTATTGTTATTTTTCGATGTACTGTCGTCCAAAGACCTGTTATTTCGACCAACGGCGCATTTTTTTAACAAATGCTTTGTTTTTTTCCTTTTTTAGCCGCGCCTCGTTTTAAAGCCCTCAGACCTCATGGCTTTCCCGGAATTTCGCTATTTTTGAACCTCTTGAAAACCCGATAAAATCTAAGAGTATGAAAGTTACAATTGTAGGAGCCGGAGCCGTGGGAGCGAGCTGTGCGGATTATATTGCGAGCAAGAATTTTGCTTCAGAAGTTGTGATCCTCGATATTAAAGAGGGCGTAGCTGAAGGGAAGGCTATGGATTTGATGCAATGTGCCTCACTCAATGGCTTCGATACGCGTATTATAGGATCGACCAACGATTATTCTAAAACTGCCAACAGCGATATCGCGGTGATTACTTCAGGTATTCCCCGAAAGCCTGGAATGACACGTGAAGAATTGATCGGAATAAATGCCGGGATCGTGAAATCCGTGGCTGCGAGTCTTCTGGAGCATTCTCCTGAAGTCATCCTTATTGTGGTGAGCAATCCTATGGATACTATGACGTATTTGGTTCACAAAACAACGGGTCTTCCCAAAAACCGAATTATCGGAATGGGAGGTGCACTCGATAGTGCACGGTTTAAATACCGTCTGGCTGAAGCCCTTGGGGCGCCTATTTCGGATGTAGACGGGATGGTCATTGGAGGGCATAGTGATACCGGAATGGTACCGCTTACCCGGCATGCCACCCGAAATAGCATTAAGGTTTCTGAGTTTCTATCTGAAGATCGTATGCAACAGGTCGCCGAGGACACCAAAGTCGGCGGGGCCACGCTTACCAAATTATTGGGAACCAGTGCCTGGTATGCCCCCGGAGCTGCTGTTTCTGGCCTGGTTCAGGCTATTGCCTGCGATCAGAAGAAGATTTTCCCCTGTTCTACACTACTCGAAGGGGAATATGGGCTGAATGATTTATGCATAGGGGTTCCGGTAGTCCTCGGACGGAAGGGTATCGAACGAATTGTCGCGATTGAATTGAATGAAGCCGAAAAGGCCAAAATGCAGGAAAGTGCAGCCGGGGTTTCCAAAACCAATGGGTTGCTCGACGTTTAGGAATCGGACATATGTTTTTTGTTTAAAAGGCATCCCCCACGGGATGCCTTTTCCGTTTTCTAACCGAAGGGATTCACCGGGGTGAATGGCAGGGTGGTACACACTTACAAATCAATTGTTTTTATTGGCAGTTCCTAGTGGAAATGATATATTTGCACGCTATTTACAATACCATCAAAAATACAGATAACCTCTTAACTCATGCAGAATAAAGGACTTATAAAGCTCTTCGCCCTGTTGTTTGGGCTGGTAAGTATCTATCAGCTTTCCTATACTTTTATCACTTCTAAGATAGAAAGCGACGCAGAAGCGTATGCATCAGCTACGGTTTCTACGGATATAACCGATTATGTGACCGAAAGGGAACTGGTGGAAGCGCGCTATCTGGATTCGGTGGCCAAAAACCCGATCCTGGGTTTTACGAGCTATGAAGAAGCCAAGAAAAAGGAACTTAACAAAGGGCTTGACCTCAAAGGGGGGATTAATGTGACCCTGCAGATTTCTGTCGAGGATATTCTCAAAGGGCTGGCCAATTATTCCAAGAATCCGATATTCAATAAGGCTCTGGCCGATGCGAATGTAGCCTCTAAGAACAGCGACGAAACCTATTTGGAGCTCTTTTTTGATGCTTTTGACCAGATTAAAGGAGATACCAAACTGGCATCTCCTGATATTTTTGCCAACAAAGGGTTGAGTGATGAGGTTAACTTTGAGATGTCCGATGAGGAGGTTAAAGGGGTAATTCGCCGCAAAGTAGATGAATCCGTAATTTCGGCTTTTGAAGTACTGCGTGAGCGTATCGATGGTTTTGGAGTTACCCAACCGAATATTCAGCGGGAAGGGAATTCCGGACGTATTTTGGTAGAACTTCCTGGAGCCCGCGATATTGCCCGTGCTCAGGATCTTCTCTCAAGTACGGCTCAACTGGAGTTTTGGGAAACCTATGAGCCCGGGAATCAGAGTCTGCTCAATTTCTTTATCGAGGCCAATGAATCCTTAAAGTCTATTGTAGAAAGGGAAGAGACTCCGGTAAAACCAGAGTCTGAGATCGATTCTCTGCTTTCAGATGTCGCTCAGGATTCCCTGAATCTGAGCGCCCAGCAAAATCCGCTCTTTGAAAAATTACAGCTCAGCGGTCCTGGATTTGCCGTGGGGATGGCCGCCATTAAGGATACAGCTGAAATTGGGGCCTGGCTTCGTTTGCCACAAATCAGAAGGTTGCTTCCTCCGGATATCCAGTTTACCAAATTTCTTTGGGAACGCCCTTCTCAGGGTATAGAAGTGGCAGCACTTTACGCCCTAAAATCCAATAGGGATAATACCCCGAGAATGAGCGGGGATGTGGTGAGTGATGCTCGAGATCAGTTCGATCAGTTTAACCGCCCGGCGGTGGGAATGGATATGAATGTGCGGGGTGCACGGGAATGGCAGGAGCTTACCAATGAGGCCAACCTCAATAATACAGGGATTGCCATTGTACTGGACAATCGGGTGTACACCGCTCCCGGAGTTTCGAGCAAGGGCGGAATTGCCGGTGGGAGTTCAGAAATTACGGGAACATTTACCGTTACCGAAACCAAGGATATTGCCAATGTTCTGCGGGCTGGAAAACTTCCGGCATCGGCGGAAATCATCGATTCGTTTGTCGTAGGGCCTTCGTTGGGTCAGGAAGCGATAGACAGTGGATTCATGTCCTTTTTAATCGCCATGATATTTGTCCTGGTCTGGATGGTATTTTACTACGGCAAGGCAGGTATTTTTTCCGACATCGCCCTGGTCTTTAACATTGTTCTGATTTTTGGTGTGCTCGCGAGCCTCGGTGCGGTACTCACCCTTCCTGGAATTGCGGGTATCGTCCTGACCATCGGGATGTCGGTGGATGCTAACGTACTGATTTTTGAGCGTATTAAAGAAGAACTTCAGAAAGGAAAAGGCATGGGCCAGGCGGTTTCTGACGGATTTGACAACGCCCTTTCTTCCATTCTGGATGCCAATATAACCACGGGATTGACGGCCCTGATACTCCTCGTTTTTGGAACAGGACCTATCAAAGGTTTTGCCACCACCTTAATTATCGGTATTCTAACTTCACTGTTTACAGCGATTTTTATCACGCGCTTGCTTATTGACTGGTATCTGTCTAAGCGGGGACGTAAACTGGATTTCTCTACGGCCCTGACCAAGAACCTCTTTACCAATGTCAATATCGATTTCCTCTCCAAGCGGAAAATAGCCTATGTGATTTCCGGGATCTTTCTGGTTCTCGGATTAGTGTCGCTTTTTACCAAAGGACTCGACCAGGGGGTTGACTTCGTTGGAGGTCGGAACTATCAGATTCGGTTTGTCGATCCGGTAAGCCCGGCTGAGATCACCGGTGAACTGACAGCAGTACTCGGTAGTGCCGGGGCCAAAACTTTTGGAGATGCCAATCAGATTATGGTCACCACCAAATATAAGGTAGACGAGCAGGGGACTGAAGTAGATGACGAAATCCTCCAATTGCTTTTTACCACCCTTCAGAAGTACCTCCCGGATGGCGCGACTTATGCCGATTTTGTCCCAGGGGGAACCAATGAAGATATCGGGGTGATGAAGTATCGGAAGGTGGGTCCTACCATTGCGGATGATATAAAAAAGAACGCGGTTTGGGCGGTCATCGGATCCCTGGCAGTTGTCTTCCTCTATATCCTGTTCAGATTCCGGAAGTGGCAGTTCTCCCTCGGTGCCGTGACTGCTGTTTTCCACGATGTCCTGATTGTTCTCGGGGTCTTCTCCGCGACGAGTGCCCTGATGCCCTTCAGTATGGAAATTGACCAGGCGTTTATCGCGGCCATCCTTACAGTGATCGGGTATTCCCTGAACGATACTGTGGTTGTTTTTGACCGCATTCGGGAGATTATCAATGAGAAGGGCTGGAAAGGCGGTGAAAACGTCAATCTGGCACTGAACAGCACATTGAGCCGTACCCTGAATACGTCCCTGACCACCCTTGTGGTGCTTTTGTCTATTTTCATCTTTGGAGGAGAGACACTTCGCGGATTTATGTTTGCGATGATCGTCGGGGTCATTGTGGGAACGTATTCTTCCCTTTTCATTGCGACACCCGTAATGTTTGATACCCTTTCCAGAAAACTGGCCAAAGGAAAAAAATAGTAAGGCTATAAGGACTTAAAAAACCGCAGCCCCTTATGGACTGCGGTTTTTTTATGGACTTTGGGAAGTGTGAATCACGCCCCGGGAGCCCGTTTTACCCGGCAGTAACTCCAGAATTTTTGGCGCCTGCAAACCGGGTTCATCGCGGTGGGAAACAAAGAGGATAGCCGTCTGACTCTCTGCGGCCATTTTTTGAACAAGAGAAATTAACAGCCCAGCCGAAGCTTCATCCAGGCCCGCCGTGGGCTCATCCAGAATCAACACAGGCGGATGCTTGATCATGGCTCTGGCACACATCAGGAGTCTTTGATGGCCTTCCGAAAGATTTCGGAACTGTATCTTCGCCAGGTGGGATAAATCCAGGAGAGCGAGCCAGCTCAGGGCGAGCGTACGCTGCTGATCTGTCGGTTTAACGTAGAGGCCCACAGAATCCAAAAGGCCTGAAATTAACATGGCCTCGGCCGTATGATTCCCACGGAAACGATCGGTGAGGGAAGGAGTAAAGTACCCAATTTTAGCTTTGATGTCCCAAACACTTTCACCGCTGCCTTTGCGATTTCCAAAAAGATAGAGTTCCTGTCCGTAGGCCTTGGGGTTGTCCCCAATGATCATGGTGATCAGACTGGTTTTTCCGCTCCCATTGGGGCCTCTGAGCTCCCAGAAGTCCCCCTTTTCGATTTTCCAATCGATTTGGGAGAGGATAGGAGTAGGTCCGTAACTCAAATCCACTTTCCGAAAATCTATCAAAACCTCCGGAAGGGTGGGGGAAGTATGCGGGGGAGGAGGTAAGGCGCCTGTGAACCCTTCACCTTTTATCTGGATGACCTCTGGAATGTAATCCGGAAAGTCGGGCAGGCCAATTTCTCCATTAAAC
>CAKZOC010000070.1 GCA_937136025.1 uncultured Bacteroidota bacterium
TAAAGCCCCGTTGGGAAGCACTGCTCCGTTCGGTGGAACGGGAGATATCCAAGCTGGAAGGAGCGGGGATTTAAGCGAGTTTTTCTTTAAAGAAATTAATGGTCCGGCTCCAGGCGAGTTCTGCCGCCTCTTTATCGTAGCGCGGAGTAGTGTCGTTGTGAAAACCATGGTTTTTTTCCGGGTAGAAGAACACCTGGTACTCTTTTCCATTGGCCTTCAGCGCCGCCTCGTACTCCGGCCACCCGGCATTGACGCGTTCATCCAACCCGCCGTAATGCAGCATCAGGGGCGCCTGAATTTGCGGAACAAGCTCTGTAGGAGGCTGGCTCCCGTAAAAAGGAACCGCAGCCCCAAGCCCCGGAATACGCACAGCCATCATATTGGAGATCCATCCCCCAAAACAAAAACCGACGACCCCTACTTTACCGCTGCATCCTTCCCGGTTTTTCAGGTGGACGAAGGCGGCTATAAAATCCTCGAGCATTTCATTGCGATCGCGCTCCCGCTGCATGGTCCTGCCCTCATCGTCATTCCCCGGGTAACCCCCCAAAGGGGTGAGGGCGTCGGGCGCCAGGGCTACAAATCCGGCCAGGGCTGCCCTCCGGCAAACATCTTCGATATAGGGGTTGAGGCCCCGGTTTTCATGGACCACTACAATACCGGGTAACTTGCCTTCCACACCAGCAGGCCGGGCAAATAAGGCTTTCATTTCCCCGCCCCCGTTCTCGGAATTGTAGTTGATATAGGCAGATTGCACCCGGGGATCGTCCTGGCGTACCTGAATCTTGTTTTTGTAATCCGGCATCATAAAACTCATCAGGGACATGACCGTAATCCCACCCACGGCGTATGTGGAGAGTTTGTCCATGAATTGGCGGCGGTTTATCTGGTTATGGGCATAGGCATCATACAGATCAAATACTTCCTGTTTGACGTCCTCTTTTTTAAGTTTTTTCATGATTTCCAAGATTTTAATATGACGGGTTGATTCTCTCAAGGTAGGAAAAAATTTTGAGCCCTGCCTGAGGATGTGGATGGGGTCTTGGCACTGATTTTTCAAAGTAAGTGGAAAGCGTTGTGAACGTAAAGGTTCTGTGGCTCTTTAAGCGCGACTTTGGACAGATTTAGGAGTTGTAATTTTATGCCAGGGTTTTCTGGATTTATCCACATCATGGTATTGAAACAAACGGAAAGGACTAATTTTACGGGTTCCCTTAGGGAAATGCACAATTATTCCTACTTTTAGGGGCATGAATGACATCATTTTCTTCATTAGACCTGGGCGTATTCTAAAGGTTCTCTTATTTGGCCTTTTAAGCATCCCCTCCCTGCTGATGTCACAGGAGCAGATCGATAAAATAGGATCGGACCCACTCCAAAATGCAATAAGGACAGATTCATCAGAGGTTAACGCACTTTTGAAGAAATCCGAAGAATTAAGGTTTTCAGAGCCTGATTCTGCCGTCATTCTCGCAAGACGTGCCATTGAATTAGCGGATAATATTGATTTTGAGTTGGCAAAAGCCCTGGGATTCAAACTTATCGGCCTCGTTTATGGTGACAGGAACAGTTTCGGCGATGCTATGGATTATTTCAATCGATCGCTTGCCGTATACCGCAAGGAAAAGGATACATCGGGAATTAGCAATCTTCAGAGTAATATAGGCTCTGTTTACCAGACAACGGGTGACGATCCAAAGGCCCTTGAGTTCTTCATGGAGTCTTTGAAGAATGCCCAAGTCGTTAATGATCCTCTAAGAATAGGGACAGCCTATGTCAATATGGGAACAGTGTATTCCAATGATGATCTAACCTTAGACAAGGCCATAGAGAGCTATGAAAGAGCAATCCCGTATTTTGAAGAAATTGAGTATGTTTTGGGGTTGGCTGTTACAAATGTTAACATAGGAGAGGCTTATCTCATCCAATCAAGACTTTTTGAGGAGGAGGACAAAATAAATCAGGAAAAAGAAAATGCCAAGTTGTCTATTCCTTCTTTGGAGGAGGCCCTGAAGGGATTCCGGGAGGTTGGGATTGACCCTGCCACCCCTTTGAACTTTTTGGGGGAAGCTTACAGGAGGATGGAAGAATTTGGGCAGGCACAGGATTTTTACCAGCAGGCTCTGGTGTCTGCCTCCGAAAAGGGTACAAAGTCGGAAGAAACCAAGGCTTACATCGGTTTGGGAAACACTTATATGGACCTTGGAAATTCTTCCAAGGCCATAGACTATTTCAAAAATGCCCTGAAAATTGCAAGGGAAGCAGGCATTCTCCGTGAAAAGGGCGAATCCTTTGGGGGGCTCTCCAAGGCGTATGCCCAGAATGGGGATTACCTTTCCGCCTACAGTGCTCAGAGAAGGTTCACAGAGGTCTCGGATTCCCTGCGGAGCGAAAGTTATGCGGAGCAAATGACGGCTTTGAGAAATGGGTTTGACATGCAGCAGAAAGAAAAGGAAATCGAACTGCTGAACGCCAAAAACGAATTGAACCAGATACAGATTGAGGAAGATGCCCGGGCCAAACAACTTTTCCAGATCATCATTGGCTTGTTCCTCGCCATCATAGCCGGTTTTGTTTTCCAGTATTTCTATATCCGCCGCACCAACAAGCGCCTGGCCTTTGAGCGGAACCGGTCGGAAGAGATCCTTTTGAATATCCTGCCCAAAGAAACGGCCGAGGAACTTAAAGAAAATGGGTTTATCAAGGCTAAGGAATTTGAAAACATTACAGTACTGTTTACGGATTTTAAGGCCTTTAGCCTGATCGCGGAACGGATTTCCGCTGAAAACCTCGTAAAGAGTGTGGACTATTATTTCAAAACATTCGACGAAATTACCGAGCGGCATGGCCTTGAGAAGATCAAAACCATCGGAGATGCCTATATGTGTGCGGGAGGGCTTCCGACCCCCAATACTACCCATGTCCGGGATACCTTTGGGGCGGCCCGGGAAATTCTGAAATTCGTCAATGATACGGAACTTTCACCTCCATTGGGAATCTATCCTTTCAGGATTCGAATTGGATTGAATTCTGGTCCCGTAGTGGCCGGGGTTGTGGGAACCAAAAAATTCGCCTACGATATCTGGGGTAATACGGTCAATATAGCTGCGCGAATGGAGTCCGGGTCTGTTCCGGGTCGGATCAATGTTTCGGAGCCCATATATGAGGAACTAAAGGAGGAATTCCCCTTTACCTACCGGGGTGAATTAAAGGTCAAGGACCAGACGTTTAAAATGTACTTTGCGGATGTTCCAGAAACTATCTTTGCCTGAAATTCTGTTCTTAAAGAATAATTACCTCGAAAAATTATCTTATACTTGTAATACAGCAGCCAACCCGACACTTGCTTCGAGTGTTTTAAAAACCAAGTCAATACAATATTAGCCCTCTATTTTAGTTAAAGTTATGAGGAATCCGTGCTGGGGTCCAATTTATTTCTATGGAACTTGATAACAAAAAAGCATACCCGAAAGTCTGCTTTCAAATTCTGGACGAGCTCTCAGAAAGGCTTCCGGATTACCTGCACTACCATTGCCTGAACCATACCATAGACGTGTCCAACGTCTGTAATTTCTATATTGATTATTATTTACTTTCCGATCGTGTAGCCAATCTGATTCGCATAGCCGCAGTAGCGCATGATTTCGGATATATCTTTGATCCCAAGGAACACGAGGAGCGCAGTATTGTCGAGGTACGCCCAATGCTGACCGAATATTCCGACAAAGAAATTGCCGTGATCGAAGGGTTGATCCGGGCCACTAAAGTCCCCCAAAAACCCCAGAATCTATATGAGGAGATCATTTCAGATGCCGATCTGGACTATCTTGGGCGGGAAGACTATCCGCAGTTGAGTAAGAACCTGTATGAGGAATTCCTGTATTTTGGAGTAGTAGAGAACCAAACGGACTGGCTCGATCTTCAGATCCGGTTTCTGGAGGGTCATCAATTTCATACAGATTGGGCCAAAAACAACCGCACAGAAAACAAACAAAAAGTTATCGATGGTCTTAAGGCCAGGGTTTCTGCGTCCGGACAGTCAGCCAGGAAAGCCTCCTAAAGGACAAATACACTGACGACAATTGTCACTACGGCCACAAACATGGGGATAAAACTATAGGCCAGGTTCCTCACGGATTTGTTAACATTCATCAATTTTTGGGAGACGATCAGGGAATTCACATAAATCTGGTGTCCCAAATGCTGGTATAATTCGTCTTGCTTTCCCAACAGATCGTGGAACTTTTGGGAAAAGGAATGAATATCCCCGTAACCCGTGATAATATCGTGAAAAAAGAACATGTTCCTGTCGAAGTCGGTTTTGATTTGGGGTAAAAAGCACTTGAAACTAAAATAAATGGAGCGGCCCACAAAAAAGAAATAAATTATGACTACGATGATCAGGAAAATACTGAATTGAAAATTCGTCTGCATATTGGCGGCCATCTCAAAGATGACACCTAAAACCAACCCATAAAAAGACATAATCAGTCCTGCCTTGATCTCAGAGGTCCGGTTCAGTTCATAGATGTATCGAATGGATTCCCAATAAACGATTAGTTTTTCTTCAGGGGTCAGCTTAACGGCTGCGGTTTTTCGCATAGTTCAGGATTGATTCTGCCTAAAGATACTAAATAATCATATGGGTCTACAACCCTTAGTATAGCAGTAAATTGATTCAAATTGAACGATTTATGATGGCAGGGGTTTGCAGTTTATCAGTAAGTTTTTGCATTTCATCCTTAATTCGCTGATAATTAAATATTTCTCAAAATTGCCATTAGAAAATTTTGTATCTTCGATCAACTTTTTGGATAGGTCCTATGATAAGCGACTCTTAGAAAAAAAGTGACTTCCCCAAGTCTTCTTTCCTGGATTAAACATGTTTGGGCTTTGCTATGGCCTAAAAACACAACCTATGATCAAAAAACTACCCCTCAGTGCAGGGCAGAACATTGTTTCTGGCCTGTCAGTTCTGTTCTTCCTGTTATTTTCCATGTCGCTTTCGGCCCAGGATTTCGTTACTGTATCCCCGGGGGACTGGAATGCCCCATCCACCTGGCAGGGGGGTAGGGTGCCGAGCTATGAAATTAGGAATGCTACGGTTGCGATCAATCACGATGTAGTAAATAACTCTGGGACAAACGTTGTCCTCAGAAACAGGGGTGTACTCCGCGTCAACGGGGCGACTCTGGACAACCAGAGCAACCTGAATGTACGTAACGGGGGGCGTCTTGAAGCTACCAATGCAGTGGTGATCATTGGTCCGGGAATCCTCAATAATGATGGTAACATAGTTGTCGACAGGAGTCAATTCTTCAAGGATGGTAACGTAGTGAATAATGGAGTTATCGAGTTGTCCAACGGATGTTTTACCCTGGAGTCCGGGAATTACAATAATAATGGGACTACCAGCGGGATAGGTGGCCTGACGGTTTTAGGAGGAAATGCCAAGAATAGTGGGACATTTAGTTCAGGTATCCTGTATTTCACAGCTTCCGGTACAGATGGTCTTCCGGGATCCCAGAGCACCCCGGAAGAAGTTGCGGCAGCTTGTGCACCCTGTGAAGCCGGGGAAACGGCTCCAATTCTTGATGCCAATGCGCCCACCGCTTTTTGCGCGGACGACCCCATTCCTTCCCTGGGTTCTTTTGTAAGTGGTACAGCCCCTTCAGGAGCCCCCCTTACATGGAGTACCAATTCGGACCCATTCGTTTTGGGAGATCACGTTGCCGGAGATCAAATTCCAGTGGCGGGCACTAACTACTTCGCCTTCTATTATGATGCAACCAACAATTGTGCGAGTCCGACGGTGGCGCTGACTATTGGCGTAAATACCGCCATTGAAGTGACTGTTGAAAGTCAATCGATTAATGAAGGCCAGAGCGTTACCCTTACGGCGAATGCCAGCGGGGGTAATGGAAATTATAGCTATTCATGGAGTAATGGGGAGACCACCCCGAGCATTACGGTGAGCCCGGCTACGAATTCAGATTATACGGTTACGGTTAAAGATGATTTTGTAACCACCCCAGGTGCGGAGTGTAGTGCTTCTGCCACCGGTACGGTTACAGTGAATCCTACGCTTTCGGTGACGGTCAATAGTGAATCAATTAATGAAGGGGAGAGTGTTACCCTGACGGCAACTCCGCGTGGTGGTACCGAGACTTACACATATCTGTGGAGCAATGGAGCTGATACGCCGAGTATAGAGGTGAGCCCTAATGAGACTACAGAGTATACGGTAACTCTGACGGACGACTTTGTTCCGACTGCAGGTGCTGCTGGCAGTGCCACAGGCTCAGGCACGGTAACGGTTAATCCGGAGATTACGGTTGAGGTTACGGTTGCATATCCGACGGAAAATGAAACCGAAGCCCTTTGTCAGGGTAGGGGGCAGAATGCTACGCTGACAGCTAATGCAAGCGGAGGTAACGGGAATTACAATTACTCCTGGATCAATACAACTACAGGTGGGATTGTCGGAACCTCCAGTCAACTTTCAGTGAGTCCGGACGTCACTGCCGAATATTCAGTATCTGTGACGGATAACTTTGAAACCACTGTGGGTGGGGAAAACCCAAGTATCGAAGCCAGTGCTACTGTAATGGTAGACAACTGTGACATAACAGATACGAGCGATCTGCTCAAGACATTTGAGAATCTGACCACGCCATTGAAGGAGCTGGCCCTTTCCTATAATACCCCAGGTTATGAGGCGCCAACATTCTTAGGTATAAACACTAAAGACACGCCACAACTCTCAGATGATGAAATACGGGTGGATATTACAATTATCAACTATCCTGACTTTATTGCATTTTTGGGTAGCCTTCCCATTCCAATTTCCGAAACGAGCTTGTTTACAGTGTATGATCCTATTACAGCTGAATTAACTGCTACGGCAATACTAAGAATATCTGACTTGCTGACCTTTGATGTTGAACCATCCATCCAAAGGGTAAGTGAAATCTTCGCGATTCCTGGTAAGATCATCAATCAGGGGGATTTTGCACAGGGTTCATTGGCCGGACGGCTCGGATGGGAGGTTTCAGGGGCAAATATTGGTATTGGTGTAATTTCTGACAGTTATGACAATAAGAGAGCCGCGGCAAATGATGTTACGAATAATGACTTACCGGGAGGGACCAATACAGATGGTTTTACTACCCCCGTCAATAATGACTTCGATTTCTTTGGTGGCGGAAGCGATGAGGGAAGGGCAATGGCACAGATCGTTCACGATGTGGCGCCCGATGCTGAAATTTTCTTTCGGTCAGGATTTTTTGGGGAGTTTAATTTTGCTGCCCAGATCGATGCATTTGTAGCTGATCCGGAGGTGGATATCATTGTAGACGACCTGACCTATCTGAAGGAACCTTACTACAGCGATGGGTATATTGCCCAGGCCGCGGAAGCCGCCGTTGCAGCAGGCAAACAATACTACGTTTCGGCAGGGAATTTTGGGAACCTTTCTTATGAAGCCGCATTTGCCCCTGCGTCCGGTGCAAATGAAAACAAACATCAGTTTGATGATGATTTTCTTATGACGCTTACCGACCTGGATATAGGATTCTATGCCATTGGACTGCAATGGGATGATAACTATTACTCCCTCGGCGAGGGCGGCGCCCTGTATGATATGGATATTTACCTGACGGACGCCGCTGGCAATCCGCAAAAAGGAGACAACGTTGTAAACACAGGCGGAGATCCGATTGAAATCTTTTATTTTAACGTCAATACGGCAGGGGCAGATACCTTCCTTTCGATAGAGTATGCCCCCGGCAGTACTCCGGTTCCCGCCGGCACCAAATTTAAATTTGTAGTATTCCGGGCTGGAAATGATGGAGAATTCAATTCCACACCTTCCCTAAATGGTTCTACCATCATAGGACACGCAAATGCCGAGAATGCCGTGACAGTAGGGGCAGTATTTTATGAAAACACCCCGAATTTTGGAATAGCCGGGGGGGTACCCCTTGCCCAAAATTCTTCCTCCGTAGGGGGTACAGAAACCAACGGCACCGTAAGGAATAAGCCGGACATTATGGCGCCTACAGGTGTGGATACTTCCGTACAACTCGGAGGCTTGGGCGATACAGACAGTCCACCCAATGGTTTTCCTAACTTTTTTGGAACCTCAGCCTCAGCTCCTCATGTGGCAGCTGCGGCGGCACTTGTTGACGAAGCGGTGCAAAAATACTTGACGGATCCTGCAACGGGTGCCTTTTTACCCGGGCTGGACCCTGCGGATTATACAGCCATCAACCTGCTGCTGAACAATACTGTGGGTATGACTAATACTTTTTCAGGATATGACTTCAAAAATGGTAGTGGGTATATTTCGGTGGATGCTGCCATTGGCTCCTTCGCAAATCCCGTTCCTACCTTTTCATCGGCTCCATTTTTGAACCTGGACGGGTCTCCTTATTCAGGGGATGGAAGTGTGCCTTCCTATGTCATAATTGACGGTGAGTATTTTACCGATGAAACAGTGGTGATCTACAGGGGAGAGGAACTTTCGTCAAATCCCAACCTGGAAGATCCCGATAGCCCGGGCGATCCAGCCGACATAACTACCTTAACAGAAGATGATGAGGACACCTTTACAGTCCTTGACGATAATACGATTTTGCTTTATCTGGCTGCTTTAGTCGGGGATCCTGCGATATTGGCATCTACCCCTCCCGGAGCGATTACCAATCAGAGTGATGGAGGTTCTACCGAAGAGGAAAACCTATTTGACCTTCCTGTTACACCAATAGTCATGCGTCCAGATCAGGCCACGCGCCTCTATGGGCAGGACAACCCTGAGTTTACATTTACCATATACGAACCTGGTGAAGGTGGTGCACTCGGGCCGGAAATTACCGATCCTACTATTCTTGCTCAGTTTGCGGATGATACGTTGTTTGGCTTTAGTTATACAACAGCTGCGGTACCGTCTTCGGACATCGGAAACTACAATGTTGACCTTTCGATTGACCTAATTGATCCGGGACTGACAGAACTATACGATATCGAATTGCGCAGCGGAACCCTGTTTATCGATCCTATGGTGGTCACAATAGAAGCGGTTTTCGTGGATAATACCGGAGCTATCGTTAACACTTTGGAATATGGATCGGGGATACCGACCATAGAGTTTCGCTATGTATTCGGAGAGGAGTCTACTCTTGATGATGATCCGGTACTGACCGTACAGCAGGAATTTGCGTTGCAGCATACCAGTGCGTTTAACCTGATGAACGGGTTCAGCCTGCTTAATGGATTCAGTCTTCGCAACGGGTTTAATCTAACAAATTCCGACGGTACACCTTACGATGGAATAGGAGATCCTTTCGTAAATGGGTTCTCTCTTACGAATCGTTCATTTTGGGTCTCTGAGGTATCAGAGGTCGGAGCGCTCGATGCAGAAGCGAATGGATTTTCGCTGCGAAATGGGTTTTCCCTGAGGAATGCATTCAACCTAACCAATAGCGAAACGGTCGCACCAGACCCGGACTCCGGGGAATGGCTCGCGAAACTCATCCCGATAGACGCCAATTTATTTACCCTGGTTTTGGAAGATGAGCAAAGCAACGACCGCGACCCCCTTTCGTCATCCTACGTGTATGAACCTGTACCGGTAGATTCAAACGGCTTTAACCTGACCAATGGGTTCAGCTTGAGAAACGGCTTTAACTTGACCAATAGTGACTTGCAGGTAAATGCGTTCTCTCTGACCAATGGGTTCAACCTCTTGAATGGGTTCTCACTGACCAATGGGTTTAACCTGACCAATGCGTTCAACCTGACCAACGGGTTTAACCTGACCAATGGGTTCTCCCTGACCAATGCGTTCTCCCTGACCAACGGGTTCAACCTCACCAATGCATTCAGCCTGACCAACAGCAGCCCGCCTTCTGCGGAGGGAGGTACGGTGGATAACCCGCCAACTGCTGTAGAGGAACCCTTGTTATTACTGAACAATGTAGATGCCGAGATCAGCGAGTTAGATGAGGATCAACCGGTGTT
>CAKZOC010000071.1 GCA_937136025.1 uncultured Bacteroidota bacterium
TGGTATTCGGAGCCGGAGGCTTTATTGGAAGCCGCTGAAAACATGGAGTTATACGATATCGAGACCGATACGGAAGTCTATAAACAGGGGATCTATCTCGCACCTGCAATTGATGAAGATACGGATCCTGAAAGGGTGGTCAACCAGGTACATGAGATTTCCAAGGAGTATATAAAACGGAATCATTTTGTAACCCTGGTCGGGGGAGAACACTCAATTTCCATAGGGGCTATAAGGGCTTTCAATGAGTGTTTTGAAAATATCACCGTACTGCAGATCGACGCCCATGCAGATCTGCGTAAATCGTATATGGGCAGTCCCTACAACCACGCCTGTGCTATGCACGAGGCATCCCAGACGACCAATCTGATTCAGGTAGGCATCCGCAGTATGGATGCCCTTGAAAAGACCTATATGGATCCTGAAAAAACATTTTTTGCTCATGAAATGGCCGAGGATGAGTACTGGATGGACAAGGTTTTGGATCTGATGACAGATCAGGTGTATGTCACCTTTGATCTGGATGCCCTGGACCCCTCGATTATGCCATCTACGGGAACCCCTGAACCCGGAGGACTCTTGTGGTACGAAACCCTGGAGTTTCTTAAAAAGGTGTTTGAAGAGAAGGATGTGGTCGGTTTTGATCTGGTGGAACTCTGCCCGAACCCTCAGGATAAATCCCCGGATTTTCTCGCGGCAAAACTGTATTACAAAATGCTGAGTTATAAATACCGGGAACAGGAATCCGGATTGGATTTCGAAGATGAATCCATGGATGCGGCGCAGGAACGCCACAAGAATTTCACTTCAAAATTTGATGAAGATGCCTATTGAAGCCCCGGTCTCTGAATTTATAACTCGTTATTTCAAGCATTTTAATGCAGCGGCCTTGATAGATGCGGCCCGTGGCTATGAAGCCCAATTGGATCAAGGTTCCCGCATGCTCGTCAGTTTAGCCGGTGCCATGAGTACCGCTGAATTAGGGAAGATTTTTTCAGAAATGATCCGGCAGGATAAGGTTCATATCATTTCCTGTACCGGAGCAAACCTGGAGGAAGATGTGATGAATCTGGTGGCCCATTCCCATTATAAGCGCCTGCCCAATTACCGAGACCTGAGCCCCGAAGATGAATGGCAGTTGCTGGAAAAAGGATTAAACCGGGTGACCGATACGTGTATTCCGGAGGAGGAGGCTTTTCGGCGTCTTCAAGAGCATATCTTTAAGATTTGGAAGGACGCTGAGGAAGCGGGGGAGCGCTATTTCCCTCATGAATTCCTTTACAAATTACTGCTTTCAGGCGTACTTGAGCCTTATTACGAAATCGATCTGAAGGACTCCTGGATGTACGCTGCCGCTGAAAAGAACCTGCCACTGGTTTGTCCCGGTTGGGAGGACAGCACCCTGGGGAATATCTTTGCCTCTTATGTCATTAAAGGGGAACTTTCCGCACAGACCATGCGCTCCGGCATTGAGTATATGACGTTTCTGGCGGACTGGTACACTGAAAATTCTGAGAAGGGAATCGGTTTCTTCCAAATTGGCGGAGGGATCGCAGGGGATTTCCCCATTTGTGTAGTTCCCATGTTATACCAGGATCTGGAAAGGACACAAACGCCTTTCTGGAGTTATTTCTGCCAGATCAGCGACAGTACGACCAGTTATGGCTCGTATTCCGGGGCGGTTCCCAATGAAAAGATTACCTGGGGAAAACTCGGGATAGACACCCCGAAATTTATTATTGAAAGTGACGCTACTATTGTGGCGCCTCTTGTATTTGCGTATCTTTTAAAAATGTAATCATGGATGGGTTAAAGCGCATTATTGTAGATTTTAAAAAACTCACCCCGGAGGTACTTAAACTTCTGGTGGAGCGGTATCCTGACGGATATGACGACCGAAATGTCATTTCTTTCCGAAATGCGAATGGAGAGCGGATAGAAGCTGTTGAGGTTCTGACTTCAGACACCAAGTATCTGGTTAAAATCAGTGCAAAACTCGAACATACCATGGCCAATTACGACGAGGACGACTATTCCGATTTTGAGGATGACGACCCGGACGCCATCCCGGATATCGAGGATCCGGAGGAGGAATGACCCTTCAAACTTCTGATGGGATCTCATGAATTAAAAAATGTTTGCAGGACTTTCGCATGGGGGAGTAGCCTGTGTTTTCTTAAGACCATGTATTTGGATACCTGTATCCTTCCTGTTTTTTTCTAACGGCATATCAAAAAAAAGATGGAACAATTAAAAGTCCTCGGCAACGACGAGTGGTGCGTATTTGAACAACTCGGCATCCCTGCTATTCGTGCGCGGGTGGACAGTGGTGCGCGAACCTCTTCCCTTCAGGCGGTAAATACCCGGATTGAAATGCGGCACGGGGAGGAGTGGGTAAATTTTGAAGTACACCCATTGCAACACAACCGAAGCATAACCATACCCTGTTCGGCACGACTTATCGACCGCAGAATGGTTCGCGGGTCTACCGGGATCTCTGAGGAACGTCTGGTCATAAAGACTTTGCTCACCCTTGGGGGAGATACGTTTCCCATAGAACTAACCCTGGCCAACCGGGATTCTATGGAGTATCGAATGCTCCTGGGCAGGGAAGCGCTCTCGGGGCGGTATCTCGTGGATCCGGGTCAATCGTCCCTTCAGCATGATTTTACACAGGAAGCCCTGGACCTCTTATACGCCCCGTATATGGAACAGCGGTCCGGCCTTAGAATTGCACTCCTGGCGAGCAATCCCAATCTATACAGCAATCGCCGGATTATGGAGGCCGCCCGGGAACGCGGTCATGAGATTGTTTTCCTCAATGTGGAACTCGTGTATATGCGTCTGGACACCAAGTCCCCGGAAATCCGATATCGGGGGGGTAATATCCTCAATGAATTTGATGCCATTATCCCGAGAATTAAACCTGCGGTAACCTTTTACGGCTGTGCGCTCATCCGGCAATTTCAAAATCTGGGGGTGTACTGCCAGAATTCAGCAGACGCCATCTCGCGCTCCAGGGATAAACTTTTTGCTTCCCAGCTTTTTGCCCGTCATGACCTGCACATTCCCATTACCGGTTTTGCCAAATCCCCCAACGATACCCGAGACCTGATCAAGATGGTCAACGGTGCCCCTCTGATTATTAAACTTCTCGAAAGTACCCAGGGAAGAGGGGTCGTCCTGGCGGAGACCAATAAGGCAGCAGAGAGTGTAATCAATGCCTTTAAAAGTGTACAGACGAACATACTGGTGCAGGAGTTTATCAAGGAAGCCAATGGTCAGGATATCCGTTGCTTTGTCATTGACGGCAAAGTGGTGGCTTCCATGCAGCGGCAGGCGGAAAAAGGAGAATTCAGGGCGAATATTCACCAGGGGGGCAAGGCCGGCCGGATAAAAATTACCGCTGAGGAGCGGAAACTGGCTTTAAAGGCTGCAAAGGCCCTGGGTTTAGCTGTGGCCGGGGTAGATATCATTCGTTCGAATCGGGGCCCCATGTTGCTCGAGGTTAATTCTTCCCCAGGTCTTGAGGGAATCGAAGGAGCAACCGGGAAGGACATCGCCATGGAAATGATCTCCGCCATTGAGAAAAAACTCAAATTCCGGGCCGAAGCACTGACGGAGTCTTAACCGTTTTTGCGAAGGTTACGGAGCATCTCCCCGGTCAATTTTTCCAGATCGTAACGGTGTTCCCACCCCCAGTCTTTCCGCGCCTGGGAATCGTCTATGCTATGAGGCCAGGAATCGGCGATCTGCTGGCGGGAGTCGGGAATATAGGTCACTTTAAAATCAGGGAGGTACGCTGTAATACTACGCGTCAATTCCGCCGGGGTAAAGCTGAGGGCACTTAAATTATAGGATGTTCGAACGCTGAGTGGCCCGGCGGGAGCATCCATTAACTGCAGGGTGGCCTCAATGGCGTCAGACATATACATCATTGGGAGGGCTGTATCTTCCCGGAGGAAGCATTCATAACTTCCTGTTTTAAGTGCCTGGTGGAAAATATCAACGGCGTAGTCTGTCGTTCCACCTCCCGGCTGGGTTTTCCAACTGATCAGCCCCGGGTAGCGAATACTGCGAACATCTACTGCATATTTTCTGTGGTAATAAGCCGCCCAGCCTTCACCGGCTTTTTTGCTGATCCCGTATACGGTAGAAGGTTCCGTCACCGTAGACTGGGGGGTGTTTTCTTTGGGGGTGTTTGGGCCAAAAACGGCAATACTGGAGGGCCAGAATAGCTTCGAATACAGGCCCATTTTCCCCAGTTCCAGAACGTGTAAAAGGGAATTCATATTTAATTCCCAGGCCCGGGCTGGATATTTTTCGGCCGTAGCACTGAGCATTGCCGCCATCAGGTAGACCTCGGTGACCTGATTTGTGGTAAAGAGTTCCTCCAGGGCTTTGAAATCCGTGGCGTCCAGGGTTACAAAAGGCCCGGACTCCATTAATTCTGAAGTTCCCTCTCTGATGTCACTCGCAATAACGGATTCCGATCCGTAGCGGGAGCGAAGGGCAAGGGTGAGTTCTGTACCAATTTGCCCGCAAGCACCTAGAATCACTATTGTTTTAGACATAAAAACGAAGCTTGATCATATGTGGAGGTAAATATAACTGTTCTTAAAATTTGTACATTCGCTTTATGACCAAAATAGTCATTTTAGGGATGAGTCTGATTCTGGTGGTGAGTTGTAAATCCCCGGATTCGAAGGAACCGCTGGAGGCGACTTCTGTCATTGAAGCGGAGATTCAGGCATTGCCGGAACTCGTACCCCTAGATCCCCGCGCCCGGGAAATCCTAGGTACCTGGCCCCAATATACCTCTCTTGAGAATCGGTTGTCGGCCCTGCCGGAAGTGAAGAACAGGGAGGAGATGGAATTGCTCCTCGAGGAACTCAAGCAGATTTGTAAGCAGGTGGAGGAGAATGCCTTTCCCGAGCCCTTTGAAAAACCTGCGGTTCGGAGTCGGATCAAAGTACTGCGCACCTATCTCGGAAAGTTGGAGTCGGCCAATTACTATCGTCTGGACTATCAGGAGCCCGTTTCTGAACTTATGGATGCCTATAATGCTATACGGCAGCAGTTTAATGTAATTGTAACCAATACCCTTACCCCCGATGTTTTTGAAAGTAACTAGACTTCTGACCTTTGTGTTTTTAATGCTTTTCAGTAGCCTGCAAGCACAGGACGGCGAAAAGAAAGCCATTGAAAATGTACTCGACACCTGGCATAAGGCGGCTGCGACTGCGGATTTCAATACCTATTTTGATCTGATGGCTGAGAAGTCCGTATTTGTGGGGACCGATGCGGCAGAGCATTGGAACAAGGAGGAATTCATGGCGTTTTCAAAACCGTATTTTGACAACGGCAAGGCGTGGGATTTTAAGGCCATAGAGCGGCACGTATTTATGGACAAGACCGGTGAAGTTGCCTGGTTTGACGAACTTCTCGATACCTGGATGCAATTGTGCAGGGGGTCGGGAGTACTTGTCAGAGAAGGGGGGAAATGGAAAATCGCACATTATGTACTTTCCATGACGGTGCCCAACGAAAACGTCGAGGGGGCCATTGCGCTGAAAAAGGAAAAGGACAGTATTCTCATGAAGTCCCTCTTGACCCGGCGGACCCATTAAAACCTGGTGAATTATGAAAGTACAAAGCGTATATCTTTCCTTGTTTTTGACTGCAGCGCTCTTTATACAGTGTCGCAGGTCTGTGGAAATTACGGATTCGGCAGACACGTTTTACGAAACGGAATTGTTTAAAGATGTTCAGCTTGCACATTTGTTTGAGGATTCCAAAACCTTTGTGGACCTGGAACGGGATGAGGACTTCAGGACTCTGGCCAACCGGTACTTAACGGAGCGGGAACGCCCTGGTTTTGACCTTAAGGATTTTGTACAAGAACACTTCACGGATCCGGGTCAGCAGCAGGCAGCCTTTACCTCGGACATGAATCGGGATATGTATTCCCATATCGGGGTGATGTGGGATGTTCTCGGACGCGGACCAGACGGCTACAATCCAAAAACATCGCGAATTCCATTACCCCATCCGTATATTGTTCCCGGGGGGAGGTTTAAAGAAATATACTATTGGGACAGCTATTTTACCATGATCGGTCTGGTGTCCGACAATCGGATGGATATCGCTGAGGATATGCTGGCAAATTTTGCGCATCTGATCGATTCTCTCGGGTTTATCCCCAACGGTACCCGGGACTATTACCTTACGCGGTCACAACCGCCTTATTTTTCACAGATGGTAGCGCTTTTGAGTCAAAAGGAGCCTGCGCTCAGAGACAAATACTTTCCACAGATTGAGAAGGAATACGCGTATTGGATGCAAGGTTCAGATTCACTGGAATCGGACTCCGTTGTCCAACGGGTTATACGTATTGGTGACGACCAGTTTATGAATCGCTACTGGGATAGTGCACGCACTCCAAGGCCTGAGTCTTATGGAGAAGACGTAAAGTTGGCTGAAAACCTTCCGGAAACCGAAAGGAATGATCTCTATGCTCAATTACGGGCGGCTGCAGCTTCAGGCTGGGATTTCAGCAGCCGGTGGTATGCCCGGGAGGGAGAATTTGCATCTACCAATACAGCGGATTTACTCCCGGTAGATTTGAATTCCCTGATATACTCTATGGAAGTACAACTGGCCGAAGGGTACCGGACCCGAGGAGATGCCGCAGCAGCCAAGGTATTTGAGGCCCGGGCGGAAAGTCGAAAAGAACGTATCAATAAGATGATGTGGGATCCGCAGCTTAAGTTTTACAAGGATTTTAATTTTGCG
>CAKZOC010000072.1 GCA_937136025.1 uncultured Bacteroidota bacterium
GTCTAAGATACCATTGGGCGTTACCGGAAGTTTGTCTTTCTTAAAAGCTTTCTGGAGCCGGGTCATGGGTTCAGCAGAAATTTCCTTATCTACGTAAACAATGGCATTGTTAAGATCTCCTCCCCGGATGAGCCCATGCTCAAGCAGCATTTCCAGCTCGTGGAGAAAACTGAAGGTACGGGCATCAGAAATCTCAGACTTAAAATCTGAAATGCACTCCAGGGTCGCATTCTGGGTACCCAGTACTTTCGTTCCAAAATCCACCATGGTAGTGATTTGATACTGCTCAGATGGAATTACCGTGATCTCGCTTCCCGTGGCCTCATCCCTGTAGGAAATGACATCGCTCACTACAAAAACTTCCCTTTCCAACTCTTGTTCTACTACCCCTGCCTTTTCAAGCGCCTCCACAAAATACTTCGAAGAGCCATCCATAATGGGCGGTTCGGGAGCATCGAGTTCTATCAGCACATTATCGATATCCAGGCCTACAAGGGCTGCCAGCACGTGTTCGGAGGTCTGGATTTTAACCCCGTGTTTTTCAAGATTTGTTCCCCTTTGAGTATTGATAACATAAGAGGCATCTGCTTCAATAACGGGCTCCCCTTCCAGGTCTACCCGTTTAAAAGCAAACCCGTGGTTTTCGGGGGCGGGTACAAACTTCATGGTCACTTTCTCGCCCGTGTGAAGCCCCACACCTTTCAGGCTCACTTCCTTTCCTATTGTTCGCTGTTTGGTCATTTCTTAATTCCCCTTTGACGATTCCAGATTTTCAATACGCTGCACCAACCTGGGCAGATTTCTAAAATGCACGTAAGATTTGTTGTAATCTCCATATACCATGGCCGGGGAGCCCTGTAGTACTTCGTCATCCTTTATATTCCTTGAAATTCCCGACTGCGCCTGAATCCGCACCCGGTCTCCGATAACGATGTGGCCTACAATGCCTACCTGCCCCCCAATCATACAATTCCTGCCAATTTTCGTTGAACCGGCTATCCCGGTTTGAGCCGCAATTACGGTATGCTCTCCGATCTCTACATTGTGTGCAATCTGTATTTGATTATCGAGTTTTACGCCTCGCCTCAGTACGGTAGACCCAAGCGTAGCGCGGTCGATGGTAGTCCCTGCCCCCACGTCTACATGATCCTCTAGGATCACATTTCCAGTTTGAGGGACTTTCGTAAATTCCCCATTTTCATCAGGGGTAAAGCCAAATCCATCCGCTCCCAGGATGACACCGCTGTGTATGACGCAATCACTGCCGATTTGCGTCTCGGAATAAACTTTTGCTCCGGCAAAGACAATAGTATTGTCGCCAATACGGACGTTATCTCCAATATAGACATTCGGATATATCTTAACATTGTCCCCCAGGACGACATTTGCTCCGATATAAGCGAAAGCGCCGAGGTAGATGTCTGCTCCGTAGGTCGCTGAATCCGATATATAAACCGGTTTTTCGACCCCTGTCTTGTTATTTTTTACCTGATTGTAGTACGCCAGTAATTTCGAGAAGGCTTTATAAGCGTCATCCACTTTTATAAGCGTGGAGTTCAGTTCTTGTTCTGGGATAAAATCCCTGTTTACAATAATAATGGAGGCTTCCGTCCGGTAGATGTAGGGCGTGTATTTTGGGTTGGCCAGGAAGGTTAAAGAGCCGACTTCTCCCTCTTCAATTTTAGACAATTTGTGAACCGCAACTCCCGGGTTACCATCCACCTCGCCTTCGAGGATGCCTGCGATCTGACTGGCCGTAAATTCCAAAGATTACCTGAAATTAAATTCGAATGTGGCAAAAGTAAGAAAAATTGTCATATCCCTTTTTTTGGATAGCAGATATAATACCGGGTCTGTGTCTCGGAAAGGGATTCCAGGTTTAAATGCCTTGAATGCCGGGCGACGTCAGAAACCTCACCATTTTTTTCGAGAATGAGAATTTGGGTGTGCGGACTATAGGTTTGATTGCTGATTTCTCCCGAGAAGACAAAATGGGACGCTTCTTCCGCATCAAAACCGGTAGCCTTCATAAACTGCCTCTTTTTCTTTTCAACGCGCTCGGGTGCTACAGGCGTGTCTTTAATTTTAATAGAGGGTAGCTTTCGATCCAGGATCATTTCGCATAACAGCGCGAGGACGGGTTCGGAATCCTGTTGCCAGGACTTAAGTGCCGCCAGAATATCGACATCATCCAAGAGGGCGAAGGTTTTCATCTCGGCCCCGGAGATGTCGGCCTGAGCCTCCGGGAGGTTTAAAAAATAGCCGAGGCTGGGGGAAGGACATTGCAGGCCTCCTGTCTGATAAAGCAGGCGGGCCCGCCGGATAATACGAATCAGAAGCTGCTCAGCAGCCAGGCTCGTTTTATGCAGGTACACCTGCCAGTACATAAACCGGCGGGCCATCAGGAATTTTTCAACGGAATAAATACCCTTGGCGTCTACCACCAGGTTTCCCTCAGAAACAGAAAGCATAGCGATCAGGCGTTCCGAGTTGATATTTCCTTCAGCCACCCCGGTATAGAAACTGTCTCGTTTTAAATAATCCATACGGTCCATATCGATCTGGCCCGATACGAGTTGATTCAAAAAGGGTTTGGGGTGGGTTTTTTGAAAAATATCAATACCCGTCTGTAACCGTCCGTCAAAAACGGTATTGAGCTCCTCCATAAAACGCAGGGAAAGCACTTCGTGGTCCATTCCGCGGAAAAGTTCATTCTCCAGGGCATGGGAAAAGGGTCCGTGCCCGATATCGTGAAGTAATATCGCACAAAGCAACCCTTCCGCATCCTGCGGGTCTATATCTACGTCCTTCTGTCTGAGCATCCAGATTGCCTGCTGCATCAGGTGCATGGCCCCCAGGGCGTGGTGAAAACGGGTATGATGTGCCCCGGGGTACACCAGATAACTCAACCCCATCTGTGAAATTCGCCTAAGTCTCTGAAAATAGGGATGCGCAATCAGATCAAAAATCAGATTGTTGGGTATGCGGATAAATCCGTAAATTGGATCATTGAAAAGTTTCAACTTGGGAGATCGCTTCAAAGGAACGGTATTTGTGGTCTCAAAGGTAGAAAAATGCCGCCAGAATCATCAATCAACTGCCGGTTCACAAGGGATGATCCGTCCCCCAACAAACAAGTCATGGAAAAAATCAACATCCTTTGGGTGGACGATGAAATCGATTTGCTCAAGTCTCATATCCTCTTTCTCGAAGACCGGAATTACGCTGTCGTTAAATGCCCCAGTGGGCAGGATGCCATTGAAGCCCTTCAAAAACAGGCCTTTGACATTGTATTTCTCGATGAGAATATGCCCGGGCTTTCCGGACTGGAAACCCTGATGGAACTCAAGCAAATCAACGCCTCCCTCCCCATTGTGATGATAACCAAAAATGAAGAAGAGAGTCTTATGGAGGAAGCTATCGGCTCAAAAATTGCGGACTATCTCATCAAGCCGGTCAATCCCAATCAAATTCTTTTATCCCTAAAGAAGAATCTGGATCATTCCAGGCTGGTCTCCGAAAGGACTACGGCCACCTATCAGCAGGAATTCCGGAAAATTGCCATGGATCTTTCCATGGTAAACTCCTTCGAAGGCTGGGTGGATCTGTACAAAAAATTAATCTACTGGGAACTGGAGCTGGAGCATATCGAAGACAGCGGGATGTTCGAAATACTCGAGTCCCAGAAATCAGAAGCCAATCATCAATTCGGGAAATTCATCGAGAAAACGTATCCCCAATGGTTTAACGGATCAGATGCACCGGTGATGTCCCATACCTTGTTTCGCAAGAAAGTAGCACCCGTCCTCAAGAATGGCCCCACCCTGATGGTGGTCATCGACAACCTGAGATACGATCAGTGGATGGTTCTGGAAGAAGTACTGCAGCCCTATTATAAAAAATCTGAGGAAGCAGCGTATTACAGCATCCTCCCCACTGCTACCCAATACGCGCGTAACGCCATTTTCTCAGGACTGATGCCGCTGGATATGGAAAAGCGACATCCAAAACTTTGGAAGAACGACACAGACGAAGGCGGAAAAAATCTCTATGAGGCAGAATTTCTGGAGGCCCAGCTAAAAAGGCTCGGACTGAATCTCAAATGGGAGTACCACAAAATTAGCTCGCTCAAGCAGGGGAAAAATCTGTTACAACACTTTAAGTCTCACCGGGATACCGAACTTACCGTGGTGGTTTACAATTTTGTAGATATGCTCTCCCACGCGAAAACAGAAATGGAAGTTATTAAAGAATTGGCATCCAATGACAAAGCCTATCGTTCCCTTACCCTGAGTTGGTTCCGGAATTCTCCACTCCTGGAGCTCATTCAGCAAGCCCATGGAATGGGTACACAGCTTATTATCACTACAGACCACGGCACCATCAACGTCAAACAGCCCTCAAAGGTCATCGGGGATCGGGAGACCAGCCTGAATCTGAGATATAAAACCGGAAAGAGTCTCACCTATGAGCGGAAGGATGTATTAGAATGTAAACGGCCCGCAGATTTTCATTTGCCAAGTATCAATGTAAGCAGTTCCTACATTTTTGCGCGAAATGACCTGTTTTTCGCTTATCCCAATAACTATAATTATTATGCCAGCTACTACCGAAATACATATCAGCACGGCGGGATTTCCCTGGAAGAGCAGATTGTCCCCTTCGCCGTGCTACAGCCCCGATAACCTGCTATAAGTAACTGGAATTTCTGTCATCCTCATCGGACCGGGAACGGTTTTTAAAGTAACTGCCCTCGAGAATTTCGGTAACTTGATCAGGATTTCCTATACAGATAGAAAAGTTGACCTCGAGAATAAAATCATCTTTATAAAAATAGGTCTTGCGCCCCCTGTCATATCCGATCTGAGCCTCGTAGTCCCGCAATTGTTCAATGAGGTAATAGACCGTGCGCTCACTGATTCTGAGCCTTTCGGCAATTCGTAAAGGAGAACCTGTGCATTCCATCTCAATCAGGTTGTGCAGCCTCTGCAGCCGCTCGACGTGTTTAATCGTCTTCATAATTACATGTATTAAGGTTAGGTTAGGCGACCTATTGTTGATAAAAGCAATATATAGAATATTTTCTATATTAATAAACGATTAGTGAAATTTTTAGAATTTTCTTTCAAATTCTTTAGAATATTTTCTAACAGCACAAAAAGAGTGTATATTTGTGCAATCCTATAGCAGTAAGCTTTGATAAAGACTATTGATCGACTGATGATGTTTATTAAACAGTCGGGGTTAAGCGCCCGGCAGTTTGATTTGTCCATTGGAGCGAGCAATGGTTACACGCTGCGGATGCTCAAAAACAAGGCCTCTATCGGCAGTGATGTGATAGAGACTATCCTCCGGATTTACCCGGATTTAAATGTCGTTTGGCTCCTGACCGGTAAGGGGGAGATGTTTAAGTCACAGGACGTTTCAGATATCCTGGATTTCGACGATCTTCCAGACCGTAGAAAGCAGGAAATAGAACGCATTATCGAGGTGAAAATCAAAGAGCGACAGCGGGATGACCTAAAGGCTTTACTGCGGGAGGTCACCCAGGAGATGGGTAAGGATCCCAACTAGGCCCTGCCCTGCCCTGCACTACCGGATTTTTGATCACAGGACTTCTGGGTTATGCACCTGAATTTGCTTCAGTTGCTTTCTGGTCTCTTCCCGACTGAATTGCTCCAAATTCTTATCCAATTCATGTTTTAGAAACTGCCGGTAATCGCGGGTGATCGAAATACTTCGGATCAGTTTCCACAAAACGGCTACAACTATCACCGTAAGCAAGGCCAGCGGCAGGACATTCAGGTTCCCCGAGCCATCAATTTCCTTGGCAGACTGGAAAACTTCCCAGAACTGATAAAAATAAAACAGCACGGGCGATAGAATCGCCCAGCGCCACCAGTACCGGCAGGTGGCGAACCAGATGAGCCCCAGGGCACAAAGAACCAATTTGTTGGAAGCGTAAAACAGAAAGGTTGAGGAATCGTAAAATCCAAAACTCCCCACTCGCAAACCGAAGACCATACTTGAAGTCTCATTCTGCGGAATCCAGTGATGCGTAAAAAGCAGAATCATCAAGATCAGAAGAAGGCCGCCTAAGACCACATCCGCGAATCGACCGGGTTTTCTCTTTTTTGAAGTGCCGGCTGAGACATGCACCCCCTCCATCCGCTCCGCCAGATTGCTGTAATAATAAATCCGGTGCAGGTATTCCCTGGGAGAGAAGTGTGACTTGTGTTGAAGCGTTTTTCGAATCTGGCTGTTATATCTGGAATTCCAGGATTCAAAGAGTTCTTTGCACCCGGCTTCAAAGGTCAGTTGTATGTCCTGATCCACTAACTTTGTTTTTATAAAGTAATCGACGATAAGAACAAAGAAGCACACTAAAAGAATTAAAAGAATACCGGTCCTACTGAATAGTAAATCCGAAAAATATGTGGACTCTTCCTGAAATGTCCAAATGGGATAGGCAATAAAATAACAAATGGGAACAAGCAGGAGGTACCTCCACAAGCCTTTGGAAAAAAACAAGATCAGCAGCACGAAGATAAAGGAAGAGACATGCAGGAGTATAAACCAGATAAAGACCTGGTTATCCCCAAATCCATGGGCAATTTCGAACCCCAAAATCTGGAAGGCAATGGCGTCTTCCGCAATCCAAAGGTGTAAAAAAGAGAGTAACGGCAAAAACAATACGATCATGGCAATAGATACATCCACCACGGATTGTTTTTTCCAGGATTTTACCGGGTCCGGATACTGCATCTCGCCTATCTTTAGGGTTTCTGAGAGGAATGCCCTAGGCTGCCTCTTCCAACTTTTTCATGTAAAAGATATAAAAAATGTCGAATATAATCTACAACCTGAACGAGATCCAGAATGCAGCTGCCTTCCTCAGGCAGGCTGAAACTCACAAACTCTATTGTTTTTACGGGGATTTGGGCGCGGGCAAAACCACCCTTATCAAAGCCTTAATCGCCGATCTCGGGGTCGTTGAGGCGGGTAGCAGCCCCACTTTTGGGTTGGTGCATGAATATTGCGACGCCGCCGGCAATCTGGTGGCTTACCATCTGGACTGTTACCGGTTACAAGGGGTAGAAGAGGCACTGGATCTGGGGATTGAAGAAATACTGAGTGCGGACTGCTATGTCTTTATCGAATGGCCCCAGCGGATCACCGAACTCCTACCCCCTGCCCGTACAAATGTTTTTCTGGAAATCGAAGGGGTTGACCGCCGGATTCTCCGTTTGGGGAAACCCGGCTAAATGCGCACCGAAGCGCATCGTTCAAGGCTCATTTTTATTGCAAAAAACTCGATGAACTACCTGTTTTTCGTTTAACAGCTTGTTTTCATCGATGAAATACACTATATTTGTACTAAATGGTTTCCCGTAGGTGTTATAAATTCCTACTTTTGATATAGAAAACGAGACACAACCTTAATTCCTCCAACCATGAATATGAAAAAATTATTATACGGATTTTTGACTATCGGAATTTTGTCCGGCGCAGCATGCACCACAGATAACGATGAGGCTTATGAAGTATCTTCAATTGATCGCAAAAAAGTTGTTACTGGGCCTAATAAGCAAGCTATTGACCGTAAAAAAGTTGTTACCGGTCCAAATAAACAAGCTATTGATCGTAAAAAAGTTGTTACTGGCCCCAACAAGAAATCTTAAATATTTTATTTTTTAGAATCATTTTGCTTTTTAAAAGTTAGTGCTTACTTCAAGTAATATCTAATTGTAAGGGTTCAGGAAAGTAGTTTACCGTCGAATTTTTACATTTAATCGAATCAAAGAAGGGTTAACGAATATGTTAGCCCTTTTTTCGTTTGGTATATGATCCATAGGATAACTACAATGAAGCTAGGTCAAAAACAATTAACGAAACGCAGATTCACTTTAGAATCGTTAGGGGTATTTTTAATCCTCATAAGTCCATTTGTATTTAAAAGTCATGAATATTTCCCGGATACCGAGGGTCCGATTCCTTTTCTTTGGTTTGAAATAGGCAGTAATGGATTTAATGAAGTTTCCACATATGTATGGTTTCTTTTAGGAAAGATCATACCGCTTTACCTTCTCACCTTTTGGTTTCTAACCTGCAAGCACTGGTGGTACCATATAATCCTGATTCCTATCTGTATGTATGCCTTCCAGATTTTTGAGGTTATGTATTCCCTTGACAAAGCTATAGACACCAAGAATGTGCTCTGGTTACTGCCGGTCTGTATGATCGTAATCCCCTTCGTATATTTTATCAGATTGAAACTTTTTGACAAATACGTGCACGGTATTGATATGGAGGCTATGGCCGCCGAACTGGACTATTACAAGAACAAGGAGAAAGCAGAACTGGATAAAGCGGGAATCACCGTCTCTGAGGTCTCCCCGGAGATCGTAGAGGACGACTTATCCAGTAGTTCGGCCCGCAGGACCCTGAACGATATCTTCAAACAGATGCAGACGGCTATGAAAAGCCTGCTCAGTCTCTGATTTTTTAAGGGTTGACAACACAATGCGCTTCCCCGGTCTTTTCTGGAATTTGTTGTACATTTGAGATACAGGTCAGTACACCAGATTTCCATCCGACCCCTCATGAATCAACCCTCCTCCCCTTTCAGCAAACAACAGTTACTTCCTCAGGAAGAAAAACTGGAGGTTCTTAAACAAAAAGGCGAACTCTTTATAGGTATTCCCAGGGAAAGTCAGTTTCAGGAACGCCGAATTTGCCTGACCCCGGATGGGGTTAACGCCCTTACGGCTCATGGGCATAAAGTCCTCATAGAAGCGGGCGCAGGTGAGGATGCCAGTTTTACCGATCTGCAATACACCAATGCCGGGGCCACCATTACCCGCGATACGAAGAAGGTTTTCGGATGTCCCATTATTCTGAAAGTGGAACCTCCTACCCTGGCCGAAATAGAAATGATCAACCCCCAGAGCACGCTCATTTCAGCCCTTCAGATTAAAATGCAGCACAAAGCTTTTTTTGAGAACCTCGCCAAAAAAAGAATTACAGCGATCGCCTTTGAATACATCCGGGATGAAGAAGGAAAGTATCCGGCGGTGCGAGCCCTGAGCGAAATTGCCGGGATTTCCTCCGTCCTTATCGCTGCAGAACTTATGGCCGCCAAAGAGGGAAATGGTTTAATGTTTGGCAATATCAGTGGGGTGCCTCCCGTGGAAGTCGTGATCATCGGCGCCGGAACTGCAGGAGAATTCGCAGCCCGTTCAGCCCTGGGGCTGGGAGCTAACGTCAAAATCTTCGATAACTCCCTGACCAAATTGCGCAGCATTCAACGGAATCTCAACCGGACGCTTTACACCTCCACGCTCCAGCCCAAAAATCTTTTGAAATCCCTGAAACGCTGTGATGTAGCCATCGCGGCCGTCCGGGGCAAGGACCGGGCTCCCGTGTTGGTTTCAAAAACCATGGTAGAACAAATGAAAAAAGGTGCGGTCGTCATCGATATCAGCATCGATATGGGTGGCTGCTTCGAAACCAGTGAGGTGACCACTCATGACAAACCAACCTATGAGCGTTATGGGGTTATTCATTACGCCGTACCAAACATTCCCGCCCGGTACCCAAAGACTTCTTCCATCTCCATCAGCAATATGTTTACCCCCTATTTAATGCAGCTTGGAGACGATGGGGGGCTCGAAAATTCCCTTCGTTTTGACAAAGGCCTGAGAAACGGTTTATATATGTACCATGGAATCCTGACCAACCGAACGGTTGGAGAATGGTTTGGAATGAACTTCAGCGATATCAACTTTCTTATTTTTTAACGCATGCCTTTTTTAAAAAGACTGGGGTATTTTCTGGTCGGGTTGTCCATAGGCCTCATTTTCCTCGCCTTTTTTCTGAGAAAGAAAACCGATGAGACCGGAACAGAATTCTGTTACCTTCCGAATTGCAGAGTGTTAAAAGAGCTCCGCTCAAAGCCCATGCGCACGGACCCGGCCCTTATGGTTCCTATAGACACCCTTTTGATTCAGGAACTCCTGCGCGAAGGCTCCGTTGATTTCAAAGCCAGCGACACCAAGGCTTCCCCTTGCAAATTATATCGTATTGACTACGAAACTGAGGGAGGTGAAATGCGCATTACCCTGGAGAATTGCCAGGAGTACACGCTCCTGAAAGCTTACGATCTGGATTAATGGGCTAATTCCTATAATTTTCGCCTCTCGCGCTCTTTTTTAAGCAACTCGAGCTCCCGGTTGGTTTGTCCGGCTACTGAGGTATTTTCCTCGGCCCTGCGGATGAGGTAGGGCATCACATCCCGCACCGGGCCGAATGGCAGGTATTTAGAAACGTTAAACCCGGCCTTCCCCAGATTAAAACTAATGTGATCGCTCATCCCATAGAGTTGTCCGAACCAAATACGGGGGTCGTTCCTTCGAATTTCTCTTTCTTCCATCGCCTCCATTAGTTTATACGAACTCTGCTCATTATGTGTGCCTGCGTAGAGGGAAATCTCGGAGAGATGGTCGAGACAATAGGAAACCGCCGCGTCAAAATTAGCATCGGTCAGCTGCTTGGATGTGCAAATCGGTGAAGGATACCCTTTTTCTTCCGCCCGTTCGTTTTCCTTTTCCAGATAGGCGCCCCGCACGAGCTTCGCTCCCACTTTAAAACCTTTGTCCTGCGCTCTTTGATGCAATTTTTTAAGGTAGTCCAAACGGTCTGCCCGATACATTTGCAATGTATTAAATACGATGGGGCGTTTCTGATTATAGACCTGCATCATCTGCTCAACAAGCTCATCCGCTGCATCCTGCATCCAGCTTTCTTCGGCATCGATAAGCAAGGGCACATCCAGATCATAAGCCTTTTGACATGTTTTTTCAAATCGCTGCACCACGCGCTCCCATTCGGCAGCTTCGGCCTGGGTCAGGATTTCTCCCCTTCCCTTTTTTTCGAAAAGGGCAAACCTGCCGTAGCCTGTAGGCTTAAATACAGCAAAGGGTATGGCCTTGTATTCCTTCGCAAAATCGATAATCTCAAGAGTCTTCGCTAAGGCGTCATCCAGAGGGTCCTCAGAATCCTTACCTTCCACCGAATAATCCAGGATGGTGCTCACCCCTGCCTCCCACATCCGATCGACAACGGGCATACAGTCAGATTCGCTCACTCCCCCGCAAAAATGGTCAAAAACCGTTGTGCGGATAATCCCTTCCACAGGTAGTTTGGCTTTGATCGCAAAATTGGTCAGACTGGTGCCGATTTTTACGAGGGGCTCTACCGAAATCAATTTAAAAAGGAAAAAGGCACGATCTAATTCGGCATCGGATTTCAGGGCAAAAGCCGTCTTTGTATTTTCGAAAATGCGCTCGGTCATTACTAAAAATTGTGTGCCTCACAAATATAGTCTGTCCGTAAGAAATTAGTATATCAAAATTTTAGGTTATTTTGACCTGCTTAAGACGAGATTATGGAAGTGTTGCACAGCGGTTCGCATAAAATTCTGTTCGGTTCAAAAGCCTACCCTGCTTTAATACAACTGATTTCTGAATCTGAATTCTCGAAGGTCTTTATCCTTACAGATTCCAATACCAGAACCTGTTGTCTCCCAAGCTTTCAGAAAAATGTACCCCAGGCGACTCATTGGGAAGTTCTTGAAATCCCTGCAGGGGAGACTTTTAAAACCCTCCATACCTGTCTTGGCCTTTGGGAAGAACTCTCGGAACTGGGAGCCGATCGGAAGAGTCTGCTCATCAACCTGGGCGGGGGCGTTGTCACAGACCTGGGCGGATTTGTGGCTTCCGCTTACCAGAGAGGTATTTCATTTATCAATATCCCTACTACCCTCCTGTCCATGGTGGATGCCTCTGTAGGCGGAAAAACAGGAGTCGATCTGGGACATCTTAAAAATCAGATTGGCCTGATCATCAATCCGGAAATGGTTCTTATCGACCCCGGATATCTGGAAACCCTCGACAATCGCCAAATCACCAGCGGTTTTGCCGAAATGCTGAAGCACGGGTTAATACGGGATAAAACCTATTGGAAGGAACTGGGTTCCTTAGAGACCCTCGACACTTTGGACTCACTCATTCCCCGAAGTGTGCAACTCAAAGAAGAAGTCGTTCGGGCCGATCCAAAAGAAAAGGGACTTCGAAAAATACTGAATTTCGGTCACACCCTTGGGCACGCCATCGAATCTCATTTTTTAACTAAAGAGTCGGGCGAACCCCTTCTGCACGGAGAAGCCATAGCCGCAGGTATGATCATGGAAGCTTTTATCTCCGTAAGCCAGTGCCAAATGACGCAGGCCGAATGCGATGAGATAAAAGCTGTTTTTTTAAGGTTTTTCCCCCGCATTCCCATCACGGCAGAAGACCGGGCAAGCATCCTGAGCCTGCTGCGCTTCGATAAAAAGAATGCGCATGGGCATGTGCTTTTCGCTTTGTTGGAGGCCATTGGCAAAGCCCGAACAGATCAAGAAGTATCCCCCGAATTGCTTCGTGCCAGCTTTGATTACTACAGAGAATAACATCTTCACCTACAAAAATTTCATCCTAGACAACTCTTTTCAGCATCCTGCCATATAAATATTTAGCTTGTATATATCAATGATCACCAACCGGTAAAACCATGAAACGAATCATTATTGACTACAAGAAATTGACCTCTGAAATGGCAGGGCTACTTTTAGAGCGCTATCCTGAAGGATACGGGGACGAGGATCTCATCGCATTTAAAAATCCCAGGGGGGAATGGATTGAGGCTGTAGAATTACAAACACCCGAAGCGCTTTACCTGGTTAAAATCAGCAAAAGTCTTACAGATCTTCTGGCGGCTTTTGAAGATGCCGACGCCGAGGATACGGAGGCTCGGAATCCAGAAGCCGGAGAAAAAGAGTACGACGGCTCGCTGGAAGCTGAAATGGGCCTTGACGATTAATCTCAACGATCCAGGTACCGCTGCCTCAGGATGTTCCTGTGGTGCTTCTGGTGCCCGCATATGATAAATCCAAGGGCCCCAAGGCTGATGTCCTGTCCGCTGGCGTTTCCTTTAAAGAGAAGCCTGTCTGACGGCAGGGATTTAAAAAGCAAAAGGGAAGATTCCCGAACCACCCTATACTCCTGCACCAAATCCTCTATTGTTCTCGCCTCAGCAAGACTCTCAGGGACATAGTTGTCCTGATCGAATCCCGACAAGGGTGTTGCATCCTTCCTCCCTAAACGAAGTGCGCGGTATTGAAAAACGCGTTCCGTATCCAGAACATGCATCAGGACTTCGGCCACACTCCATTTTCCCGGGGCGTATCTATGGGAAAGCATATCCTCAGAAATACTTCGGATAAATTCAGGAAAATTCCCCATCTGCCGTTCCATCAATTCCACCAGAGAAGCCTCAGGGAGCACTTCCAGGTAGGGTTTGTAATAGGCAGGGCAGTCTCCGTCTTTAAGTTCTGAAAGTCGCATGGAATCGAAATATTAAAATTTTACAATTCGTTGAAAATTGTGTGCATCAGGCGTTTTTTATCATTGATACTTTCTTCCAGGGAAATCATGGTCTCTGTCCGACTGATCCCCTCAATATCGTCGATCTTAAAAATGATATTTTTCGCATGGTTGGTATCCCGTGCCCTTATTTTACAGAAAATATTAAACTTGCCCGTAGTAATGTGTGCCACGGTAACATAAGGTATTTCTGTAAGACGCTCGAGCACGAACTTAGTCTGATGTGTCTTTTCTAGAAAAATGCCGACATAGGCGATAAAGGAGTATCCCAGTTTTACATAGTCCA
>CAKZOC010000073.1 GCA_937136025.1 uncultured Bacteroidota bacterium
TTCTCGTTCCCGCCATCGAGGATCTTGTTGCCCTTGACGCGACGCCAGCGACTCGTTGACTTCTTGTGGCGGTTGTGGCCTCGCCACGCCTTCGTGGTCCGCACCTTCTTTTTTGTGGTTTTCGGGATTACCATCGTACTCTCCTCCCTTTTCAGTCTTCAGGTATTGCTGGTGAGCCTGGCCATCCTGATTTCAGTCTATGCCATCCGCTTTGTCCTCCTGCGCACATTTGTAGGATCTGACATCCGGCCACAACTCTTTATCGCCCCCCGTGGCCTCATAACCGTATTATTGTTTTACGCCATTCCCAAAGAGGCCACCGTTCCGGGATTCGAGCCCGGTATTTTACTATTCATTATAATTGGCACCAGTCTTATTATGACCTGGGCAATGATACGCGAGAAAAAGAAACCGGCCACCCTGCTCGACGAGTTGGAGGAGGAGTTTGAACTGCGGGAGGCGGCATACGAAGAGGAATCCACAGATGAAAAGTCCGAAGATGAGGAGTCCGGAAACGAGGATAGATGAAGATACGCAAAGCCATAGGCTCTGGTTTTTGGCAGCATTGATTGCTTCCGGATCATCCGGCATCACTGGGAAGAAGATTCGATTCCCGGATTTTTGTACTTCCGCGATCCCTTGTTTAAAGGGGAAGCCCTCCCCCCCAATGTTTCAAGATAAACCCTTCCCCTGCAATCTCAAATCGCCGGGTCACATTTCAAACCCCATAGAAACACCTTTTTTTAAATTGTATTTGTACCTTCCTGCCACCTTAATTCAAATACTCCTATATGTCCAAACTTCATCTCACCGCGCGTTTTAAAATCCAATCCGGCAAATCCGATATTTTTCGCAGTATCGCTTCTAAATGTATCGCCGCAGTGCGCGAAAATGAAATAAACGCGGGATGCAGCCGATATGACTGGTATTACAATGACGATTACAGTATTTGTGATGTCCTGGAAACCTATTCAGGGAATGAAGCTTTTTTCGAACATATGAATAACGTAGGAGCACATCTCCAGGAACTTTTCGCTATTTCGGAGTTCTCGGGAAATGTTTACGGCTCCCCGTCTGATGCGCTTAAAAAAGCGATGGAGGGGATGGATGTCACCTTTTTGTCCTTCGAAGCCGGCGCCTAGCGCCCCGCGTTTTGAAAACTACCGATTACCAACACATTGAAAAATAAAAAACCCCTCGCCAAAACGGGAGGGGTTTTTTGTTGGCCCACCAGGACTCGAACCTGGAATGACTGAACCAAAATCAGTAGTGTTGCCAATTACACCATGGGCCAATTCCAATGGAGCGTGCAAATTTAAAATAAACTTTGATTAGGCCAAAGATTTTTTCAGCTGTTTTCAGCATGGAAAGGGGGTATTGACGTGTTAAAGCTTTATCAAAAAGAAAGCCGGGTCTGACCATTAATTACTAAATTCGCCCCATACCAGCTAATAATCAAAATACATGTTTGCCAAAAACTTTGAAAAATGGGACACCCTGACCGGGTGGTTTGTTTTTTTTATAGCTCTTGTTACATACATTCTTACGGTAGAACCCACCGGTAGTTTTTGGGATGCTGGGGAGTACATTTCCACCTCGGCCAAACTCCAGGTGGCACACCCCCCGGGAGCACCATTCTTCCAAATGATGGGAGCCTTTTTTGCCCTCTTCGCCACAGAGGCAGACAAAGTAGCCCTGATGGTCAATCTCATGTCCGGGGTTTCCAGTGCTTTTGCCATCCTGTTTATGTTCTGGACGCTGACCAACCTCGGCCGGAAACTTGTCGTTTCAGACACCCCTTTATCAAACCCAAGAGCCATAGCGATTCTCGGTGCCGGGTTGGTAGGATCACTCACCCTGACCTTTTCGGACAGTTTCTGGTTTAATGCCGTGGAAACCGAGGTCTATGCCATGGCCAGTCTTATCATGTCGCTCCTCTTCTGGCTGGGGCTCAAATGGACCGACGACCTGGATTCTCCTAGAGGTAACCGCTGGCTCATCCTTATCGCATTTGTCGTAGGGTTGACATTCGGGATCCAGTTTATGGGCTTCCTCGCCATTCCATCTATTGGCCTTTTGTACTACTTTAAAAAATACAAGCAAACCACGGTAAAGAACTTTTTGCTGGCCAATATCGCCGTTATCCTGGTTTTGATTCTGGTCTATAAATTTTCCCTGACCTATGTTTTGAAAGTATTCGGATGGAGCGAGGTGTTCTTTATCAATGAAGTAGGACTACCCTTTAATTCGGGGACACTGATTATGGGCGTGATATTTGCCGCAGCCTTCTACTTTGGCTTGCGTTATACCCGCAAGAATAATTACCTCACGGCCAATACACTGATTCTTTGTGGCCTCTTCTTATTTATCGGTTTTTCTTCCTGGCTGATGCTTCCCATACGCGCCAATGCCAACACGGTGATCAATGAAAATAATCCGGAAGATGCCAGAGCCCTGCTCGCATATTACAACCGGGAGCAATACCCCGGAGTGGACAGCCCCGTTTATGGCGCCTACTTTTCAGATCTTTT
>CAKZOC010000074.1 GCA_937136025.1 uncultured Bacteroidota bacterium
CATCCGGGTTTTTGGTTTTGGTTTTTTCTGATATGATACCCCTGGTGTATTTTGGGGTTCTCATTGCAGTGAGTATGATAAGCTCCGGACTGGCAGCCCTGACCCTGTTGCCATCCATACTTTTATTGATACATAAAAAAGCGTCATGATTTTTAAACCCTTTATTGCGTTTTGCCTTTTTGTTACCCTTATGAGTCCTGCATACGCTCAAGATCCTCAGGAGGTACTGATTAAAATGGATGCCGTGATGTCGGCACCTTCAGATTGGATTGCGACCGTTGAAATGACGACCACAAACAGAAAAGGTGTGGAAAAAACCCATGAAGCACGACTGAAGCAATTGGGGTCTGGTTATCGTTTATACCGCTATACCCAGCCTGAAAATAAGGCCGGTATAGCCTCCCTTTCTCTGCCCGACGGGAACATGTGGTTGTATATGCCTTCCTTTGGAAAGGCCATTAAAATATCCCTGCTGAGTAAAAGTCAGGCATTTACCGGTACGGATTTTTCGCATGAAGATATGAGCGGAATCCCTTATAGCGAGAGGTATACAGCAGATTTTGAGAACTCCCAGAATGAGGGCGAATACCTCCTGAATCTCCTTCCGAAATCAAATAATACAAGTTATTCAAGGATTCTGTTGTCGGTAAATAAGAAAAATGGCTATCCCGTACAGATGGCCTTTTACGATAAAAACGGTGTGTACTTTAAAAAGGCTGTCTATACATACACAAGGCAGGGGAAATACTGGTTTGCGAAAGAAGTAACCATGACCGATTTAACAAAAGACCATTCCACCAAAGTCATCATGAAGGAAATCACCTTCGATACAGGGTTATCGAAGGACGAATTTACCGTAGAAATGATGAAAAATAGTTCAGAGCATTAATAATCCCTGAAAGACTCAAAAATCCGTCATTCAGGATTCTTCGCGCTTTTAAAGTCAAAGGTGTAGGCATACCCCAGGGAAAATGTTAAACTCCCCATATGAACGTTCCCATAGGTTTCGGTATCGTTTTGTAAGGGAATAAACCCATAGGAACCTCTGATATCAGCGATGATTTCATTTTTTGAATCAAACGCATAGCTGGCGCCCACTCCGAGCATCGCCCCAAAATCCATATTGGCAACCTCCTTATTGATATCGCTATCCGTATTGAAGTCCTGTGGCGGCAGGTCTACTAAAATCCAGTCCTGGGGTGGGTCCTGGGGATTGGCGGGAACCTGCACGGGCTGTGTCTGCTCAGAATCGTAAAACAGCTGACTCGACCCGGAGGTCTTCTGTGTCGGATTGGTAATAAAGTCCACATAGAATCCCCCGTTTACATACACACCCCATCGATCCCCCAAATGCCATTCGTATTTGGCCAGTACCGGAATTTCTATGTATGTGAATTCTGCCCGGTTGTCGAATTCGGCATATACGGTTCGGCCCATCGTAATAAGACTTAGGGCGGGATCCAGCAATGAACCCGGAATCGGCTGAACCCCCTTTCGTTCCCCTCCCCTTCTGGCAATAGCCAGTTCAGTCTTTATGGAAAAATTTTCAGTTAATCCGTAATCCAGGAATACGCCCCCGTCGAATCCGGAAACGGACTTAAAGCCGGAACTGAATATATTGTCGTCTAAACTCTTTAGATCGGGGAGTCCCAACCCGAGACGGACCCCTACTTTCCTGCTCTGTGCAGAAATACTTAACGTAAATAATACGGCCATTAATACGACGAGTTGTTTCATAACGTCAATTTTAAGCAATGGTTGTTTGATTGTTTATGTATTCCGTTTCGGCAGGGGAAGAAACCTCCGCACTTTTTTCTGATAATCCGAATATTCCGGATATTTTCCTGAACTTATTTCTTCGCTAAACTCAGAGCTTCCCTGAAACAAAACCACCAGTAAAAGACATCCGGAAATACTCCAGTTCAGCCATTGACCCGAAGCGGCAACACTGAACAGGTAGAAGCTTATCCAAATACCCTGTTCGGCAAAATAGTTCGGATGCCGCGATAAGGACCACAGTCCTTTGTCCAGAAACCCTTTCTTATAGTCTCCTGTTAAAGGTACTTTATTCCGAATCATCTCGTGCTTTTGGCTCTGGTACTTCCAATGCTGGTTATCCGCTATGGTTTCCAGGACAATAAAGAAGAGCATTAAACCCGCCGCCAGATAGTCCAGCACGCCCAACGGGGTCTGATTGAACTGAAAGGCCACCAGAATCGGGAGGGTGAATAAAAGAATAAGAATGTTCTGGTATCCGGAAATAAAAAACAAATTAAAAAGCGTCCATTTCCATTTGGGCTGAAACTCCTTTTTATCTCGCAATATCTGCCATCGATAGTCCTCCTTACCTTCCCAGAATTTGATTGTAAAGGCGCCATGACGCGAGAAATTATAGGTCAATCTGAATCCCCATAAGGCTACCAAAGTGGTCATGAGTACCAATCGGGGTGAATAATCTCCATAATCGGCAATAATCCACGCATAGACTATGGGTATCAAACTCCATAATTTGTCCACCTGACTGTTGTTTCCTGTAATTTCTCCGACAATAAAGCAGTAGACAATTACCCCGATATTGACATAGATTACAGATTTTAGGGCCCCTATCTGGAAATCGGTCAAAGGGGTTCCAAAATAATAGGTGATAATCGGTACAATGAGCAAGGTTGTGACTAATAGGGAGGCAATTTTCAGAACATTCATACACTAGGATTCATTTAGACTGGGTGCCACGAGTAAAATTCTCCTGAAAGTTAGTGATACGTAGGAATCATTTTATGAATTTGAATTAAAATATTGGAGGGCCCTTGGTCCTATTTCAAGGTTCAAGGTTCAAGGTTTAAGGTTTAAGGTTTAAGGTTTAAGGTTCAAGGTTCAAGGTTCAAGGTTCAAGGTTAAAAGTTCAAAGTTCAAGGTTCAAAGGCAAGTCTTCAGTAGGCACTGGCAGTTGGCAGTGGCAGTAGGTAGGTCAAAGGATGGGAGGTTTTAATAAAGACTGCAACTGCTGGTTGAAAACTGATGGAAGAGTTTAAAACTATTTCGAACGTATATGAAGAATACCGGATTACAGAATTGCCTATATTTAGGTCCCTAAAGGATCCGGCAGATTCCGGTTGTTTGCCGGAGGCAGATTTGGACCTGATTGGGGTGTCATAATTCTTAACTGCTTAAAAAACTCGGATGGGACTATCAGATCTGTTCAACAGCTACGACAAAAAAAAGCGCAGAAGCCATTTTAAAAACCTCTTTTCGATAGCCCGGGCGGATGGGGATGTGGACCGCGCCGAAATGGACCTGGTTATCGGTTTGGCCGAAAAGTTCCATATGTCGACAGAGGAAGTAACGCGAATCATCAGAAACCCTGAGGATATTCCGCTTATCACCCCAAAAACGGCAGAAGAACGCATGGAACACCTCTATGACCTGATCAACGTAATGATGGTTGATGGCCGGATCGATGAAAAGGAATTGTTCCTTTGTAAATCCCTGGCGTTAAAACTGGGTTGCTCAGAAGAGACGATTGACGGGCTGCTCAGGGATCTTATCGAACAGGCTATAAACAGAATTCCCCCTGAAAAAACCGTTGAGAAACTATTGGAAAAATACGCCTGACTCCCATACGGAGCCCTCGAAAAACGGGACGTCTTTTTAATACCATATATTCATTAATAAATCTTTAAAAGCTACTTTTCATCTTATGGCTTCCGGCTTTTTCGCAGTATTGGACGATATCGCTATGCTCATGGACGACGTGGCCTCCATGAGCAAAATTGCCACCAAAAAAACGGCAGGAATCCTTGGAGATGACCTGGCGGTTAATGCGGAAAAGGCTACCGGGTTTATCGCCAGTCGTGAATTGCCGGTGCTTTGGGCAATCATCAAGGGGTCCTTTCTCAATAAGCTCATCATCCTCCCGATCGCATTCCTTTTGAGTGCATACCTGCCCCTGGCGATTACAATAATTTTGGTGCTGGGAGGGGTCTACCTGGCCTATGAAGGGGCGGAAAAAGTGATTGAATTCCTGATGGGCCACAAAAAGGAGGAGGTAGAAGTTGAAGCAGCACCTTATTCATCAATGGAAGCAGCAGCCCTTGAAAAATCGAAAATCAAACAGGCTGTTTTTACCGATTTCATCCTGTCTATTGAAATTGTCATCATCGCATTGAGCACAGTCGTTGAGGAACCAATTTCTACCCAAATCCTCGTAGTCTCCGCAGTCGCTGTCTTGGCTACCATAGGCGTCTACGGCATCGTGGCCTTAATCGTTCGTATGGATGACTATGGCCGCAAGCTTATTAACTGGCAGGACGGGGATGACGGACTCTCAGATAAAGTGGGTCGGTTCCTGGTGAATGCCCTGCCCTGGGTCATCAAAATACTTTCCGTTGTGGGAACGCTGGCCCTGCTGCTGGTTTCCGGTGGAATCTTTAATCACAATATAGAATTCCTGCACCACCTGGTCCCCGGAATGCCCTCCCTTGTCAAGGACTTTTTGACTGGACTTATCATCGGGTCTGTTGCAGTGCTTTTATTGTGGGTTTTTAAGAGGCTTGTTAAATAAGATCTGGGTTGGAATTTCAATAGAGTTCTGCCAATAAGACATTCGGAGCTCAGTCCTCAGGGGATTTTAAATTCTCCCTTATTTCTTTCAGGGCCTCGGACCATTCCACCTCGCAGAGCCCACCTTCCCGAGCCCCCCATTTCCAGGCAACTTTGAGCATCATCGAAGCCGAGGCGGGGTCTTTGACCAGGGAGTCCCGCAGTTCAAAATATTCAAACAGGGCCTCGGCCTGATGGTTGATATAATCCATTTGCTGTGAGGTGTCCGCCTCCCCGTATTTCAAGAGGGCCCTGTTCTCTATGCAGTCATAAAAGTCTGCCATATCCTTTTCGGAGGCATTCTTTAAAATTTGTGCTTCTTCATTTAGTTCCTGAGCCCAAGCAGTGTTTACGACAAGGGCAACCAGAAGAAATAAGACCAATCGCTTCATGGGGTATGGGATCTTGGCGTTAGGAGGCTTTATTGCCAAAAATATGAAATAATTGTTTCTGACGCGATGTCATTAACGGCGTACCGCAATCTTATAATTGTGCGTCAAAAATCTCGGACAGGCTTAACCCTTACGGGGCCTGAATCGTCCCACCCCACCTCAGATCAATTGATTGGATTTGCCTATATTGCATATCTGTGAGGATTCCTAAAGCCTCGCAGGCAGCCGCCTTGACACCCCATAGCACTTCGATAATTATGAGTATAACCACAAAATCCTATTTTGACCTAACCCATAAAACAGCCATAGTAACCGGAGGGGGAAATGGAATTGGCAAAGGGGCCTGCGAAATACTGGCTGCTTTTGGTGCCAATGTGGTTGTATCTGACCTTAAACGGGAAGATGCCAAAACGGTGGCTGCGGGGATCACTGCCAATGGTGGGAAGGCCATCGCCCTTGCCTGTAACGTGACCAGGGACGAAGACCTTGAGAACCTGGTTTCAAAATCCATGGAAGCCTTTGGCAGGATAGACATCCTGGTCAACAATGCCGGGGGCGGTGGAGCCGGAAGGGAGAGTCCTTTCAAGATTAGCCTGGACGATTTCAAATGGGTCTTTGGCCTGAACGTATTCAGTTCCTGGCGGCTGAGCCAGCTATGTGCGCCGGAAATGGGCAAAAATGGCTATGGGTCCATAATCAACATTACATCTATGGCGTCTGTGAACAAAAGCCCGAATATCAGTGCTTATGCAAGTTCAAAGGCAGCCCTGAACCATATGACCGCCAACCTGGCCCATGATTACGGGCCGATGGGTATCCGGGTGAATGCTGTGGGTCCGGGAGCTACCAAGACACAGGCCCTTGCCAAAGTCCTGACTCCGGAGATCGAAGCCAAAATGTTATCTGGCACGCCGATTAAAAGGCTCGGGGAGGTTGGGGATATTGCCGGTGCCATCCTGTATTTTGCCGCCCCGGTTTCTGAGTGGGTCAGTGGACAGGTACTCTTTGTCAATGGGGGCGGGGTTCAGACATTGGACTAACCCCTTCTAATCACCAGATATTTTCCGGCTGAGACCTAAAACGGTTGTGTTCTTTTTTGGAGAACCTATATCTTTAGGGAATGAAAAAGTACGCACGGCACCTTACAGAAAAGACATCTCCTGTAAACCCGTGACAATTCATGAAATGAAAATTAAAAGCAAAAATATAGGGATTCCATCCTGGTTCGGTGCACTTCTTATACTCCTGTTCCTGGAAGGGCTCTACGGGCAGGACACCCGGGATACCCTATTAACTGCCCGGGATACGATTTCCTCCCCAGCGGGCATCCCCTACAACGAGATCCTGATCGCTGCCGGAGAATCGCGTATTCGGACGATCCGCATTGAAGAATCCCTCATTAGCCCGCAACGGATTGAAGGGGAAAATCAACGCAACGACTCTTTATTGGTCCTTATAGACACTGCCCTTGCAAGAGCCAACACAATGGATTACAGGCAGGGGAGCCAGCGTTTTCTAACCAACGAAAGGAATTACTGGAAAACGGCAAGTGATCATATCAAATCACAGAAAAAAAGGTTGGCCGATATGATACGTGGCCTGCAGGACCAACAGCAGCAGCTCGGAACTGAACTCAGCAGATGGGAGAATACCCGAAAGCTTATGGATTCAAGCTATGCCTCGGGCAATATCTCCAGGGTAATCGATTCTACCCTGGGCAAGTTGAATACCCTCGCCGCTGAAATAGAAGGTCGCACCGCATTACTTATTGCCCCCCTGAACAGGACCATCAGTACGGAGGTCGAAGTGGACCTCCATATGGAAAAAATAAGGCAGGCCCTGCTCAAAAAGACTTCCCTGGCCTATTCGAAAACGGCCCCTGTCCTTTTTGTTACGTCTTCAGCTGTTCATACCGGGACGACATTGCGCAATGAAATCGTCGAATCCCTGAGGTCCGAATGGAATGCGGTTACCTTTTATTTCCAACAGCGTAAGAATACCTTCATACAATATTTGGTTTTTGTTGTGGGTATCCTGTTCCTGTTTTCCTGGATGAGTACCCGCATCAAATACCTCAAGGCCGATAACCTGAGTTATTATGAATCCACTTTTAAAATAATTTTAAGGCGCCCCTTAACCGCAGGGCTTCTTTTCAGCCTGTTTTTTTCGGTAGCGTTCTTCCCGGACAGACCGCCTTTACTCCTTGACCTGATCATCCTCCTGCTCCTGCTCCCTGTTGTGGATATTGGCAGGAAGCTGGGCATCAGGGGGCTTCAGGGATACCTTTGGATATTTGTGGGAATGATGCTATTGCTGGTGGCAAGTCGCATAATCCCGCCGGAAACCCTCCTCTTTCGATATACCCTTCTGGGGTTGGGCATCCTGGAACTCCTGGTACTCTATGGATTGTACCGACATCCGGAGATCCTGGTTCTGCCTACCCGAACCCTGACCTGGTTTGTGCGTTTCCTGGTCAAACTACATTTTGTGATCGTTGCAATCTCAGTGGTAGCCGGTGTTCTGGGTTATGTCAGGCTCGGAAAGGTCGGCGTGGAATCCTTCCTCACCAATGCCCTAACGGGAATACTCCTATTTATTTGCGCCATTATCCTTATCGGGGGCATTCAGTTTTTTATAGGGAGTCGTTATACGGATCGGATTCAGGTGATTCGGGACCATGAAGCCTATTTGAAAAGATTGGTGGCCCGGATTGTAATTCTAGGTGTAACTTTTTTCTGGGTGGACGCCATTTTGCGTATTTTCTACCTGAAGAATGTGGTTTATGAGTTTTTGGGTTCAATTTTCTACCGGGAAATCTCTATAGGGTCAATGACCTTTTCCCTTAGTAAAATAGTGCTTTTTGTATTTATCATCTGGCTTTCCATCATCGCCTCAAGGGTGATTAAAATGGTGCTCCGAACCGATGTGCTTGATAAATTTTCGCTCAAAAAGGGGATTCCCAGGATGATTACGGCGATAACTCAATTTGCACTGATAACCATTGGATTGCTAATGGCGGTTCGGTCCATCGGCATGCCCCTGGATCAATTAACGATTATTTTTAGTGCGTTCAGTGTGGGTATTGGATTTGGATTGCAGAATATCTTTAACAACCTGGTCTCCGGCGTAATCCTGCTCTTTGAAAGAGAGGTTCAGATTGGGGATATCATAGAAGTTGGGAACCTCATGGGTACCGTTAAGTCCATGGGAATCCGCTCGAGCCATGTCCGGACCTTTGAAGGGGCCGATGTGATCGTGCCCAACGGCCAACTGATATCCAAGGAAGTCGTGGACTGGACCCTTTCAGATAAATCGAGGCGTATTGAAATTATCTCAGGGGTTGCCTATGGATCGGATGTGCACCTGGTAAAAAAACTACTGATGCAGATTATAGATGAGCATCCGGATGTCAAACCGGAACCCGCACCCCTGGTACTATTTAATGGTATGGGAGAGAGCTCCCTGGATTTCAGGTTGCTGTTCTGGACTGCGAATTTCGAGGAATGGCTTCGAATCAGGAGTGAGGTTGTTTTTGCTATCCACGACGTGCTTAACCAAAATGGCATCACCATCCCATTCCCGCAACGGGACCTGCATTTAAAAACTGTCGATCCGGACATATTTCCTCAAAAAGACGAGAAATGAAAGTAGTGGGGTTTTCATGGGGCAGTAGCAGTTGGCAGTAGCAGTGAAAAAGGGTTCAAGGTTCAAAGTTCAATGGGATGTTGGCAGTGGCAGTTGGCAGGTGGTATTGAGTTGGCATTTGGCAGTTGCAGTCTGCAGTAAGGGCCTGCATACTGCTACTGGTTACCACGTACTTTTTAAAAGGTTCAAAAGAAGGTTTCACTAGGTAAGTTGGGAGTGGTAGTGAAAAAGGGTTCAAAGTTCTATGGGAAGTGGGCTGTAGTAGCAGGCAATAGGCAGTGGCAGTTGGCAGTGGCAGTTGGCAGGACCTGCATTGTGGCCTTATTTCTACTGATTTCAATACTGCAAACTGCAACTGCCTACTGTGAACTTAATGCAGGATTCAAACTATTTCGGATCCCAAATCACAATGAAATCCTTACAGTGGTTCTTTCAGAATATAGTGAATCGTCTTTATCCCATCGACGTAGTTGCCAATTCGAATGTTTTCGTTGGGGCTGTGCTGGTTATTATCCCGATTCACCGTGGGAACGGTAACGGCTGGTACGCCCAATTCACTCACAAAAGGGGAAATCGGGATGCTTCCCCCGGAGGTCCGTTGCTTAATTGGGGTTTCCCCAAATGCCCTGGTCAGGGCGCGGTCCAGCCAGAGTCCCACCTCAGAGTCAAAGTCTGTACGAAAGGCGAGGTAGGACGTACTGCTCGTAAATTGGCAGATCCGCGGATGGCTTTCCCGCTCCCCGGCCGTAGGCTCGCGGTCTATGACGTAGTAGCCCTGGCCGATGATATGATCGTGCACCAGTTTGATCAGCCGGTCCGGATCGCTTTCCACCACCAGGCGGATATCGATCTCGGCAGTCGCTGTGGCCGGCACAATGGTGCGGGCTTCCGTCCCTACCCATCCGGAACTAAAGCCCCTGACATTCAGGGAAGGATACTGCAGGGACTCCTGATAGGTTGGGGCTACACCCGTTCCCCCGGCCACCCCGAGGCGCTTATTGATATAGTCTTCATGGTCGGGTACATCATCCAACACCTCCTTTACCTTTTCACTAATGGAAATACCATCGTAAAACCCGGGTATGGTTACCCGTTCGTCATCGTCTTTCATACTGGCAATAAGTTGAGACAAACGCACCGCGGGGTTGGGCGCCCAATTTCCATAATGACCACTGTGTTGTGGAAAGTTGGGGCCAAAAACGGTCAGGGTAATTTCGGAAATCCCCCGGGCACCAAACGTGAGGGTGGGTTTATTGGTGATGTGGCGGGGCCCGTCAAAAATAATGAGCATATCTGCGGCCAGGGCTTGGCTGTACTCCCGGACGGCCTGGGGTAAATTCGGAGATCCCATTTCTTCTTCAAAGTCCATGATGACCTTGATATTGAAATTTGGGGATTCCTTCCGATCATCAAGCATCTCCACTGCGGTGAGGAACATATTGACGGCACCTTTAGAATCGGAAGTGCTCCGGGCAAAAATGCGCCATTCCGGATCTATTTTCGCTGAGGTCAACAGGTCCCAATCCATAGTTTCCCATGTGTTGTCTGCTGTTCTTTTTTTCAAAGTGGCCACATAGGGATCCTCCTGATTCCAAAAATCCGGATCCACGGGCTGCCCGTCCACCTGGAGGTAGATCAGCACTGTTTTGGCCCCTTTGGTATCTGTTTTTCGCTCCGCCATCAGCAAGGGAGCTCCCGGGGTCTCGAGGCGCTGCGTACGAAAACCACGCTGGGTAAAATGCCGCTCACACCATTGGACATTCCGCTCAATCTCCTTTGGGAAATGGGCATCGTTGGGAATGGCGAGCAATTCTTTCAATTGGGGAAACGAGGCTTTGGCATAACGCCAGTACTCGGCATCTTCAACAGTTGCCTGGGCGCAGATACTCCCGGTAAAACCGCTCAGACATAATAAAAGTGTGAATAATGGTAGTTTCTTCATGGAGTACATCGTGATTTGAAGAATTCAATGTAGTGAGATACACATCCTATGGCGGTCTTACCAACCCATGCGATCCCGAAATTCGCTTTCTGAATTCAATTCAAAGTAGTAAAAAATAAGATACCGCAAATCTCATGGGTTTTTTGAAGGGGAGTCCGGGTACTTGGGGCCCTGTTGCCTGAGAATATTCATTCTATGATAATCCATGGGACCTGTGGAATCGTCAGGTCTCAAATGATATGAGACCTGTGAATTCCCAATCCGTAAGTCTCAAATCATAATTTAAGTCGCTCAGCCGATCCACACGCTCTACTTTCGCCTTGTGAATCACCCGGAAGAGTGGTTCGATTATAAACCTTAAAACAAATCAAGATGAAAAAAGTAATTTTAATTCTAAGTATCCTGATGGCCGGATTTCAAGTATCCGCTAAAGAAAAAGTCGAAATTCCTGCGGGCAAGTCTGTAGAACTCACCTACGCTGAGTTTGCCAATTACGATGTAAAACTCACCAATACCTCAGGGAAACAAGTCAATGTTTCCGTCCTGGACTCCCAAACCCGTAAACAAGTAAGTGGTTTTGGCCTGGGGCCCATGGGAAAAACCGTATTGTACGTGGCCGAAGGCAACATCCTAAAATTAAAGAACACTTCTTCCAAAGCCATCGACATCACCCTTACTTTTGTGGACCGGAAACCCAAAACTGCAGCCGCTTCCAATACTGAAAAGGTAAATTTCACCTTACATAATTCCTCCTTGAAATCCATACCACTTAGTATCCCGGGAGTCATGAAGCCCAACCTTTCACCTATGTCCAATAGCGGCGTCTCCCTGGAAATCGGCCAGAAAATATATTATAAAAAAGGGGGGGTCCGGATGCTGGTTTTAACCGTGGATGAAAGTATACAATCCGGGGATAAAATAGACATGGCAAAGCGTATACGCCACCTCAAAAAATCAGAATAACTCAGACTAAACTTAGATGGATGAGCTATCTTTCGGGATAGCTTGTCTATTTATAAACCCTCCTGTTGCCATGTCCCTTTATACCACTCCCCTGCAGATCGGTTATTTCTTTAGTCTCCTTATGTGGATTCTATTCCTGATAAGAGGGTACAGGGAACAACGCCTTTCGGATAAACTTTTGGGCTGGATCATGTTTATCCTCGCCATGGAGCTTCAGGATTACACTTTTGGTTTTGCGGGGATCAATGTACTTTGGAATGAACTCAATGGATTTCCGCGGGGCGTAGGCCTCTTATTTGGTCCTGTGGTTTATTTCTATTTCAGGGCGCAGGTGAATCGTTCCTTTAAACTGGAAAAAAAACATCTTTGGCACTTCCTGCCCTATCTCGTTTACTTTATCTATGAATTCTCTGCCTTTATTCAAGGGCCGGAGGCAGTGCTCAAGCGGCAGGAATCCGATTATAACCTTTACTTATCCTATCTCTTTCGGATTGCAAGGTGGGCCTCTTACATTTTCTACCTGGCCAAGTGCCTGGGTATTTATAAGCAGTACCGGGCCTGGTCGCTAAACCAGTTCAGCAATACGGAACTCATCAATTTCAACTGGTTCAGGGATTTCCTGTATGCTATGATTTTTTGGCTCCTATTCCGCGAAGTCATGAACATCCTGGATGGATTTTTGGACCTTGAATTCTATCAGGATTGGTGGTGGAACCTTGCCCTGGTCGCGGTAGCCCTTTATATAGGTTTGGCCGGGATGTCCCAACGACAACCGGGGAAGATCGAATTTGAAATGGACTCCCGGAATGACCCGCCCAATCCGGTCAGGGATGCCGCCCCTGCCGGGGGGAAAACTTTGGATTCAGAGAAAGCCGCAATCGCCAAAAATCTGACAGCCCTGATGGAAAAGGACCGTCTGTTTCTTCAGCCCGATCTGAATCTTGACGAACTCGCCCGGCACCTGCAAGTCAGTAAACCACTCGTTTCAGCTACCATTAATCAGGTCTTCCAACAGAATTTCAATGATTTTGTAAACGATATGAGAATCGCCGAATTTATCCGGTTATACGAGCTGCATGGTGAAAAATATACACTGCTCTCCCTGGCTTATGATTCGGGGTTTAACTCAAAAGCTACCTTTAATCGTGCCTTTAAAAAATGTAAGGGCACCTCCCCTATGGAATTTTTACGACAATAGCACGAAAATACCTGCATCCGGAGAACAATCCATAAGGGCCAGCATGCACGTTTCAAGACTTTCACAATGTCTTCTGTAACGATAAAGGTTTATTTCTTATTCAACGTTTAATCCCCTTTTTTCCAAAAGTTAGTACCTTGACCCCGGAAGCAGATATGTCTACAGTTCCTTAAAACCCAAGACCCTTTGCTATGAAGTATCTTCTTGTTGTATTCACACTGATCTTAGTGCTGCCTCTAAAAGGGTTGGCCCAGGAGAATCAGGACGAAGATGGCGGTCGCTCTCCCTATGAACTCATGTCGAGTTATTACTCCGAGCAGTTTAAACCGTTCAAAAAAGGAAATGTGTACACCGGCCTGGCTTTCTCCTTAAGCGACAGAAATTTAAGCAATGTGGACCAGCTTGTTCAAAATGTCGTGGATGGGCAGGACAACTCTTTTAACATCGTCCTTAAAGGTGGCTATTATACCGGGGACTATGCCATGATCGGGCTCAATTTTGAATACGAGCAGGAAACCTTTGAAGGCACCCTTTTCCGGGATCCGGATACGGTGCAGTCCCAATCGATTTCCCGTGCGTACAACTTTACCCCCAATGTGCGCTCCTCCGTCCCGCTAACCAAGTCCGAAAGACTAAGTTTCTTTACAGAAGTCGGTTTGTCGCTTGGGGTGGGAAATACCCTGACCCGGAATACCAAAAACCTGGATGAAATTGAAAAAATATACAGTGATGAGTTCAATTTACGGGTGGGCATTAGTCCGGGCATCACATTTTTTGCCATAGAGAACTTCGCCTTCGAAGTACAATTGGATGTCCTCGGATATGAACTCAATGTAAAAAACCGTGAGATCAACGATATTGAAGAATCCCGTATTGTGACCAACAATGTGGACTTCAACATCAACATCCTCACCATGAAATTAGGCCTGGCCTATTACTTTGGGGCGGGTAAAAAACGAAACTAATTATACAGTGTGATGAAGAAAATTATCCTGTATTTGTTTGGAGTATGTTCACTGGTAACCTCGTGTATCGGTGAAGATTACTTGGGGCAGTCCAGTTTTGGCAATATAAAAGCGATTACCGTGAGTAATCAGGCTTCGAACGCACAAATCCTCAATGATAGCATCAAAGTCCTGGTCGAGATCCCGGCAGGTGTGGATTTATCGACTATAAGACTTGAGAACCTGGAGGTGTCCTCCTTTGCCACAGCAGATAAAAACGCAGGGGATCTCCTCGATTTGAATGCCCCCCAGATCATCAACGTCACGGCCGAAGATGGCACCACGTATCCATGGACGATAGAATCTTTTGTAGCTGCCGAAAACCCCCAATTAGACAATTTTGACCTGAATCTCTGGTACAAGACCAGTACAGACTATTTCGAACCCGGGGCGGATGCCGCCTCAACGATTTGGGGTACGGGCAACCCGGGCACCCAAATCCTCAATAAATTGGCCACAACCCCCTTCGATCTGGGCATTGACAACCTTGCCGCTAAAATGGAGACCCTGGACAATGGCCCGATTGCAGGTGCCTTTGGCACTCCGATTTCTGCCGGATCCCTTTTTACAGGAGTCTTTAATTCCGACAATATCGATCCGTCCGATCCTGAGGCCGCTATTGAATTCGGCACCCCTTTTGCAGGCCGGCCCCAAAAAATCAGGTTCAAATTCTCCTATGTACCCGGCCCTGAAAACAAGGACAAGAACGGGAATGTGCTGGATTTTGGAGATGCCTGTGATATCTATGCCCTGCTGGAAGTACGGGCGGGCGGAAAGACGGAAAGGCTGGCGACGGCCTGGTTCCGCAGTAATGTGACTGCAGCCGAATTGAGCGAAAAAGAAATTCCTTTTACCTATGGGGAGCTCGATAGTAGTTTCCCGGAGTATACCCGTCCGGCGGATGAGGCCTATGTAAGCCGCGATTCTGCCAATTTTGTACTTCCCACCCATATAACCTTTGTAGCCTCCTCAAGCTTCGACGGCGCTAACTTTGCCGGGGCCATCGGGAGCGTCCTGATCATCGACGACGTGGAGATGGTCTATGAGTAGTGCGCACAGTGCGCCTATCAACCATTGGGATGCGACACCACAGTGCAGTGAGCCCGCCCCTGATGGTTCCAAAAAGCTTTCTTTTCCTTAGCTTTAGGCTCGATAAATTCATACCGATGCAAAAGCAAATTCTATTCCTTTTCGTATTTCTGTCCCTTCCGGGGCTTTGGGCCCAGGATCGTCTCACTGGGGAGACTTTTACCACGCGCTCAGAGGTACTCGCCCGTAATGGCATGGCGGCGACAAGCCAGCCCCTGGCCACCCAGGCCGCGCTGGATATTCTTAAAAAAGGAGGCAGTGCCATGGATGCGGCCATAGCGGCCAATGCTGTGCTTGGGCTTGTAGAGCCTGCCAGTTGTGGGATCGGCGGGGATATTTTCGCCATCGTCTGGGATGCAAAGCAGAAAAAACTCTTCGGATTCAACGGGAGTGGCCGGGCTCCCAAATCCCTGAATATCGAATATTTTATGGAGCGGGACATGGCTTATGTCCCCCTCTATGGGCCGCTGCCCGTCTCGGTCCCGGGCTGCGTGGACGGCTGGTTTGAACTCCATAAAAAATTCGGGAAGCTCCCAATGAACGATATCCTGCAGCCCGCTATTGGCTATGGACGCGACGGGTTTCCGGTATCGGAAGTGATCGCTTATGAAATGGCCTCAAACTATGAGGGTCTGAAGGATCAGCCCGGTTTTGCCCGGACGTATATGCCGGGTGGTCAAATCCCGGCCAAAGGAGAGGTTTTTAAAAACCCCGATCTCGCCAACACCTACGCTAAAATCGCCAAAGGGGGTCGGGACGCCTTCTACAAAGGGGATATCGCGCGTACCATCGACACCTATATGAAAAAACACGGCGGCTTTCTCTCCTATGAGGATTTGGCGAGCCATACCTCGGATTGGGTGGAACCGGTTTCGGCAAACTACCGGGGGTACGACGTTTGGGAATTACCTCCCAACGGGCAGGGTACTGCCGCCCTGCAAATGCTCAATATTCTGGAGGGATATGATCTGGCAGCCATGGGTTTTGGCAGTGCCGATTACGTACATGTGCTTACGGAAGCAAAAAAACTGGCCTATGAGGATCGTGCCAAATTTTATGCAGACCCCGCATTCAACCAAATTCCACTGACAGAACTCCTCTCTGAAGAATACGCGGCTACGCGAAGGGGGCTCATACAGCCGGACCAGGCAGCGCGTTCCTACCCCGCAGGGGATATGGAAATCGAATCGGGAAATACCACCTACCTGACCGTGGCCGATAAGGACGGGAATGTAGTCTCTCTAATCCAAAGTATCTATTCCGAATTCGCCTCGGGCATGGTACCTGATGGATTGGGATTTGTCCTTCAGAACCGGGGGCAGATGTTTAATGTGCAGGACAAAACCCATGCCAACGCCCTGGAGCCCGGCAAAAGGCCGTTTCACACCATCATCCCGGCCTTTATCACAAAAGATGGAAAGCCTTATGTGAGTTTTGGCCTGATGGGCGGAGCGGTGCAACCCCAGGGTCATGCACAAATTGTAGTAAACCTGATTGATTTTGGAATGAACCTGCAGGAGGCGGGAGATGCCCCACGGATAAGGCATGCGGGGAGTTCACAACCCACAGGATCCAGGATGACCAACGGGGGGACTCTGAACATGGAGAGTGGGTTTGACTATAAGACCATCCGGGAATTGCGCAAAAAAGGGCACCGCATCTCCTTTGGGGTTGGAATATACGGCGGCTATCAGGCCATCGGTATCGATCTGGAAAATCGGGTATATACAGGTGCTTCCGAGTCTCGTAAAGACGGACAGGCGGCCGGATACTAAACCCTGGGGAAGGATTGCGATACTCAAAAACTTTCTGCTTCCCGGCCTTTGAAAAGGCCTTCACCGCCTACGGAATTATTTCCTACTTTTAGACGAAACCAAACTCAAAATCCATACCTATGAAGTCTATTTTCACACTGCTTTTTCTCAGTGTTATGCTCCTCTCCTGTACACCCGAAAATAAGGAGATGGCCTACCAACCCATAGAATACAATCTCTTTTTCGGCGGCAACAAGGCGGGGTATTTTAAAAGCGGGATGACGGAGGATGGCGCTTACCGGTATGAGATGGAATACAACGACCGGGGAAGAGGGCCGCATTTGGAAGAAACCATTCGATTAAATAGTGCCGGATTCCCGGAAAGTATTCAGATTCTGGGGCACAACTACCTGAAAGATACCGTGAGTGAAACCTTCGGGAGAACTGGAGATAAGGTACAATGGAAAAGTACCTCTGAGCAGGGCAGCGCGACTTCGGAACCTGCCGCCTTTTATGTAGGGGCCAATAGCAGTTACGGAAATGCAGAACTATTGGTGCGGAAAATGCTGGCTTCCCCGGAGCAGTCCATTCCCATTTACCCCAGCGGCGAACTCCATATTTCCTCTGCTACATCGATGAGCATCGGGGATACGCTGAATTTGAAGCTTATCGAGGTCGTGGGTTATGGTTTTTCACCCACCTATTACTGGTTTGATACTGACAATCGCTTCTTTGCAGCTCCTTCCTCATGGCTTACAGCCATACGCATGGGATACGAATCCCTTTCAGAAGAACTCCTGGCCCTTCAACTGATTCGTGAAAAGGCGTATTACGCCAAGACGGCCGCCGAACTTACCCTAACCCCTGCGGGGACGCTGGTCATTTCCAACGTGACCCTTTTTGATCCTAAATCCGGGGAGAACCTCAGCAATCGGCATGTTGTCGTGAAGGGGAATACCATAGAAGCCGTACTGGATGCAAAGGCGAAACTCCCCGAAGGTGCGGAGGTCATCGATGGGACGGGCAAAACCCTGCTCCCGGGCCTCTTCGACATGCACACCCATTTGGGCCGCTCAGATGGAATCCTGAACCTGGCTGCCGGAGTAACCTCAGTGCGCGATCTGGCGAATTCCTTTGACCTGCCCGATATCCGAAATGAGTTTAATGAGAACTCCGTCATCGGGCCGCGTATTTTGGTGATGAGTGGGTTTATCGATCAGGCAGGTCCTTATGCGGGGCCTATTGGCAAAATCATTTCCTCCCTGGAAGAAGGCCTGGACGCGATCGACTTCTACAAGGAAAGGGGCTACCACCAGATTAAGCTCTACAGTTCCATAGATCCGGCCTGGGTAAAACCGCTGGCGGACAAAGCCCATAGCCTGGGCCTTAGAGTGAGTGGGCATATTCCGGCCCACATGCTGGCCGGACAGGCCGTAGCCGATGGGTATGACGAAATTCAGCACATCAATATGATCGCCCTGAATTTTATGTCGGATACTATTGATACCCGTACCCCCTTGAGGTTTTCCATGATCGGGAAGCACGCCCATGAAATTGATGTAGACGGCGCTCCCTTTCAGGACTTTGTGAAGCTCCTGAAATCGCGGAATACCGTGATCGACCCGACGGTTTCCATCTTTGAAGGCATGCTGACCACCAGGGCCGGGGAGCCTGACCCCATGTTTGTCGAGATCCTGGATCGTCTCCCGGTGCAGGTGAGCAGGGGCTTTTACTCCGGAGGTTTACCCATTCCCGAAGGGCAGGAAATGCAGTATAAAGAATCCTATGCCAATCTGCTGGAGATGATCCGAACCCTTCATGAGGCCGGGATTACCCTGGTTCCGGGAACGGACGCCATGTCTGGCTTTTCACTTCACAATGAACTGGAAAACTATGTGAAGGCCGGGATTTCCAATGCAGATGTGTTGAAGATGGTCACCATCACCTCTGCGGAAGTCACAGGCTATGGGGAGCAACTCGGCTCCATAGAAGCCGGAAAATGGGCAGACCTGATCCTTATCGATGGGAACCCCCTGTCTGATATCTCTGATATCCGCCGTGTAATACTCACAGTAAAAGACGGCAAAATCTATACCTCAAAGGAATTATACGAGGCCATCGGCGTAAGACATTTTGAGTAAAAAGATGTTTGTTTTATGAGTACATTCCCCCGCTCAAACGGATGACTCAGGGCGGCATGAATACCTGTCCTCCGGATTGCGAATGGCAAAAGGAATCCCGCGAGGCTCCTTTTGCTTCCGAAAAAGAGTTACATTAAAAAAAGTATATCCCGCAAAAAAGGATGATCGAAAACATAGAAAATATAGAGCTCCAGTACCTGACGCTTGACGATTATACCGCCTTGAAGCAGGCCATGATACAGGTGTATTCCAATATTCCGAATGCCTATTGGAAGGAGGCCCATATCAAATCCCTCATCGATAAGTTTCCGGAGGGCCAGGTAGTGATCAAAATCAATGATGAACTGGCCGGGTGTGCGCTATCCATCGTTGTGAATTACCAGGATTTTGACCAGCACCACACCTACAGGGAGATTACCGGCAACTATACGTTCAACACGCATAACAACAATGGGGACGTCTTGTACGGTATTGACGTTTTTATCAAACCGGAGTACAGGGGGCTGCGTCTGGGACGCAGACTCTATGATTATCGCAAAGAGTTGGCAGAGCGACTCAACCTCAGGGGTATTGCCTTTGGAGGGCGCATTCCAAATTACCACAAGTACGCCCAGGAGCTTTCGCCCCAGCAGTATATTGAAAGAGTAAAGCGAAAAGAAATTGACGACCCGGTACTGAATTTTCAGATGTCCAATGACTTTCATCCCTCCAAAGTCCTCAAGGGCTATCTGGAAGGCGATCAGGCGTCCAACGAATATGCGGTGCTTCTCGAATGGGATAACATTTACTACGAGAAGCCCTCCATCCAGGCGGCTACACAGAAAAAAATTGTCCGCCTGGGGCTCATCCAGTGGCAGATGCGTTTGTATAAAGACCTGACCGAACTCATGCAACAGGCCGAATACTTTATTGATGCCGTTTCAGCCTATCGGTCCGATTTTGCCCTGTTTCCTGAATTTTTTAACGCGCCACTCATGGCGGATGACAACCACCTTCCCGAATCGGAAGCCATCCGGGAGCTCGCAAAATACACGCCCCAGATCGTTCAGAAATTCTCGGAACTGGCTATTTCCTATAACATCAATGTCATTACAGGGAGCATGCCGGAATTGCGGGATGACCTTCTTTATAATGTCGGGTATATCTGCAGACGTGATGGGACAACGGACCGGTATGAAAAACTACACGTTACCCCGGACGAGGCCAAGGTCTGGGGTATGCAGGGGGGCAATGAACTGCGGACTTTTGATACGGATTGTGGTAAAATCGGGGTCCTGATCTGCTATGATTCCGAATTTCCGGAACTCAGCAGACTCCTGGCCGACGAAGGCATGGACATCCTTTTTATTCCCTTTCTGACCGATACCCAGAACGGGTATTCCAGGGTGCGGCATTGTGCACAGGCACGGGCTATTGAAAATGAGTGCTATGTAGCCATCGCCGGCAGTGTCGGCAACCTGCCCAAGGTTCATAATATGGACATACAATTTGCCCAGTCCATGGTCTTTACCCCCTGTGATTTCTCCTTCCCCGCCAATGGCATCAAGGCAGAAGCCACGACGAACACCGAGATGATTCTGATCGCCGATGTCGACATCGACTTGCTCAGGGAGCTCAATCAATTTGGAAGTGTTCGTAATCTGAAAGACCGGAGGAAGGATCTTTTTACTTTGACAAAAACGAATACGAAAAGGACGTAGATGTAAGCCGGGCAACCGGATTGAAAAGGACTTTCTGCCAGGCCTTAGGAAGGACGGATTTCTTCGGAATCCGGGGATGCCGTTCACCGATGGATCCTGTTGTACATCCTGAAGAAAATTCCATGCGAATCTCCGACCCCGACGTTCTTCCAAAAAAGGCAGATCAACGGACATTCAGGGCCTGGTATTGCATTTTTTCCATTGAAGTCCCGTATTTTTGAAGCAGAACCTCTATGAAAATATAAAATGTCTGAAAATATTTCCTGTAACAGGAGCCGTTTCCTGTGTGCCCTGTGTTTGACGCTCTTTCTTTCGACTCCCCTGGCCTATGGCCAAATAGGTGAGGTCATTCAGGAGAACAAAATGATTGTAGGCTCTGCACGTGAAACCACGCTGGAACTTCCATTTATTGAATACGCCGAGGTTACAGACATGCCTCCCTACTACACCCTGTGGTATTGGGATGATACTACTTCGGACCGGAAAGTCAGGTCCCTGGAATTTCACGCTACGGAACTCGAACTGGATTATCTCTATACCGTCTTAAAAGAGGGGTACGACGTCAGCATGCAGCGTATAGAAATAGGCGAAGCCCGCCTGGTCACCCGCCGCCCGTTGCGATCCGGACAACCTTTGAAAATAAATATTTACTACGGTGATGATTCCGTCGGCACCCTTTATCTGAAGAAGGATGCCCTCGAAACCCTTTTGGGGAACACCCGAAATCCGGCACGGACGAGAGCCGACCTTGCAGGGACCATCATCGAATAATTCCCAATTGCTTCCTCTTCACCCGGCAGCCCTTCACATCCGTTATCGTATTTAGAAGTTATGACCTGTTTCCAGGGGTGAACCCCTGGTGATCCGTCCTGACTGTATCTGAGATAATTTGCCTACCTTGAGTCTTGTACTCCTGAAAAGAAGGTCATGGCAGAAGGGAATCGGAATAAATGGGTGGTTCTTGCCTTGCTGACCCTGGTGTATACCTTCAGTTTTATAGATCGTCAATTGCTTGTGATTCTGGCCGAACCTGTAAAGGCAGACCTCGGTTTGAGTGACACGCAACTGGGACTCTTAACCGGCCTGGCTTTTGCCGCTCTGTATGTAACCCTGGGCCTGCCCGTAGCCCGTTTGGCAGACAAAGGCAATCGCAAAAATGTGGTGAGTGCCAGCCTGGCCATATGGTCCGCGATGACTGTGATCTCGGGTATGGCTGCCAATTTTACACAGATGCTTTTGGCCCGTATCGGGGTGGGAATTGGCGAGGCGGGTGGCAGTCCTCCCTCCCACTCCATCATTTCGGATTATTTCAAGCCTGAAAAGCGGGCAACCGCCCTCTCGATTTACTCCGTGGGAATCTATATCGGGATTTTTCTGGGCTTTACCATCGGGGGTGTCCTGGCGCAGCATTACGGCTGGCGCGTGGCATTCTATGCGGTGGGATTACCGGGGATCCTGCTGGCTGTGCTGCTCTATTATTTTGTGAAAGAACCCGTAAAAGGCAGGTATGATCCTCAGGGGGTCAGCACAGAAAATCCGACACTTTCCAACGTCATCAAAACCTTGTTGGCTAAAAAAACGTTTATCTATATCGCCCTGGGCTCGGGGTTTCTCGCTTTCGGATCCTATGGGGCCGGGAATTTTCTACCCTCCTTCCTGCAACGCGTGCACGGGGTAGAGGTGTCTAAAGCCGGATATCTCCTGGGTGTGGCCTTTGGAATAGGTGGCGGTGTGGGTACGTTTTTGGGAGGCTTCCTTGCCGATCGGTTCAGGCGCGCGGACATGCGATGGTACATCTGGCTTCCTATGGTATCCGCTATTTTGGCGCTGATTCCCTTTGGTATTTATGTGTTCTCATCCCATCTCAATGTAGTAGTCGGTATGGTTTTCCTGGTCTCTGCCCTGTTGGGCGTCTACCTGGGGCCGGCCATCGCGGTAACGCACAGTCTGGTCAACGCGCGAATGCGTGCTTTTGCTTCGGCCGTATTATTCTTGATTCTCAACATTATAGGTTTGGGATTTGGCCCCTTAACCGTAGGATTTGTAAGCGATGTGCTGCAGCCCGAGTATGGCGATCTAAGTCTTCGTTGGGCATTCTGTTGCATCTTTGTATCTCAGTCCCTCGCCATTCTCTTCTTCGCCCTGGCTTCCAGAACCTACCTCAGGGATTTAAAAGAAACTACACGCTAAGGCGTTTGGGTCTTACCTTATCCTAACAACATTTAGGAATCGTTTAAAAAGGCGCAGGAGTGCCTTTTGAGTGCGAAGGGTTTCACGGGCCCTTCCCGGCGGCGACAAGGACTTCCGGGGAAGTAGAGAAATGGGCCTCTGAGGCTGCATAGGCCGCCGCGCTGGCTGCCACCTCGGCCTCGCGAATCGTTGTGAGGGCTTTCTTCAAATAGGTCTGCATACCGGCCAGGCTGCGCGACGCATAGGCACGCTTGGCATATCCGAAAGCCTGGTCGGCCAAATCCCTGACCTTTTCGGCACTTCCTGCAGCATGGGAAAGATGCCGCTCTGCATCCGATGTACCACAGGTTACGGCCCGCTGCCGGGCTTCAGATACCGTGGCTACTGCACGGTAGGCCGTCGCCAGTATTTCACCCGCGTATATCTGTGCCTTTCGCGTATTGGAGCGAGCGGTTCGGTATTGTTTGGTCCGGCCCACCGCACTGACAAAAACCTCCAGGGTGTCTGAGAGTTGAAGTACCTCAATGGCCGTACTGCGGACATCCTCAATATCTCTTTTGATAAGTTCACATTGGCCGGAAGAAACCAATGGACTCAACAAAATAAGACAGATGAGGCATGGGCCTATCTGCAGTAATTTCATTCGTTTCATATTTCGAAGTGTTCTCTTCTGGTCTTCAAGAAACCAAATTTCAGGCACTATTTCAAATTCCGCCGGTTGAAATGTTCAATAAAAAGACGAGTGGCACCCGGATGCTTTATAACGGCTCAATAGACCTATTCATCTGATTTGTAGTTTTTTAAACTCCTATAATCCAAGACCCTCCCCTAATCTGAACCCCTTCATGGATTTAAGGAACCACCTGATGGTGCATTGTATTTTTTTTAGTACACTTGAAGGGTTATAAACAATTTTTATCATGAAACTACTATTGAGTCTTGCCTTCTTCTTCCTGTCCCTTGCCCTCTTTGCCCAGGAAGATCTCTGGACCCCCTGAGGAAGTGATCAGCACTCCCGGACATACCGGGTTTCGCGTGGTAAAGGAATAACCCCTTATCTTAGGGATAATTTCAAACTTATTGTTGTGGCAAACCCTCCAAACTATCCTTCTAAAGTATTTCTCAACGGGGAAATATTAAACGTCGCCGATGCTAAAATATCGGTCTTTGATCGCGGATTTATATTCGGAGACGGCATCTACGAGGTGATGGCCCGGATCGGGGGGCGCTTTTTCTACCGGGAAGCGCACCTGAACCGGCTCAGTACCTGTTTGGAGAAAATTGACATTTCCTTCGATGTGGATACCCTTGAGCCCGAAATACCGAAGCTACTGAAGCTTTCCGGCCTTGAAACCGCCGATTGCCTGCTTTATATTCAGGTCACCCGGGGTGTCGCACCACGGCAGCACTCTTACCCCGAAGGGATTCAACCTACAGTTATGATGTACGCCTGGGCGAAGACCCTGCCGGATATCAACCAAATCCCTGCTTCTGTGGTGCTGCAAAAGGACTTTCGGTGGTCCCGCTGTGATATTAAAATGACTTCCCTTCTGGGCAATGTAATGGCCAACGAATTCGCTATGGCCCATGACTGCTATGAGACGGTTTTTGAGCGGGAGGGTATCCTGACGGAGGCCTCACATTCGAACGTGTTTTTTGTAAAAAATGGGGTGGTTTATACCCATCCGGCGGATTGCTTTATCCTCGATGGAATTACCCGTCAGGTGGTGCTGGAGTTATGTGAAAAACTCGGGATTCCGGTTCGGTTGGAGGGCCTGCCCGTACAGGAAATCCCAAATTTGGACGAGGCCTTTTTAACCGGAACCAGCACCCAGATACTGGCCATCCGGAATATCGATGATTTTGTGCTCTCCGGGGGTCACGCAGGTCCGATCACGCTAAAATTGCAGCGGGCGTTTCTGGAACTCAAAAAATCCAAGGCCTGACTCAGCAACACGGAAGCCTCCAAAATACCTTCGAATTCCGTCTAATTCCTTAAATTGATTCATGTAAAAAAAACCCTAGGGGAAACCTCGGGATCCGAATCCCTATAAATGCTGCGTTTTTTACGCCAACTCCGCCAAAGCAAACGCTCAGGAAACCAGTTCCTGAAATATTTTCTATATGCCCTGGGAGAAATTCTTTTGGTGGTTATCGGGATTCTCCTTGCCCTGCAAATCGACGCCTGGAACAACGATCGTATCCAGAAGAAAAAGGAGCTTATTTATCTGAAGGAAATACGACTTAATTTACAAGACGACCTGGAGCTCATAGGTTTTTGCTTAGACTCCAACCAAAAGAAAGACTCTGCAATTTCTAAAAGCTTCGATGCCATGCTCCATGGGAATTCCAACCTGGAGGCCATGTTCGCTATCAGTCGAAATATGCCCATACTCGCCGAATTCAGCGTTTTTACACAAAACAGGGTTGCCTTCGACAATATGTTGTCCGCGGAAAATATTGATCTGATCACCTCAGACACTCTGAGAACCTTACTATCAGACTATTACGCCGAGGAGAATCTGCTGGATGGAACCCAGGAACGGGTTAAGGAACTTACGCGCATTTTTGTGGACCATATGAGCCCCATGCTGATGACCCGCGAGAATATCAACCAGTTGTTTCAAACCGAAAATGACTTTATTTCCGGGAGTGAATTGGATTTCCGAACAAATCCCGTGCTGTTCGGGGACCTTTTTAGCATGCAGCGGAACATTGATTCTCACAATTTATATCTGGCCGATTTTCAAAAAGATATCGAAACCCTTATAGCAGAAATTGAGCAATTCTTAAGTTCCTTAAATTGAGACGTTTTTTCAGGAAGGCCCCTCAGACAGGTTAAAAGCCCGTGAAAACCCCCACAACTATACCCACCGATGCTACAAGAAATAATAAGAGCAGTGGCTTCCATATAAACCGGACCCATTTGTTAAAAGGAATCCCGGCCACTGCGATGATCGCCATTAATGCCCCGTTCGTGGGTACGATAAAATCCATGGTTACGGCCCCATACTGATAGGCCAGTACACATACCTGCCTGGAGACCCCCACAAGATCAGATAAGGGCGTTAAAATCGGCATCGTAAGCAAAGCCTGACCGGAATAGCTCGATACGGGAAAGTGCAGTACGGCCTGGGCCATCATCATTCCAAGGGCAGAAATGCTGGGTGGCAGGCTTTCTATAGGGGTGAAAAGCCCAAATACAATAGTGTCCAGAATCTGTCCTTTCTCCAATAAAAGCGGAATGGTACTGGCCATACCCATAATGACCGCAGCAAAGGTCATCTCCTTCATACCTTCCACATAGACCAAACCTGTGCGGTCCATCCCCATGTTTGCGATGAGTCCTGAAACGATCCCAAGGGCAAAAAAACAGGCTGAAATCTCATTGAATCCCCAGTCCAAGGTCACCAATCCGTAGGTCACAATCGTAAAGGTCAGGCAGAGTAATACCAGAATCAGGGAAGTACGCCAGGTCAGGCCGTTGCCCTGAGTTTCCATGGGAACCGGGGGGATCCTGTTTTTATTGGCATAACGCCACAGATAGACGATCCAGAGCAACAGGGCTATTCCAAAAATCAATATGCGATACCCGCTCCCTGAGAGTAAGGGCAGTTGGGCCTCCTTTTGAGCGAGTACCACTGCAAACGGATTCATCGGACTGAAAGCGGATCCTAAAACAGCAGCACCGTAACTACTGCCCAGGGCTACAAAGGAATTAAAGCCCATAGACCGGCAAAACAGAATCAGGATGGGTGCCAGGGCAATGATCTCCTCCTGCAACCCGATGGTAGCTCCCGCAGCTGCAAAAAGGACCGATACGATCACAATGGCGAGGGATTCCCTCCCCTGAAGGCGGTCTACAAGTACTTGTAAACCCTGGCCCAGAGCTCCCGTCTTTTCTATGACGTAAAAACTCCCGCCCATCAGAAGAATAAGGACGATAAGGTCCGCCCTGCTGGCCAAGCCCTGAGGAATAGACAGAATCAAATCAAAAAAGCTCAGGGATTCCGACGAAATTTCCTGATAGGAGCCCCCGATTACCGTAGTTTGTCCGCTTTGTGAATCACTTACCCGCTCGTACGAGCCCTGGGGAATGATAAAGGTCAAAATCCAGGATAGAATTATCACACCGAGAAGAATGACAAAGGCATTGGGAAATCTCTTCATAAAATTGTGGCTTTACCGGTATCCGAACCCCCGGTGTACTAAGTGTTTTAATGAATTATTAAATGTACTGTTTTTTGGGATGTGGGAATTTCAAGTCCATACAGATCGAAATTACAATACGTGCTGGTACGTGCACGGATTGAGACGCGAAGACAATGAAGATGGGTGGGTGGGGAAATCTATTCCTTGTACAGGTTCAAACAGGATACCTCCAAAGGTTGCCGCGGATGATCCATAAAGCTCACAATCACCTGATCTTTGCAATCCTGGTTACCCCCGCCGTGTCCTCCTTCATCGAGAATAAGCAAAGTACCCTGGCTCAGTCGTTCTTTAAACAGGGTTCCGTTCTCAGGTGGGGTCACCGGATCATAGCGATTTACAAAGATGAGCGAAGGCACTTCTGAATCCTGAAAATGTCGTTCCCCCAGGGGCATATTCCCGGAATGCCAATCCATGCCCGCCTGATAAAACGCATCAAAAAAGCCGAGCGGCACAGGTACCAGAGGGTGCTGCCGATAGGCCTGCCTGATTATTTCCGGCGTATTGGCAGGGTTGAAATTCTCATATTTCTCTACCGACAATAGCATGGTAAGGTTTAACCCCCCCGTCAGGCGATATTCAAAATCCAGGACATCCTGAAGCACCTCGCCCGAACCCTTGAGAAAAGCATGAATGAGCTCCGGTGCCTTCTCGCGGGAATTGGCCTGATACAACAGACGCCGTATCAGGTACACCCCGTCTTGTGCATTAATCACAAAAGGAATGGAGTCCCTGAGGGAAACCTTAAGGGGTGATTCTTCCAGGTGGGCAATCGCTTTAAAATAATCGGCTTTAAGGTCCGGATACTCCTTATGACACTCCGGGGTATTCGCACAATATTCAAATATTCTGGAAAGGGAGAGCGAATAACTATCCAGGCGATTCAATAGAAAATCCCCGCTCAAAGGCGCCGGGGAATCGAGCACCGATGTATGCACCCTCTCCGGGAAGAGGTCCTGGACCACCCGGGCCAGGCGGGTACCGTAAGATCCTCCAAAGAGATTGTATTTGGCATATCCCAAATGCTTGAATAGCATCCCAACATCCCGGGCGCTTTGCTGTGTATTGTAATAGGCAGGTTCTACCTGCCGCTGCTCACATTGGAGCTTATAGTCCGAAATCATTTTCCGGGTCAGGGCTAACTCCTTTTCAGGGTCGGCGTCCATGGCCAGAATCTCAAAGGAATCGAAAGACATATCCGGAAGTGCGGAGGAAAAGCCAATCCCGCGCTGATCGAACAGGATTACATCGCGACCCTGCCTGAAGGGATGTTCCATGAGGTATTCTATAAGACCCTCGTCGAGGGTTTCTCCACCCGGCCCTCCGGAAAAATATATCATCGGATAGGACCCCGCAATAGGTTCTTTGGCCTTCACCACGGCATAAGCTATATGAATCTTCCTGCCGTCGGGCTGATCGTGATTTTCAGGAACCTGTAAAATACCTGCAGTCAAGGCTTCATTCTGTGTCAGCCAATCGGGAAGTTTGTTTTCTTGTACACTTTGGGCGTGAGTGGTCCCCGCATTCCCCAAAAAGCAGAGGAGTACGATAAAAAGAATAAATCTGGGCATCAGGATCATCTTATAAGGTTGGTATACTTAAAAGACGAACTTTGAAGTAAATCGTTACAGCAAGTTTGCGACTTCAGCCCAGCTATCGGCCCGCTCATAACCGGTGGTATGAATATTATGGGGAGAGGTGAAAAGAATGCTTCGTCCGTGAAAGGTCTCCAGGTTATGACTCCGGTCGTCGATAAGCACATCGCCCCTGAGGATGTGTTTATCCCCCAGAAGAATGCGATTTCTCCAATGGATAAAGGGAAAATGTTCATCCAGCCACTGATGTTTCTCAATGAGTGAATTGGGAAACTGCATGGCGGCAGAAGCGATATAGACCTGGTATTTTTCAGTCAGTTCCCGAAGGACTTCCTGACTCCCGGCAATAGGGTCCAGACTGCGAAAAAAACCGGGTTCAAAATAATGCTCCCAGATCCGCTCCCGATGTTCAGGGACTTGTTGCCATACCTCCCCGCCCATACATTGTTCTTTGGTCAGGGATGCTCCAAATCTGCTGTTATACCGGCTGATGTGAGCCCCGTAGGTGTCCGCCAGCACCTCGTCCATGTCTACAAATAACGTCATGGTGCGAAGTACTAAAAAAAGGACAAAAACCTGAAGGAATCCGACGTTAAAACTGCGTTATTTTTCTAAGTTCGGGTATCCTGAATGGATTCGGAATCTTACACCTGTGATACCTAAAGACTATCCAATTCCACATATTCGTATTCAGGGGACATCTCTAAAAGCTGCCTGAGGATAGCGGCATGCCCATTCCCGATCAGCACCAGGATACGATCCTCCGGACTTTCCGTCATACGCTGTATGTTTCGGAATATTCTGAGGTTTCTGTTATACCACCAAACCGAGATTAAATCTGCTCCCCGGAATTCACCGAGTTTAAAATCTCCGATCAAATAGGCCCCATACCCATAATTGTGAGATTCACGTGAATTCATGTATTTGAAATAATCCAACAACGGGATCTGGCTCACCAATTTACTGTCCTCTTCAAACCACTTTCTGTATATAGCCGTGTAAATATCCGCATCGCTTTGGAAATCAAAATCTTTCCAAAGTTCATTCATATAGGCAGAATCTACCACCTGCCCGAGGTCATCGGAATAGGGAATGGCGTCTATCGAATAAATAGTATCCAAACTTAACTCCTTTCCTATGCGCATGGCGAGCTGATACCGTTCATCTCGTTTATCGCGATGTGCTCCGGCCCTATATTCGTCATACTTAAGGTATGCATCCCATTTAGGATAGGCTTCAATAGCTATTTTGTTGGGATTGAACTTCTTGAGATATTCCACCAATTCGGTAACCTCTGATTTTTTCGGTTCCTCCAGTACATCTATTTTATCTGATTCGGCTTCTTTCAATGCATCAAGGCCGGGGTAGTCAAAATGGAAGCTGCCCACCACCAAAACCCGGGCCCGGTTTTCCGGGAAATAGCTACTGATGGGTTTAATCCGTGTTTCCTCTGATTTGTCAGTAACAGGTTCTTTGTTTTCACCACATGAAGTGGTTAGCACTAAACCCAGCAACAGTACTTTTAGTTTTTTTAGCATATGATGCCTTATAGTATCGTTAATACTTCACAATTAGAAGGGAACCCGTCTTGTTGTACTGTTGTCCTGAAATATATGAATTTTCCTCTTACAAATCAGTTCAGTTCCAATAATTTTGCTAGTGAACCCATAGCGATAGTTCTGATATCGTCTTTTTAGCATTCTTCTCCATTC
>CAKZOC010000075.1 GCA_937136025.1 uncultured Bacteroidota bacterium
TTGAGAGAAAAAATTATAATGGAATTTTTCTCCCAGGCTATAAAAAATGGGAAACGGGCGCTGCACCAAAGGTTAATGACCACCTGTATTGCCCTGTCCCTATTGTTTCTTATTATGTATGTGGCCTACCATATGACATCGGACTCTACTTCCTATGGAGGAACGGGTGTGCTCCGATATGTTTATTTCTTTATTCTGATCAGCCATATTTTTTTATCCATAGTGGTTATTCCTTTGGTACTGAGAACCTATGCCAAAGCCTATCTCAAAGATTTTGAGGGGCATCGGAAGATCGCGCGGATTACTTTTCCGGTATGGCTCTATGTGGCGGTTTCCGGAGTTGTAGTCTATCTGATGATTTCACCGTATTACCCGTATTGATGATGCGCAAAAAATATCGATATCTTCTTTTTATCACCGTGTTCCTGTTGATGGGAATAAAACCCGTCCTTGGACAGTGCGCCATGTGTCGGGCCGTTTTGGAAAGCAACGGAGACAACGCCGTGGCTGAAGGCATCAATAATGGCATTGTCTACCTCATGGCTATCCCTTATGTCCTGGTAGGGGCGCTGATCTTTATTGTATACCGCAAGATGAAATCCTGAAAATTAACACTTTTTAGGATCGGAAATTGTAACAATTCTGCGCATTGTCAGTCTATTTAATAGCTTAAACGGCATTGCATCATCAATCAAAACACTAACCCATCATGTTTGATCTCGAGAGATGGCAGGAGATCTTCGACACTATTCGGAAGAACAAGCTGCGCACCTTTCTTACCGGACTCTCCGTGGCATCGGGGATTTTTATACTCGTCATTCTTCTCGGATTTGGCCAGGGTATGCGCAATGGGATCGCGAATGAATTCGAACAGGATGCCTCTACCTCCGTATGGGTTTGGCCGGGAATCACTTCAAAAGAGTTTAAAGGCCTGAATCCCGGGCGCAGAATCCAACTGAGAAATGAGGATTACGCCAACTGGACCGACCAGAATTCGTCCAGGATCGAATACAATTCTGCTCGGATTTTTGTACGGGATGTGACCGTTACCTACGGAAACGAGGCACTGGTCTACGGGGTTCGGGGGGTACACGAGGATTTTCAGTTTATCGAGAATTCCAGGGTTTCCGAGGGCCGTTTTATCAATTACAGTGATCTTGTCAATACTTCGAAGGTTATCGTGATTGGGAATAAAATTAAAAAGGATGTCTTCGGGCATTTGGATACGCCTATTGGAGAATCTGTAGATATATCGGGGATTCCTTTTAAGATTGTAGGGGTTTTCAAGGAGCAACGGGAACGGGAAGAGGAAACGCTGTATATCCCCCTGACCACGGCCCAGAGGGTATTCAATGGAGGAGACCGGATCAGCAATATGTCCTACACCCTCCCCATGGCTGAGAGTTTTGATCAGGCCGTAGCAGAGGCTGTGGTCTTTAAAGAGGAGCTCAGGGGATACCTTTCCCAGGTTCATACGGTGCATCCTGAAGATGACAGTGGCCTGCAAGTCTGGAGTGCGCTGGAAGAGGCAAAACGCTATTATTCCTTAACCGGAAATATCAAACTGTTTTTCTGGTTTGTGGGGATCTGTACCATTATCGCCGGGGTGGTGGGGGTCAGCAATATCATGCTTATCGTCGTAAAAGAACGCACACGGGAAATCGGGATTCGAAAGGCACTGGGTGCCAAGCCCTGGTCCATTATTGGAATGATCCTTCACGAAGCTGTATTTATAACCGCATTTTCAGGATTCCTGGGTCTGATCTTTAGCATGTCCCTTCTGGAACTTATCGGCCCTCATGTTGAGGTCGACTATATCATGAATCCCTCAGTAAACCTCAATGTGGCCCTGACCACGGTTTTTGTCCTTGTGTTGGCAGGAACCATAGCCGGGTTTTTCCCGGCCTGGAGAGCGGCCCATGTTCAGGTAATTACCGCCTTGAGGGATGAATAAAAAGCCGGAGACCCAATCAGAAGAATTAAAACATGTTTAGCAGAGATCGTTGGAAGGAAATACTGGAAGTGCTGACCAAAAACTGGTTTCGCACCATACTGACCGCTTTCGGGGTTTTCTGGGGTATTCTGATTCTAATCATCTTATTGGCAGCCGGGAAGGGATTGGAGAATGGGATAAAATCCGATTTTGACAATATCGCCACCAATACCATGTTTATCTGGACGCGGAGCACTACAAAGGCTTATGACGGACTGCCCAAGGACCGGGAGTTCAATTTCAAAATCAGAGATGTGAGCCTTTTGCGTGAAAATTTCCCGCAACTGCGTTTTATCTCCCCCCGGAATCAGCTCGGAGGCTTTCAGGGTACCAACAATGTGGTAAGGGGGATACAGACCGGAGCGTATAATGTATACGGGGATTACCCTGAATTTATCGAGCAGGAACCCATGCTCATTACCCGGGGGAGGTTCATCAATCACAACGATATTGAGGAGAAGCGGAAAGTAGCTATTATAGGCCAGGGGGTGGTACGGGAGTTATATGATCGCGGGGAGGAAATCCTGGGGACCTACATCAAAATACAGGGTGTCAATTTCGTAGTGGTGGGAACCTATCGGAAAAGCTCGAACGACGGGAATGGGGAGGAGGCTCAAAAGCAAATCTTTGTGCCTTTTACCGCTTTTTCCCAGGCTTTTAACCGTGCAGATAATGTGGGTTGGATGGCCATCACCGCCCAGGACGAAACTTCGATTTCCTCCATGAAAGAGGATATTGTTAGTTTTTTAAAGGGACAACATCGGGTCCACCCTGAGGACCAGCGCGCTATCGGATATTTCGATCTCTTTGAACAATTCAACCGCGTGGAGAGTTTATTCGGGGCGATGCGGTTTATCGCTTATTTCGTGGGTATTCTGGTCTTGTTGTCCGGAATCATCGGGGTGAGCAATATCATGCTGATTGTGGTAAAAGAACGCACCAAGGAAATTGGCATACGAAGGGCGCTTGGAGAGGATCCCTGGAGTATCCGAAAGCAGATTCTGCTGGAATCCATCTTTTTGACACTGATTTCAGGAATGGCAGGTATCAGTGTGGGAGCCCTGTTTATTTACGGCATCAACGCCCTGCTGGATATGAGCGGCCCTGTGGACATGTTTGCCAACCCCAGCGTCAATCTTGGGGTCGTTGTGGTGGCCCTGACGATTCTTATTATCTCGGGGTTGTTGGCAGGATTTATCCCCGCCCAAAGTGCCATACGGGTGAAGCCCATAGACGCCCTGAGAACCGAATAGAAAATAACAAAGACCTATAATTGAATACTAAAGACTGACTGCAATGAAAAAATCTGTTACCCTGATCATCCTGATACTTATCCTGGTGACGTTCTCAGGAGCGATGTACTACCTCTATCAGAAAAATGCGGAGGATCCGGTGGTGTATGAAACTGAAACACCTTCGCGCCAAAATATCGTGAAGAAAACCGTAGCCACGGGGAGTATCCTGCCCCTGGAAGAAGTGCTTATAAAGCCGAATATTTCGGGAGTGATTGAGGAGATTTACGTGGAAGGCGGGGATTCGGTACAATCCGGGGACCTGATTGCCAAAATTAAGGTCGTCCCGAACCTCAATGCGCTGAACGATTCCAAAAATGCCATTGAAGATGCCAAAATAACGCTCGCGGACCAGCAGCGGAATTACCAGCGTCAAAAGCAGCTTTTTGATCGGGGGGTGATTTCCCAGGCCGATATGGACCGGGCACAGGTCTCTTATGATCAGGCGAAACAGGCGCTCTCTGCGGCAAACAAACGATACGATATCGTACTGACCGGAACGACGCGTGGGTTAAGCAGTGCGGCGAATACACTGATACGCGCCACGGTGAGTGGAATGGTATTGGAAGTGCCTGTCGAAGTTGGGAATCAGGTTATCGAAGCCAACAATTTTAATGAAGGGACGACTATAGCTGCCATTGCGGATGTAGACAAAATGATTTTTGAAGGGAAGGTTGACGAGTCTGAAGTAGGGAAAATTGAAGAGGACCTGCCTTTGGAGATAACCGTAGGAGCCCTTGAAGACAAGGTATTCCCGGCCGTACTTGATTATATAGCACCAAAAGGGAAGGCCGAAAATGGCGCCATTCAGTTCGAGATTAAGGGAACCCTCACCAAGCAGGAGGATATTTTTATCCGCGCGGGACTCAGTGCG
>CAKZOC010000076.1 GCA_937136025.1 uncultured Bacteroidota bacterium
AAAATGGGAAATCCCGTAATCAGCTTCGTCGGACTGAATTATACCCAGAATATATCGAGCGAGGTTTGCCGTATCCGTAGGGCATCCCCGCTGAAAATCAACAACTTTGAGATCTTCTCCTTTCCTGGCCTTGTCCAATATGGTCAGATAAAAATTCGGGCCATAGTCTTTGGAATACAGCCATGAGGTCCGGACAATGAAATACTTTTTCATGTTTTCACGAATGATCTGCTCTCCCTCAAGTTTGGTTTTACCATATACGTTAATCGGATTAGGTTTGTCCAAAGGAAGATAACCTGTTGCCTTCTCCCCGTCAAAAACATAATCGGTGGAAATATGGATAAGAATGGTCCCATATCGCTTGCCAGCTTCCACAAGATTTCTAACCCCTTCAACATTCACGGCATAGGCCGCATCCGGGTTTTTCTCAGCCTGGTCGACCTGGGTGTAGGCAGCGCAGTTTATGCAATATTTAGGACGGAATTCTTCAAAGAACTTGAGTACATGTCCGGGAACCGAAATATCCAGGTCCGTCCTGTCGGCAAACCTGAAGTGCAGCCCTTTATAGTCTTTAGCTATATCCCGGATACTTCTCCCAAGTTGGCCGTTTGCCCCTGTGACCAATACATTCATGCCTGTTTGGCTTCATTAAAAAACGGAAGGAGTGAATCCTTTTCAGATATCCTAACATCAGCTTTAGGAAGCTTCCAGTCAATACCGAGGACCGGATCATCGTATCTAATTCCTGCTTCGGATTCCATATTGTAGAAATTATCACATTTGTACCAGCAAACGGCGGAATCACTCAGAACGGAGAAGCCATGGGCAAACCCCCTGGGAATGAACATTTGTCTTTTATTTTCAGCTGAAAGCTCGATGGCCACGTGTTTTCCATATGTGGGCGATTCCTTCCTGAGGTCCACTGCAACGTCCAGCACCTTGCCTTTAAGAACACTTACTAATTTAGCCTGTGCATCAGATCCTGACTGGTAGTGCAATCCCCGAATAACCCCATAAGTGGAATACGATTGGTTGTCCTGAACAAATTGAACATTCTTACCTGTGGCAGCTTCAAAACCCGCAGAATTGTAAAGTTCAAAAAAATACCCTCTTGAATCCTCGAATACCCGTGGTTCAAGAATAAAGCAACCTTTTAATTCTGTTTCTATTGCTTTCATTGCTCCTTGTTTAGAACCCCCAGTAAGTTAACCCCATAGCCACTCTTTAAAAGTGGCTCTGCCAATGTCTTAAATTGCTCCCTGTCGATGTATCCCATTTCAAATGCTGCCATTTCGATGGCCCCTATCTTGAGTCCCTGCCGCTCCTCAATGACCTCAACAAACTGCGAGGCCTGCATCAGAGATTGAAAGGTTCCCGTATCCAGCCAGGCCGTTCCCCGGTCTAGGATACTCACGCTCAGCTTCCCCTTTTTCAGATACACCTTGTTTACGTCGGTTATTTCCAGCTCCCCCCTGTTGCTGGGGGGAATGTTTTTAGCGATCTCGACGACCTCGTTGTCGTAGAAATAAATCCCCGGTACGGCATAGTTGGATTTTGGGACCTCAGGCTTTTCCTCAATACTGATCGCCCTCCCCTCTTTGTCAAATTCAACGACACCGTAGCGTTCAGGGTCATGAACCCTGTATGCATAAATAATCCCACCGTCAGGATCATTGTTGGACTGCAGCAATCTGGCCAGTCCGGACCCATAAAAAATATTATCCCCAAGGATAAGGGCTACTTTATCACTCCCAATAAAATCTGCTCCAATAATAAATGCCTCTGCGAGACCTCTGGGTTCTTCCTGGGCGGCAAATGAGAAAAGGCATCCGTATTTCGACCCATCCCCCAGCAATTTCTTAAACAAAGGGAGGTCCTGTGGGGTTGAAATGATCAGAATTTCCCGAATTCCTGCATACATAAGGGTGGACAGCGGATAGTAAATCATCGGCTTGTCATAAACAGGCATCAGTTGTTTGCTCACTGCTAAAGTAATTGGATGTAATCGGGTCCCGGATCCCCCGGCCAAAATAATCCCTTTCATATCTGATTATTTAATACATGGCATTATGAACCATAGTGATTCTTATAATATTCCTGATAGGTGCCGGAGGTCACGTGTTGCAGCCAGTCGGAATTGGCCAGATACCAGTCAATCGTTTTTTCCAGTCCTTCTTCAAAGGTGACTGAGGGTTTCCACCCGAGTTCTTTGTTGATCTTTGAAGCATCAATCGCGTATCGAAGATCGTGCCCGGGTCGGTCCTTTACATAGGTGATGAGGGATTCCGAGGTTCCTGCCGGCCTGCCCAATTTGCTGTCCATTTTCTTACACAGCAGCCTGACGAGATCGATGTTTTTCCATTCATTAAACCCCCCAATATTATAGGTCTCTTTGTTTCTCCCTCTATGAAAAACCAAATCAATAGCTATCGCATGATCCTTAACATACAACCAATCCCTTGTATAATTACCATCTCCATAAACTGGCAACGGTTTATTATGGATAATATTATTTATAAATAAAGGAATCAGCTTTTCAGGAAATTGATTTTGCCCATAATTGTTAGAACAATTGGTAATGAAATAAGGGATCCCATAAGTCTCACCATAAGCTCTTACAAAATGATCAGAGCTTGCTTTTGAGGCTGAGTATGGTGATTTTGGGTCATAAGAAGTGGTCTCAACAAAATATCCACCATCCTCAATGGATCCATATACCTCATCAGTAGAGATGTGCATAAACCTGTTCACCTCCTTCTCTAATGCAAGTTGAAGAAGATTGACTGTACCAATCACATTGGCTTCAATAAATGGTTTACAGTCCTTGATAGAGTTGTCTACGTGACTCTCTGCAGCAAGATGGAAGATGTCCGTGAAGGTTTCTTGTTCAAAAAGATATCTGACCGCCTCCTCATCTGCAAGATCAGCCATATAGAGTTCCACATTGTCAGGTACATTGTCCTGACTAGCGGCATAGGTAAACTTGTCTACGCATACAAGTCTTTCTTTGAATGGTGCAAGTTGTCTGAGAAGACTACTACCAATGAACCCTGCACCACCAGTAACTAAAATTGTCATTTTTGTTCGTACTTATCAAGGATGGAAGGTGAATATTGTTCAGGTACATCACCCTGAAATTTTTCTATCCTCTTCTTTGTCTCAAGTTCAAACACTCTATTTCTTAATTCGGTAGAGGAGAATTTGTGTTGTT
>CAKZOC010000077.1 GCA_937136025.1 uncultured Bacteroidota bacterium
AGCGAAAAGCGGCCAGAAATCGTCGCCATCGGCGATCGGACAAACAGACTGACGAATAGCCCGGACCATCGCGATGAGTTCTGCGAGGCTGGCGCTTTGCTTCCTCGAACCTAAAGAGCCAGCAAAATTCTGCTTCGGGCAGTATTCCTGAGCAGACCGCAGCCGTCGATTCCGGATTCCGGGATGCGGGTCACGTTTCGATGGGTGTCTGCTACACTGCAACGCTTTTGAAATTCGCTGTCCTGGAAAGCTCGCAATGCCTCGAACTTACGTTACTGATTTGTCTGATGGAGCAAACGTTAACGAAGCCTTTTTGTTGGCCGATAAACATATAGGATTGGTCCCCTATTTTACCGAGCCCCCCGATCATGGCTTTGTCGTCTTTTACGGTGCGATCTCCGTGCAGTTCTAAAAAGGTGTCCCCGCAAATCGCGCGAATATAATCCAGGGTATACGGGCGGTTGGGATGCCGCGAGAGTTGTACCCGCTGCCAGGCCGTGAGGTTTTTGTAGATCTGCTTCCGGGTTTCTGCCAGCTTTTTTTCAATTTGCTTGCAGGTTTCCGTAACATCCACATCGCTCTCTTCCCCTATAAGCGCACATTTTTCGAGCTGCTCCTCCAGCTCCTTGATGGGCAATTCAAAATCCAGGTACTCCATGGACAGTATAAAATTTTGGATGATTGGTCGGGACAAAGATAAACTATCTTGGAAAACCTCCTCCCTTTGCCTCGCCTGAAAAATATGAAATATCAGCGTTTGGCTTTTTGCAAAAGGTATATTCCGACTATCCCGAAAAATACATTGGGCAAAAGTACAGCCAGCAAGGGCGGAAATCCGGATTGTTCGGCCAGGGTGCTGAAAACCTTATCCATAAATATATAAATAAAAGCGACCCCGATCCCGAAGGCCAGATTGGCGCCCATCCCCCCCCTTCGCTTCGCCGAGGACACAGCCACCCCGATAATCGTCAGGACAAAGGCCGTAATCGGAAGGGCCCAGCGTTTGTACAATACCATGACGTACGTGTTCACATTCGAAGCCCCCTTGCGTCTCTGCACCCTGATAAACTCGTTGAGTTCAAATAAGTTTTTCGTCTCCCCGATATAAGAAACCGGAGTGAGATCGTCGATCTGGAAGGCGAAGACCGTATCCAGGCGCCGTTTGGTCACCACTTCTTCCACAGGGCCCCTGAGATTCCTTCTCGTATATGAGGTCAACCGATACACACTGTCAGCCGGCACCCAGCGGATATTGGCAGAACTGATTTTGTACTGCAGGGTGCCGTCTTCCGAAAAGTGTTCGTATGTGAAATTATAGCCGATTTGCCGTTCCGGATCAAAAGAACTGACATAGATGTAATCGCTTTCCCCGAGTTGATTAAATATATTTTGGGTCACCCGGTCCTGATTTTTCTTTTTCAGGTATTTGAACTTGAATTCATTGTAGCCCCTGCTGGCCGCGGGTACGATAAACATCCCCATGATAAACATCACAATGGCTATAATGGACGCCCCAATCCAGTAGGGCCTTAAAAACCGCCGGAAGGAGACCCCGGAAGAGAGGATGGCGACAATTTCAGTGTTGTTCGCCATTTTGGAGGTGAAGAAAATGATGGCGAGAAAGAGGAAAATCGGAAAGAGTAAATGCCCGATGTAGATTGTAAAATTCAGGTAATAGAGGATAATTTCCATCAGGGGCGCCTCATTGTCGATCATCTTACCAATCTGCTCTGCCAGATTGAGCATGATCCCGATGGGCACAAAAAGCAGAAGCATCAACCCGAAGGTCAACAGGTACTTTTTAAGGATATACCGGTCGATAATACCCATACCTCTAGAGTCGTTTGTCCATTTGACGTACCATTTTATCCTTCCACGGGCCAAAGGTCCCATCGAGAATCCGGCGCCGAGCCTCCCGGACCAGCCACAAATAAAAGCCCAGATTATGCAGGGTGGCGATTTGCTTTCCAAGATACTCATTTGCCGCAAAGAGATGCCTGAGGTAGGCGCGGGAATACTCCCGGTCTGCAAAAGTCAGGCCCATAGGATCCAGGGGCGTAAAGTCTGTGGCCCACTTCCTGTTTTTGATGTTGATGGTTCCCTCCGCCGTAAAAAGCATACCATTACGGGCATTTCGGGTGGGCATCACACAGTCAAACATATCGACGCCCAGGGCGATGTTCTCCAGAATATTGATCGGCGTTCCCACCCCCATGAGATACCGGGGTTTGTCTTCGGGCAGAATGCTGCAAACCGCATCGGTCATCGCGTAGAGTTCCTCAGCCGGTTCCCCTACAGACAGGCCGCCAATGGCATTTCCTACCGCATCCTTCCCGGCGATATATTCGGCGGACTTCTCTCTGAGATCCGGATATACCGAGCCCTGAACAATAGGAAAGAAAGACTGTTCATAGCCGTATAAAGGCGGTGCCTTTTTCAGGTGCTCCATACAGCGGTCGAGCCAGCGGTGCGTCATATGCATGGACCGCTCCGCATAGGCGTAATCACAAGGATAGGGGGTACATTCGTCAAAGGCCATGATGATATCTGCACCGATACTCCGCTGCAATTCCATAACCCGCTCCGGGGTGAATGTGTGAAGGGAACCGTCAATATGCGATTTAAACTTTACCCCTTCCTCCCGAATTTTTCGATTGGCCGAAAGCGAGTATACCTGATACCCGCCACTGTCGGTCAGAATAGCCCGGTCCCAGCCCATAAAGGCGTGCAGGCCGCCGGCTGCCTCGAGTATTTCCATACCCGGACGCAGAAACAGGTGGTAGGTGTTCCCCAGGATGATATCCGGGTCAATTTCTTCCCGCAACTCCTTTTGGTGAATGCCCTTTACGGAAGCTACCGTGCCTACCGGCATAAAAATAGGGGTGCGCACCGGACCGTGGGCCGTTTCAAATAGACCTGCTCGGGCTCGGGTCCCGGGGTCGGTATGTTCCAGGGTAAAACGCATATTGGGCGGGGTCAAAGATACACAACTCCCCTGCATTCCACAGTAAAGAAACCCTTAAAGTTCCCCCGTAAAAACCGTTGATAAATTGTAACAACAACCTTTGTTCAAGCAGAAGAATGCCCGTACTTTTGGGGAACCTAAAAATTCAATAATGTCGGAAATACAGGATATGGAAGCCCTTGTAACACAGGTGCGCAGGGATATTGTCCGGATGGTACACAAGGTGAACTCCGGGCATCCCGGAGGGTCCCTGGGCTGCACGGAATTCTTTGTCGCCCTCTTTAATAAGGTCATGCAAATAAACGACACCTTTGAGATGGACGGCATTGGGGAGGATTTGTTTTTTCTCTCCAACGGCCATATCTCTCCGGTCTATTACAGTGTGCTCGCGCGCAGGGGATTCTTTCCGGTGGAAGAACTCAGTACTTTTCGCCTGATCAATTCCCGCCTACAAGGCCACCCGGCTACACACGAACACCTGCCCGGAATTCGAATCGCTTCGGGATCCTTGGGGCAGGGAATGTCCGTCGCTATTGGAGCCGCCCTTGCTAAAAAACTCAATAAGGACCCGCACCTGGTCTACAGCCTCCATGGGGATGGAGAACTGCAGGAAGGGCAGATTTGGGAAGCCGTAATGTTTGCGGCCGGACGTGGGGTCGACAATCTGATCGCAACGGTAGACCGCAACGGACAGCAGATCGATGGCCCTACCGAAGAGGTGATGCCCCTGGGGGACGTGAAAACCAAATTTGAGGCCTTCGGATGGCAGGTACTCACCTTAAAAGAGGGCAACAACCTCCAGGCCGTTATTGCAGCCCTGGAAAAGGCCAAAACCCTTACCGGGAAAGGGAAACCCGTAGCCGTAATTATGGATACCGTCATGGGTAACGGCGTGGACTTCATGATGCATACCCATGCCTGGCACGGGAAAGCACCCAACGACGCGCAATTGGAAACCGCCCTTGCCCAGAATCCTGAAACCCTCGGGGATTACTAAAACTTAAACGACAAGACCGATGATAAAATATACAGATCAGGGCAAGAAGGATACCCGGAGTGGTTTTGGGGTCGGACTGGCCGAATTGGGACGGAAGAACCCGAAAGTAGTGGCCTTGTGTGCCGACCTGGTGGGATCACTGAAGATGGATGAATTTATCAGTGAAAACCCGGAACGCTTCTTTCAGGTGGGTATCGCTGAGGCCAATATGATGGGTATCGCTGCCGGGCTGACTATTGGAGGATACATTCCCTTTACCGGAACCTTCGCCAATTTCTCCACCGGTCGGGTGTACGACCAGATACGGCAGTCTATCGCCTATTCGGGGAAAAACGTTAAAATATGCGCCTCCCATGCCGGGATCACCCTGGGAGAAGATGGGGCGACACACCAGATTCTGGAAGATATCGGCCTGATGAAAATGCTGCCGGGCATGACCGTGATCAATCCCTGCGACTACAATCAGACCCGGGCCGCCACCCTGGCCATTGCCGAGCACCAGGGCCCTGTATATCTCAGGTTCGGAAGGCCCAAGGTGGCAAACTTCACCCCTGTCGATCAAAAATTTGAGATTGGAAAAGCACTTATGTTGCAGCCGGGCACGGACGTGACGATTCTGGCTACCGGGCATTTGGTCTGGGAAGCCCTTATCGCTGCCGAGAACCTCTCCAATCAGGGCATCTCTGCCGAGGTCATCAATATCCACACCATCAAACCTCTCGACGCCGGGGCTATCGTGGCCTCTGCCAAAAAAACAGGAGCTGTGGTCACGGCCGAGGAACACAATTACCTGGGCGGTCTGGGCGAAAGTGTGGCACGCGTATTGGCCACACACTCGCCTGCACCTCAGGAATTTGTGGCCACCCAGGATACGTTCGGAGAGAGCGGCACGCCGGAGCAGCTCATGGAAAAGTATGGTTTGAATACTAAATCCATCGAAAAGGCAGTTGTAAAAGTTATAGAACGCAAGGGTTAGCCGGAGTAGCTGGCCCGTTAAATGAAATGAATTATGAAAAATCTTATCGTTACAGCACTGATGCTCTTCGGGTGTTTTACCTATGCCCAAAGCGGGGGTTCCGGCTTCGGAATCAAGGGAGGGTTAAACTTCAGTGGAACAGGAGACCTTAAAATCGACGAAGTGCCGGATATTAGTGCCGATAGTAAATTGGGGTATCATTTGGGCGTGTGGGGACGTTTCGGCGGGCGTGCCTATGTGCGGCCTGAACTGGTCTACACCCAGGTCAATACCTCCTACGACGGAGAAGATTTCAAAATGCAAAAACTAGACCTACCCGTCCTGTTTGGACACAGGTTTCTCAAACTTTTTCACGGTTTTATCGGACCTGCCTTTCAATACGTCCTGAAAACAGACCTGGAGGATATCGATATCAGCGATGTGGAAAATGAATTTTCGGTCGGGTTTCAGATAGGCGGCGGGTTAAACCTGGGAAACCTCGGGATAGACCTGAGATTTGAAAGAGGTTTTAGTCCGAACTACGTGGACCTGATCGGGGAAGTGGAAGGCGTACGCCTGGATACCCGTCCCACCCAGTGGATCCTGGGGGTTTCCTATAAGTTCTAAACTATCTCAGGGAAATTAGATTCGACCCCACGGCCTGGCAGGCGGTGTGCCCTACCGATTTCCATAAAACCAATCAGGAATCCTCCGGAAAGGTATCGTCCAGATAATCAGGAACACCGTTTCCGTTTGAATCTGGGAAGACCAGGGTGCCATCTGCCTGAATAATGATTTCCTCCCGGGTCGGGACATCGTCCCCATCGTCGTCCGGATCCAGAAAATTCACCCTAAGGACGCCTCCAATGGTCTCGCGTTCCTGCTCCTCGTTGGTGTTGTCGTTATACAGATATCCGTCCCCGTCTAAATCTTCCTGAATGGACGGTATGCCATCCCCGTCATGGTCGGTTTCTTCTATAGTAAAGAGTTCGACAAAAAAGATCAGCGAACTGTAGTTGGGAATGGCATTGGTGGGTGCTGCATTAAAATACCCAAGTCCGGAAGGCATAATGATCATGCCCACGCCCCCATCGATAGAAGTCACTGTCCCATCCGGATTGGTGGTGATTCCCCCGGAGGCCTTAAAAAAAGGCATCCCTTCGGCAAAGCCCCGGGCGCCCTGAAGCGGCCCTTGTATCCGTGCCAGGTCGAACCAGATAGGCTGGGTAAAGGACCCGTCAAAATCCCGGTCATCCAGCAAGGTGCCCCGGTAGGTAAGGAATGTGGAATCCGCTACTGTCGGGCTTTCAGCCATTCCTTCCCGGGCGATAAGGTAATACAACGTATGGTCTACATCGGGTTGGTCTTCCAGTCCCAATTCCCCGCTGGTTACTGTAATTTCAATACTCTCCACCTGATCAATCAGGGGAGTTTTACCGGCATTCTCGCCTGCAAGCGTATCTACAGAAATTTTAAAATCAAACCCGGCTGGTGGGTTTTCAAATTCCTCATAATTGTAGAAATGGGTTTGCAAATACTCCCGTATCTCGGCGTCGTTTTCAACAGCCACTTCAGCGAGGTCCCTCGGGGGTACGATTTCTACATCGATACCATCATCTTCCCCGCATCCGGAGAGCAAACCGATTCCAACAAGTACTACGCATACGCGCTTCCACAACATAGCCTTTCAATTAAAGGCCGCAAGATACAATTTTCCCCTATTTTTGCGAATCCCTTAACAAAGAATTGGGCCATGCGGATTGACAAGTACCTCTGGTGCACGCGCTATTTCAAAACCCGAAATCAGGCTACGGAAGCTTGTAAAAAAGGGCACGTCCGGATCGGGGATCAGGTGGTAAAAGCCTCCCGGGAAGTCCTGCCCTCAGATGAAATACAGCTCCGAAAGAATCAAATCCATTACCGGTTAAAAGTCCTGGACATTCCCACCCAGCGGCTTGGCGCCAAATTGGTGGATATCTACAGGATGGATACGACCCCTGCGGAGGCCCTGGAACACCAGAAACTGATGCAGTCTGCAAAGGAGTATTATCGGAAAAAGGGAACGGGCCGACCTACCAAAAAAGACCGGAGGGAATTGGACGACTACTGGGATGAAACTGAATAAAGCGTATTGGCAACAGCGATATGAGGCCCGTAAAACCGGATGGGATATGGGCATGGTGAGCCCGCCCCTGGCTGCCTATATCGATCAACTTACAGAAAAGAACCTGAGGATTTTACTGCCGGGAGCCGGTATGGGATATGAGGCCGTTTATCTGGCGGAAGCCGGGTTTAAGGCACTTACGGTTTTAGATATCGCACCATACCCTTTGGAATCTTTAAAAAAACGGCTACCCGCCTCCTTTGCCGGAGAAAACCTGATTGAAACGGATTTTTTTGACTTTAAAGAAGGACCTTTTGACCTGGTACTCGAGCACACCTTTTTCTGCGCCCTTCCTCCGGAGCTGCGGCCCGGGTATGTTTTGAAAATGAATGCGCTGCTCCGCCAGGGCGGAAAACTCGCCGGGCTTTTGTTCGATTTCCCTCTGACACCCCAGGGCCCGCCCTTCGGAGGCTCAAAGGAGGAATACGTGCAATTATTCACTCCTTATTTCCATATTCAGGTTCTGGAGCGCGCGACAAATTCCATCCCACCGCGACAGGGAAGTGAACTCTTTTTTATATTTGAGAAGAAATAAACCTATGGACCACAGAATCCTGACCCATCAGCAGATCCTCCACAAGATCAACCGGATTGCATACCAGATTTACGAGGCCAACGTGGATGAATCCCAGATTGTCCTGGCGGGCATTGAAGGGGGTGGTCTGGATTTTGCGCGAAAAATAAAGCGGGCGCTGGAAAAAATATGCCCCGCGGAAATTCTGCTTTGCAAGGTGGGAATGGACAAGTCAAACCCCCTGACCAGCCCGGTAACCACTTCTTTGAAAGTCTCCGAATATCAGGATCGTTCCATCGTATTGGTGGATGATGTTCTGAAGTCCGGCACCACACTGATCTTCGGCGTCAAGCACTTTTTGGAAACCCCTTTAAAGCAACTTAAAACCGCCGTACTCGTAGATCGTAATTACAAGAGATTCCCGGTAAAAGCCGATTTTAAAGGGCTCTCCCTCTCCACCTCCCTGGAGGAACACGTACGGGTAGATTTCAGTGCCCGGAATTACGGGGTGTATTTAGACTAGTTTCCTTTCAATTTCAGCGACCAACTCATCCACGGACTTCCCGGTGGAGGCTATGGTATGGGCCGCCTGCAGGTAAAAAGGCCCGCGGTCAAAAAGATGTTTCCCGATAAATTCAGGAAGTTCAGCATCCGGCAAGTGGGCAATAAGCGGGCGCTGGGCTTTTTCAGAAGTCAGACGCGCCACCAGGGACGGGATGGTGTGTTGCAGGTAAAAACTATTGGGGGTCGCCTCCAGGACGCGATCCATATTTCCCGCATAGGCCGGGGTTCCCCCTCCGAGGGAAAGCACACGGTCCTGCCCGGACTCTAAAAGCCCTACCAATACTTCGTGCTCTAACTTTCTGAAATAAAGTTCTCCCCTATCCTGAAAGAGTTCCGGTATTGTGGCGCCGGTTTCCGCCTCTATGGAGGCATCCAGGTCCGTAAAGGGAAGGTTCAGACGCTCCGCCAGGGCTTTCCCAACGGTAGACTTTCCACTTCCCATATATCCGAGTAACACAATCCGCATACCTGAATTTTTCGCTTTGAAAAGCCCAAATATCCACCTTTTTTCAGAAATCGGAAATTTATAAACCGGGGGACTTGATTCATTGAGAATAGATTGTATATTTGCACCCGCCTATGCAACCTCTTTTATAGAGTTCGCACGGCAGGTTCGCCTGCTTAGAGGCATTTGTTTTTTTGACCTGGTAGCTCAGTTGGTAGAGCATCTCCCTTTTAAGGAGAGGGTCCTGGGTTCGAGCCCCAGCCAGGTCACAATCAAACGCAAAACCCGCCCGTCAAGGCGGGTTTTTTATTTTCGGAGCAAAGCCGAGTTTACTTGAGCTTTGCGGAGGAAATAAAAAACAAGCAGCTGGAGGCTGCGCGGGTTTTGCATTTGCAGGATGGGACGGCTGGGTCAGACGAGCACAGCGAGTCAACCCCAGCCGCTGCACGTCAAGACGACAGTGGGCGGTGGCAGTGGGCAGATCAGTTTTAGAAGGTTTCAGAATGCATACTGCGACTGCGCGCTGAAGAGTGGTTCAAACTTCAAGACCTCCAGCTTCACGGGCATGTCCAACGAGCGCAGCGAGTCAACCACAGCCGGGTCGTGTAAGGAGATTAAGGTTCTTTGAGAAATCAGAAGGCTTTTATTATGTTTAGAAATTACTGTATGTACAACCTCGAGTGCAACGCAACCACTTTTTTTGGCCTATTTTCATTTCCATTAGCGGTAAGTACTCAGAATACTTGAACCATCTCCATTCCATTCAGGGTTAAAAACCCGACAATCCCGCTCCATAATCCCAGTCCGTGGTTGCTATGGCAACAATAATAACTATCACAGGTATAGCAATAACGGCTGCAGTAACCCATGTAGATGCAGATTTGTTCTTAACTAATAACTGTAAAATTTCATTTTCATCCAGCGGCGTTTTAATCAATTCTCCAGATTTTTTGTTTACACCATAAAACACCCCTGAATCATAAGTGATGTATTTGTACTTAGCAACTTCACCGTTGGTGTCAGTAACCTTTGTTTTAATCTGTTCCTGTGACGCTTTCTCCAAAGTCGTTGGGGTCTTATGATAAACGACACAGCTTTGGAATAGCATAAGAATTGTCAGGAACAATGCGATAGTTTTTATCTGCTTTTTAATTGCTTCCATGGCCATTGAATCTAATTTCTATCACATAAGGGTAGTTCTGTCTTAAATTCAAACTTTCCATCGGTGATTACGACTTCTTCTTCTCCACAGTTACTCGAAGCCACAAATGAAAATGTTCCTTTGTAAACATCATTTCCAACAAAGGTTATGCTGAAGGAAATATCGTGACATATCCAACCAGCAGGGTCGCATAAGTCACGGGTAGAATAATAGGTTAAACTATCACCTGCTCTAATGTCATACGAAGCCTCTACATCCGAACATGTCAACTTTTCTGCAAACTCTTCTGATAGATCCCAATAAATACTGATCTCTTCTGTGATTTCAGGAATAATAATGTTATCCATACCTGTCTGTATTCCTCTACAACAAATGCAATCAACATCACCCCAAAAGCCATCTCCACAAACTTCCAGTGGCAGGACAATCCCCCACGTTTTTAGTTCTCCATTGATTTTAGCCTCCATTGAACCCAAGAATGGTGGGTCTCCATCTTTAATGTAGGAATCCGATTCTTTGCTACAACCAACCGCAAGAATCATGATGCCCACAAAAATTTTAATAAACCGATAGAGCGATTTTTTATACGCATCCATGACTGAGAATTTCCATTCAAGTTATGCCAGTAGGGCAAGGAAAGCAATGATTTGGGTCAGGCCACCAAAGCCACTGGCCTCAATCATATTAAGAAATCTAATAGAGGGTACCACTCTACTCTATTTCAACCGATCTCTCTTCTAGCGGTGGTAATTATCTCAGGTAAGAACACCTCTAAATAACCACTACACACTAAATCCATATCTTTGAATATGTCAATTATAAAATGTCCTGAGTGTAGAAAAGATGTTTCCGACAAGGCAACCATTTGCCTGCATTGTGGTTATCCTGTTGCACCCAAGAAATTTAATGGATCAACAATATGGATAATACTTGTGACCATAGGATTATTAGTTTTTGGCTTTATTCTGGGATTGATTAATAGCAGATAATCAACGTAACCCCCATAACCGCTTCATCTTCTTTGAGGTTCCAAGTGATACCTCAGCCACTACGCTTGAAATAGGCAGTGAGCAGCATATTTATTCAGAAAAACCTTTGCTTCCTCTGTGCTGCTCTACAATGATGTTCCCATAGAGATCGTCAGTGAATTATTAGGACATTCCAGCATTAAGATTACCCAAGAATACTATGGGAAGATAGTTCAGGAAAGGGTAACTGAGGAGATGGGGAGGATTTCAAAAAAGCTTAGCTCTTCTTAAAGGTCAGTGCTAAAGTCAAACGAACCAGGAAGATCAACAATCTCTCATATCGCCTCATTGACAATTATCATAGGCTCTAATTTGACCTGATCCTCCATTGCTTGCAGTCTTAGATCCTTTGAATACCGTCTGAACTGCCAGGCTAATCCAGCCTTTAGAAGCTCTTCATTAAGGCATTTATCATCATAGTACACCCACAATAGAACGTCCATATCTATCCTTAGAGTCCACTACAACACTTACCTGACGGCTGAATATCGCGTCGGAAATAAACTTGGTGGCAACGGCTGAGAAAGGCTGTTTACGTTCAGGACAATCAATGCTTGCTAGTCTGATTTTGATGGTGGTTTTGTTGTCTAAGAGTAGTGTGAACGTATCTCCGTCTGCGATCCCTACAACTTTGCCGTGGATGGTGTCTTGTTCCTTTGTAGTTGTTGGGCGACAAGCGGTGGAACTTAGAAGAAGGAATAGGAGGCAGATTCGTAATGTCATTTGATTTAGCCCAAACAATACACTAGTCTGTTGGCATTATTTTTTCGTAATGGTCGTAAGCACCGAATAATCTCGTTTTAAGAAGAACTTTTGAAGTATTCTCAATTTTGAACTCCCAGATGCCTGGGGCCAAAGTGTTAAAGAATATTTGATCTCTGTGCCAGTATAGTGGGATGTTAAATTCATTAATATAGCTAACACCTTCATACATATAATGCCAGTTAAACAGGTCTTCTACCACAACAAATTCCATTGAATCAGCTATTTCACTAGTAGGAGTTTCACCAGACACCAATAAATATTCGCCTGCTAAATGAGACAGACCTTCCGTCTTTGGGAATGTATAGCTAATATGTTCCGGGAACGACGAATTATCAGACAGTAGCCGTGCAATTTCCTGATAACATTCTATTGCTTCGATTTTAAACCGGAACACATGTACAATGAATTTCCCTAGATCATTAAAATAGTGGATTGCATCATTTTTGTACAAATCACTTTGAAAATAGTCAATCATTTCATCATCAAATCTGGCTTCCCAGAAATCTCCTGACCAGGTTTTATTTTTTAAGTAGTCTATATTCTTATATGCATTTTCTTTAACCCTTTCATTGTAAGATTCCATATCATATCTGTTTGTTACATAGATATAGTTTAATTGGCCCTTTAATTTCTCGTACTTTTTGGGAATGTTATCAATGTTTTGAACCAGGCCTTCATAGCCCTTAGATTGCAATCTAAAATTTTCAAATTCGTATATGATTCTTAAAGGGCGTTGTCTTTCATAAAAACGGTCAGCACTCAAAGAGACTTGGTTTAGTTTAATATGTCTAAACATTGAGTCTTTATCTATAAACCCATCAATTATGTCATTCGCCTTTAGTATATCATCGCTTAGGTCTTGTTGAATTTCAACAAGGAAGTCATCTAGTCTTTGCTTTGTTTTTCTTTCCTCATTCCAACTGTCCACCTGCAACGCAATCAAAATCCCAATCACCACCAACAAAATCTCCCCAACCGCATACAGCAGGTATTTGCTGAACTTATTATCAGTCAGGAGGCGTTGGCGTATATGGCGGAAGAAGCGAAGCATTAACCAGAGGGATTTTTGTTAATTTCCTTTTCGATCATTTCGGTCAATTGATCTAATTGATCGAGGACAGACGAAGCACGGTTTGACCTGAAAGTTGAATCATCGACAATGTTCTTAAGTAATGCCTCGTTAGTGGGGATGGATAAAAGTTCCTGAACAGGATCTTCAAGCAAAGTAATGTCGAGATAAGAATAACCATTAGATACCAACGAATTTTTTAAAAGAACGGAATTTGCGTCCCCGGTTATTTCTGCTGGCGGGAATGCAAATGCAAAGCCTCTATAATAGCGTGTAATCCTATTCTTAATTTCGTCATTTTCAAAAAGGGCAAACAACCCGGTGCTTTTAAACTCTTCAATAGCAACTGTACTTGGATTAATGAAGTTGCTTCTAACCAGCCACGAAAAAGCCCTAACAACAAAATCCTTATCGTATGAATCTGGAATTTTACCCCCAAATAATCCTTCTTCATCCAATTTGGGAAGTGGTCCTGCTTCGGGATAGGGCACTATTTTTTCAGTTCCATTATATTGATCCAGCAAATAATAGGCGGCGTGTACTCTAAAAGAATGGAAGTCTCTTAGTTGCTCCAATCCTCCCTTGTCTTCCCTCAGATCTCTCAACAGACTCGTTAGTTGTGCTTTAATTTCATCAGCCTCCTGACTGTCCTCATTCCAGTTATCTACTTGTAGGGCAATCAATATCCCAATCACCACCAACATTATCTCCCCAAGCGCATATAGCAGGTATTTACTGAACTTGTTATCAGTAAAGAGTTCTTGTCGAATTCTTCTAAAGAATCTTATCATTGGTTATATGTTGGTCATCTGAAGGGTAATGGTCCCCAAAAAAGCCAAATCCACAGGAAATAGCTTATATGGAATGTTAACCTTTGTTATTTACCCTCTATTCTCTCTTTTTTAATTCGTGTTCAATCATTTTGGACAGCTCTGAAGACTCTTCTATAAGTTCCTTATAGGTGTTGATGATATCGATCTTCCAAATCCGCCTGCTACTTAACATATTCGTGAATTCCCTATCCTCTATCAGCTTTTCAGAGTCATTTACGACGGCATTACCCTCTTGATCATACTCAATATGTCTCAGATACAATGTATTCAGTTGGCTATGTTCTGTAACACTTACCTTTTGAATAACATCCGAAATCCTGGTATACCTAATATTAAATAATTGAATGATGTTTTCCCGCAAAGAATCTGAGGAGATTTTATCGAAGCCCAAGGTCTTTAGGGTTTCGAAAGCAGAATTTGCAAAATTAAATTCCTCGGTCCAGGCAATGGCAGCATACTTGGCACCCAACGAATCGTGGTAAGGGATCTTATTTTTGATCTGGTCCATTATAAGACTAATACTCTCAACAATTGACCCCTGCAACTTTGCTTCTGCAGAAAACTGCTTCACATTTGTCTCTAAGTTTCGTTGGATTTCTGTCAAAATGGAAATCTCTTTGTCCCTGTCGGCCCTTTCATTGTTCCAGTTATCCACTTGCAACGCAATCAATATTCCAATAACCACAAGTAGAATCTCCCCAACCGCATACAGCAGGTACTTACTGAATTTATTATCAGTAATGAGTCTTTGTCGTATTTGGCGGAAGAAGCGGAGCATGGGTTGTATTTGGTTACCCATTCAAATTACGAAAAAGAAGGAAAACGGGCTTATTTAGCAAAACAGGCAAATGAATATTTTATTACACCAATCAGTCGCCTGTCCCCTTTTCTTTTTTTCGATATCCCTCAAGCACACTCTTATAACCCAGATAAAGCAAGACAAATCCTGTAATCCAAATCCAGATCTGGAATACTATCACGAAAATTACACCAAGCCTCGATGAGGTCCCCAACCAGTGACTGATTTGTGAATAATTAATAATTGCCGCAAAAAAGCCTATAAAATATGCTATACCGAGAACAGAGGTGATTATCCCCCCAAACACCTTTAAATTTGAATTGTAAGCCATAACACACAAAATCACATATTTTATTGTTAGGTCCTTGCTCAAATTACGAAAAAGAAGATAATGCCCTGTATCAGCAATATCGTACTATCCAGGTGTCAGTTGTGTTCGTTGAAAAAACAAACCTATGTAAATAGTTTGCTTACCTAAGGTTTATCCTCGTCTATATTGAAGTAGTATCTAATCTAAAACGAAAATGGGCTGTATCGATGGTTCGGGAATTTGGATGGACCTATTTCTAAACTCGTTTTCTATCTCAAGTAATAAAAAGGTGGATTTATTCTTAAGATCCAGGAGGTATTCTTTAAACACTGAATGCTTACCTGAATAAAACCCAAGCGAAAGTTGAAAGGATTTGAAGGATTCCGATGTCTTATCATTGATCCACTGCCAATCATCTGAATCTTCAAGCATTTCTATAGTCCAGGGACTCCAATCTCCTTCATATGCAAAAAAGTGTTTTTGGGCTTTACTTTGTATAAAAAAATGCGACATAAACTGAATGGTAGTATTATTAAATTCTTCAAAATGCTTTTCAGCCACATCTACTTGACGATACAATTCTAAAATTTCTGTCTTGAGTTTATCGTTTTTAATTATGTTAATTTGACCTGTATTATTCATTTCAGAGTAGGTGTTATCTCGAATACTCAGGGCCTCAGACGACCAATCAAGATTAACAAAAGATGTATAAAACTGCCGTGCACTTGATATTTCATTGTAAGAGATGAGTAAAGCGTTCTTATGATCCGCAATAACTTTATCTGCATATTTTATTCGACGATGATAGTATGCAGTATCATTTGCAAGATCTGAATGGAGGCGTTTGAGATATTGAATTTCAGTATTGGAGGTCTTCCGATCTTCATTCCAGCTATCCACCTGCAACGCAATCAAAATCCCGATCACCACAAGCAGTATCTCCCCAATGGCATAT
>CAKZOC010000078.1 GCA_937136025.1 uncultured Bacteroidota bacterium
CGCACATTTTAACGTTTTGCGAAGCTTGAGTGTTTCTTGAAAAACAAATGAAGTCTGTGAACGTCAATATCGTGGAAATTATATGAGTCGGAACAAAAAAAAAGCGTTGTAACAGAACAAACTGTACATTTTATATGCGTAAAAACACGGTTTTTTCCAATTCTTGTCAAACTGGGTGATTACACAACTAAAACAATAGTAGAAGTTTTTGTGTTGTAAACAAATACGATTTGTGGTAAATAGTATTACAGTTACAATGTTTAAGGGTGAATTTAGCTGTTTTTTGTCTGCTGTTAAGCGAATAAACACTTGAGTAGCTGAAATTTTCTATCCGTAACGCTACAGAATTCTTTTTTCGATTGTCGCGATTTATCTAATACTCAAAACATCATTGTAGCTAACGTAAGAATACCGCGCGACTATCGTTAAATAACATTTATAAACATTACTTGATATTTTTTGTTTGTAATGAATTTAGTTTCTCTTTTCGTTTGACAGGAAGTAGATAAAACTGGTGAGACTCGAAGAAAAAACGATACTACGTCGTTTTTTTCGGCGAAGAGTGTTACATTATACTTACTCGATAAAATAAAGATAAAGATTTTCCTTCTACTCATTAAAACAATAGTAAATACAATTTTCATGATTTTCAAATATCATCTAAGTTCACTACCCTTGTTTCACCTGATTCCGCTTGTTCAATTGATTCAAGAAGTCTGTTCCTATTTGCTGTTGTAGACATTAAGTAATTTGTTTCTTGCAGTGAATTATACTCTTTCAATGACATTATGACAACCGATTCATCTTCTTCATCATTATTTCTTGGCACAATTAAGATTTCAGAAGAGTTTATTACACTGTCAAAGTAGTACTTTATTCTTGACCTTAAGTTTGAAATTGTAATTGCCTTCATATTTATTATTATTGTACAATTAAATGTACATTATTTTGTACATACATGCAAGTTTTTTGCTTTTCTGATAGCTAACGTCTAGTGTAGACAGAGTCATAAAGCTTTAGCGAATGATTCTGTTCTACACATTGTTATAAGTCGTGCCAATTCTATTTCCGTTTCTTCGCATTCATACTTATGATATGTTTGGAAATCAAAAACCAAAAATTATCAATCCTCCTTACAACAATGATCTCAACATTTTTTTAATCGGTTGAAATTCCAATATGCTTCAGTTTTTAGCGTAAAAGAATTTTATCGCTTCCAAGATATTATTAATCCCAATTCTCTTCACACTAGCAACGCCAAAACTTTTGGTTTTCAAAACATAGCAGGTTCTTTACCTACAATTACTCGTTTGAAACTCAACTTGCCATGACATATAACGTCCTCGTGTAGTGATCGTACCGACCGTAGGGGAGAGGATGATCTACTACACCATGTTAGGTCTCGCTTATTTATTTAATTTATTGGTTTTGGTTTACACTACGATTACATCTCGCTTAAGTTTAGTTTTCGTGACCGCTCTCATGCGTTTTTTGAACCGTTAATATCACCCTCAAAATAACAGTTTCCATTCTCAAATACAAATTCAAGGTTTCAACCTGTCGAAACCAACGCGTTTTTCCAGTCTGATAACCTTCAACCTGATTTAGTTAAGTTAAAGGCAGAAGCATGTTCAAAACGCAAGAGGATTAGTTCTATTTGACAAGTTGTTGAAGTACTTAGTTTTTTTAGTTAGGATAACAAAGTACCATTGTGAGATCTAACGGTGAGTATATGAAGCGTAGCCTGCCGATAGGCGGCTATGATTTCATATACAGTGTTAGTAGCTGGTTTATTTATTTTCTCTTTGCCATTTGGATGCATTCCAGACAATTACAGCTGTCAATATAGCTTCTACAATCCCCAAAAACACGTAAAAGCTATACCAAGGCGTTATGCTTCCGAATGCAACCAATATCTGCATAATTGTGAAAATCGCTCCAAAAATGATATTCAACCACTTATTTGGTTTTGGTTTAAGAAAAAGAGAAGCAACAATCATAAGTGGGGGGATAACCATTATCAAAGAGGCAATGAATAAAGCGATTGGGGAACTCAAAACATTTTCTCCACTTATTAGACTTTCTACTTTGTCAGGAGTGTATAGTTCGAAATAGTCTCCGTATAAATAACAGAATGTCGCAGCAGTCCATAATGCTGCCAGTTTCAGTTTTATATTAATTTCAAAATCTTTCATATTGTTGAACTCGTTTTTTGTCTTTTAACCTTGTTAGACACTCAACCTTATTTAAATATTACAATTCAATGTTTGGCTTTTGGCGATTGTTTTGCTTGCTACTAATGTATGTGTATAGTGCCCTATGCACTATACATCGCTTATAGGCCTAAGATAGCAAATCGTCAATTCCCTTTAAGGAACTTTCAGCAACATGTGTACAAATCTCGGTAGTCTTAGTTGAATTATGCTTTAGGAGTACGTGGATTCTCCGAAGATCTACTCCCCTATTTCATAAAAGAAGCGTAATAGGAGCGGTAAGCGGATTAGCACGAGGGTAACCTGCTGGCCTATCATTGTTGGATTGCAATGGATTACGCGCTTCGCGCGTGATCCAGAATGGACCCGCTCCTGCACATAGGGAAACGAGCACCCGTTGAAGGTCCGGTGGACTTTCGATAGCATGAGCCAGATGGTGCGGTAGCGTTTACGCTGTTTCTGTCAATAGCTTCCTATTCAGGGAGGTGCAGCTGGATTACGCGCTTCGCGCGTGATCCAGAATGGACCCGCTCCTGCAATTAGAAAACCCAATCCGGCACGGCCGGATTGTTGTTTTTCATTTCTCCTGCACAAGCTCAAACAAGTTTGGCTTGCTTGACAGAAATGAAAAACCCGCACATGTCTGTGCGGGTTTTCTGAGTGATGTGGGCCCTACTGGATTCGAACCAGTGACCCCCTGCTTGTAAGGCAGGTGCTCTGAACCAACTGAGCTAAGAGCCCGTAAAGGGTCTGCAAATATAGGATAGTTTTTAGGTTCGCAAAAGAAATTATTCAAAATTTCAAACCACCTCAGCGACTACAAATGTGCTGCCTCCAACAAAAATAAGGTCCTCGGCTGCAGCAGTCTTTCGGGCGGCCTTAAGAGCTCCTTCCACAGAGGTATAGGATTCCCCCTCCAAACCATAGGCAAAAGCTTTTTGCCGAAGGGTCTGGGCGTCCAGGCCCCTGGGGATATCCGGACGGGCAAAATAATACACGGCCTCTGACGGGAAAAGGGGCAGTACCTTCTCGAGGGGTTTCTCTTTTACAAAACCAAGCACAATATGAAGTCTTTTATAGTCCTGGGAAAGCAACTGTTCTATGACCAATTCCAGCCCGTCGGGATTATGGGCTGTATCGCAGATAATTTTTGGGTTCTCTCCCAGGGTCTGCCAGCGGCCCTTTAATCCTGTGTTTTCGGTAACCCTGAGAAGGCCGTTCGCAATATCCGCATCGCGCACCGGGAATTCCTTTAACATACTCAGGGTACCCAGAACCCCCCTGATGTTTCGTTTTTGGTAATTCCCGTTAAGGGTCGTGGAATACTCCGGGTAGTCCCGCTGGTCGGCAAAAATCAGGGGGGCCTTCCGCTCGTCCGCTATGGCCTCAAACACCCCTGCCACCTCCTGCTGGGTTTCACTCACCACAACGGGAATCCCGGGTTTGATGATGCCCGCCTTTTCCCTGGCAATCTCAGGAAGGGTATCCCCCAAAAACTCCATATGGTCCATCCCGATATTGGTGATCAGGCTTACTTCGGGGGTTACGATATTCGTCGAATCCAGGCGTCCGCCCAGGCCCACTTCAATGACGGCTATATCCACCTTCTCGGCACTGAAATATTCAAAGGCCATACCTACGGTTAATTCGAAGAATGACAAGGCATGTGCCTCCAGGTATTCTTGGTGTCGGGCAATAAATCCAATCACGTAGGATTCGGATATCTCTTTTCCATCAATTCGGATGCGCTCCCTAAAATCCCGCAGATGGGGGGAGGTATACAGTCCTGTTTTATATCCGGCCTCCTGTAATACGGAAGCGAGCATATGGCTGCTGGAACCTTTGCCATTGGTGCCGGCTACATGTATGCTCTGGAAGTCCCGGTGCGGATTTCCCAAATACGATGAAAATTGCTGAATCGACTCGAGCTTGGCATTGAGGGCAACGGCGCCCCGCTGCTGATACATCGGAAGGCGGGCAAACATCCAGTCCAGGGTTTCCCGATAGGTCATGGGTCTACTGGCCGAGTTTAAAATTCACCACTACAAAGCCTACCTGTCGGTCCGGGGCTTTATTGTCGGGGTTCCAGCGGTGCGCCAGGGCCGTTTTACGGGCGGGCTCCAGCAGACAAGAATTGTTATTGGTCGTTCCCCGTACCCCTGGGGTGGCCTTGATTACTTTTCCGGAGCGGTCCACCTCGATCTGAACGACCACTCTCCCTTCTTCATTGCAATCCTGCTTAAACGCTGCCTTGCCGGCCAGAGAGCGGCCGCTGAGTCCGTATCCCCCTGTACCGGAACCACTCCCCGGACTTCCATAATATGAACTGGCATAGGGATCTCCGTCGGGATTCCCCTTGTCCCCGGCCCGGTTGTCGTCTCCTTCGCTGCCCTCTGCCTGGCCTTCAGCACTGTTCAGGCCACCCATCATGGCGTCGAGTTCTTTTTTCTTGGCCTCCTGGGCCGCCAGGGCACGCGCTTCAGCTTCCTGCTTTTCGCGGGCGATTCGCGCAGCCTCCTCGCGGGCCTCACGCGCTTCACGGTCCGCCTTAGCCTTTGCCTCACGGGCTTCCTGCTCAGCCTTCTGGCGTTGCTCCGCCTCTTTTTGTTTAATGCGAATGGATTCTTCCTCTTCCTGAGTCAGGACAGGCTCTTCGGGAACCGGTTCAGAAACCGCTTCTTCCGGGGTCTCCTCAGGAAGGGCCTCGGCCGGCAATGATTCCGTTTCTTCTGGAAGGACCTCCTCTTCGGCCTCCTCTACGACAGGTTCTGCCTGTCGTTGGCGGATGGGCTCGGTGGGTTGCTGATCGCCCATCCCGAACTCCATGGTCCCGAAATTCACGGTGATCCCGCTCTCAGGCGGAGGTTCCATATAGGTAAGACCGATATAAAAAAGCAATAGCAGAAGTACACTTAACAGAATGGTTGTAAGTGTGAAGGATTTTTTCTTGTGTCTCGTATCTAACAATGGCATCACTTCGGACGCACAGCAAGGATCACTTTATAGCTATTGCGGTTGGCAATATCCATAACATTAACGGCTTCCTTTATGGCAACACTCTCCTCAGCCCGTAATATAATGGTCGGCTTCTCCTGACCCTCCAGTGCCTTTTTTAATTCAATTTCGATATACTGCTTATTGATCTGCTCATTGTTTACAAAATACTCCAGATCCTTGTTAATGGTGACCGAAACATTCTGTGTGTTGGTCGATTTACCTCTCGCCTTGGGCAATAACAAATCGAGCGCATTCGGCGTATTGGCCGTAAGCATAAAAAATATGAGCAGCAGGAAGACAATATCCGTCATTGAGGACATGCTGAACTCAGGGCTAACCTTATTCCTTCCTTTCAGTTTCATAGGATGTTCTTAAGCCGGTTCGCTCAGTAAATCGAGGAATTCCGTGGCGTTGGCCTCCATTTTATGAATAACCTTATCGGTACGGTTGACCAGGTGATTGTAACCTACATAGGCGATAATACCCACCACAAGACCTGCTACTGTAGTGGTCATGGCTGTATATATGCCTGAGGCTAAGGCTCCCATTTCCGCCTGTCCTCCACTGGTAGCCATTTGGTGGAAGGCCAGTATCATCCCGATAACGGTTCCCAGGAATCCGATCATGGGCGCAGCTCCGGCCACAGTAGCCAGCACACTGACGTTCTTTTCGAGTTTATATACTTCCAGGGTTCCCGCATTTTCGATGGCCGTGTTAATATCATCCAACGGCTTTCCGATCCGGGATATGCCTTTCTCGACGAGTCGGGCCACCGGACTGTCTGTTTGGGCACAGAGGATTTTAGCCGCTTCTATTTTTCCGCCGGTTATATGATCGCGAATCTGGTTCATAAAATTCTTGTCGATCTTAGAAGCCGCTTTAATGGCAAGAAGGCGTTCAAAATAAATATACATGGCCACGGCCAGCATGACGAAAAGCACCGAAATAATAAGGATACTCCCCGTCCCCCCGTTAAAAATCAGATCGATTACGGAAAGGGTTTTCTCTTCAGATGCGAATTCACCCAGCTGGGTTTCATCTACAACATCCTGAAACAATAGCATAGATAGATGTTCTTAATGTTGCTGTTAATAACGGTGTTTCCCGGTTTTAATTATGTGTGCAGAACAAAATCTCTCAAAAGAACAAAAACAAGGGCTCCGGCGAGAAATCCAGCCAGGGCAAGCCAGGCAATTTTGCGTAAATACCAGAAGAAATCAATCTTCTCCATGCCCATAGCTACCACCCCAGCGGCAGAACCGATAATGAGCATACTCCCCCCTGTTCCCGCCGAATACGCAATGAAGTGCCAAAGCGGGCTGTCCATGGGTTGTGAAAACATTCCCATACTGGCCGCTACCAGGGGTACATTGTCAATAACTGCGGAACCCATCCCGAGCAACATGACTACATAATCCGTGTTCGGGATAGCCCGATTCATAGATTCGGCATAATGAAATAAATACCCCAGGGATTCCAGGGCCGCAACTGCCAAAAGAATTCCAAGGAAGAAGAGTATACTCGGCAATTCAATCTTGGAAAGGGAAGAGTGCACGGGTCCGTGATGGGAGTGCTCCTCACTCTCCTCCGTAGTCTGTTTATCCAGGGAAGAAATACTGAATTTAGCGTTACTGTAAATTTCGGCAAAAGTGGCCACAATGGCCAGTGACAGCATCATGCCCACATAAGGAGGCAGATGGGTTATGGTCTTAAAGAAGGGTACAAAAACAATGGCGCCCAACCCGAGGTACAACATAGTGGGGCCAAATTTAGAAGTCCGCTCCGTATCGGCTTCCAGATCGACATCAATCTCCCCCTGAAATATCTTAAACCGGCTCGCAATGAGTGTGGGAACTACCGTACACATAATCGATGGCAGCAACACGTGAATGACCAATTGGGACGCACTCACCTTATTGGCAATCCAGAGCATCGTGGTGGTCACATCCCCTATGGGAGACCAGGCCCCGCCTGCATTGGCATTTATAATAATAAGCCCGGCAAACCACAGACGCGTCTCCCGGTCTTTGATAACCTTCTGCAGGATGGTAATTAAAACGATGGTGGCCGTCAGGTTATCGATAATCGCCGAAAGGATAAACGCCAGAATGGAAAACAACCAAAGTAATTTTACCTTTTTCCGGGTGCGGATATACCCTTTGATCGTGGCAAACCCATTAAAATAATCGATGATCTCTACAATGGTCATCGCCCCGAGGAGGAATACCAGTATCTCGGCTGTTTTACCCAGATGATGTAAGAGCATTTCATCCAGGTGGGAGGGCTCCAATTCTTTGAGCTCTGTATTTACCTCAAATACAGGTAAATGCGCCAGCGCAATAATCGCCCAAAGGATGGCCATCATCGCCAGGGCCGGGATGAGTTTATCGATTTTCAAATTGTGTTCAAGGGTAATCGCAAGGTATCCTACGACGAAAACAATGATTACAATGGTTTCCATAAAAAGAGTGGTTTAATATTATACGAGCTGCTTGAGCGCAATTTCAAACGCAGTACGGCTCAGGTTTCGTTTAGATGGATTTTCCTTAAATATATTCAAAATAGCCTTTCGGATCACTTCTGAGGTGTCATTAAATATAGCAGAATCTTCCATGGTCACCCTTCCCTCCATGAAATAAGCAAATACACGGGCCATTCCGCAATTCGAAATAAAGTCCGGGATCAGGCTAACCCGCTGGTCTGTGTATTCCATAATAGGGCCAAAGAAAATTTCTTTGTCTGCAAACGGGACATTCGCCCCGCAGGAGATCACCTCCAGCCCCGTATCTATAAGTGTCGTTATCTGTTCTCGGGTAATCAGGCGGGAGGCTGCACAGGGTGCAAAAATCTCAGCCCGCAAATTCCAGATCTCTTCGCTCATTTTTTCAAAAGGAATCATGTTTTCAGTAATCAGGGCATTGCCCTTTTTCTTCCTGAAAAAAGTTTGAATCTCCTCAAAAGTAAAGCCCTCCTCTTTGACCACACCTCCATGCCGGTCGATGATTCCAACCACAAGCGCCCCCATTTTCGAGAGGTAAAAAGCCGCGGCAGCACCTACATTTCCAAACCCCTGAACTATGGCGCGCTTGCCTTTGACACTTCCCTCGTGTATATCGTAATAATGGCGCACAGCTTCAGCCACACCAAAACCGGTAATCATATCCGCTACAGTGTATTTCCGGGAGGGATCCGGAGAATAGGTATCGCTTTCGAGGACTTTTATGACCCCCATCCGCAGCTGTCCGATACGGTTAATTTTGTCCGCCTCGCTCGGTTTGAAATGACCGTTAAAAACCCCTTCCTGCGGGTGCCAGACTCCTGCATCCTCAGTAATGGGAATCACTTCGTGGATCTCATCCACATTGAGATCTCCCCCCGTGCCGTAATAGTTCTTCAGCAAAGGAGAAACTGCGCCGTACCAGCGTTCCAATACCCCTTTTTTCCTGGGGTCGTCAGGGTTAAAGTTGATCCCGGATTTGGCACCCCCGATCGGCGGGCCGGAAACCGTGAACTTTACCTCCATGGTTTTGGCCAGGGAAAGAACCTCATTCATATCGAGTCCTTCCCGCATGCGGGTACCGCCACCGGCTGCACCTCCCCTCAGGGAATTGATCACCGTCCATCCTTCCGCCTCTGTTTCCGGATCATTCCAGTGAAACACAATTTCAGGTGCTTTATTTTCAAAGCGCTCAAGCAGTTCTTTCATTACCATAATCGGAGGTGAATTTTTGAGTTTATAACCCGCATGAAGACACCCTGCAGCCCAAAATGACTGAAATCCCCGGGTTTTCGACTATGCGAAGTCAAACAAATATAGAAATAATGAGGAGCTTTAAAAGCATTTCATCGGGCTTCTCTTACCGCTGCTCTATAGGCGTGTTTAACCCATGGAGGAATACCCCCAATGTATTGATAAACTTAGAATCTGGCCGTATATTTGCAACCCGCATTTAAAAGCATAACTACCTATGGATTTTACTTTGACCGAAGAGCACCAGATGATTCAACAAGCCGCAAGGGATTTTGCCCAGAGTGAATTACTCCCCGGCGTTATTGAAAGGGATGAAAAACAGGAGTTTCCCAAAAAGCAAATTCAGCAGATGGGCGAACTCGGGTTCATGGGTATGATGGTGGACCCCGCCTACGGAGGTAGCGGGATGGATACACTTTCCTATGTACTGGTTATGGAAGAACTCTCCAAGGTAGACGCCTCTTCCTCTGTGGTAGTATCGGTGAACAATTCGCTGGTTTGCTGGGGTTTGGAGACTTTCGGGACAGAAGCTCAGAAAGAGAAATACTTAAAGCGTCTGGCTACCGGTGAAATTATCGGGGCGTTTTGTCTTTCTGAACCCGAAGCAGGGAGCGATGCCACCTCCCAGAAAACCACTGCTATAGACAAGGGGGATCATTACTTACTCAATGGCACCAAAAACTGGATTACCAATGGCTCCTCGGCGGAAGTGTACCTCGTAATCGCCCAAACCGATGTGGCAAAAGGGCATAAAGGAATCAATGCGCTTATTGTCGAAAAAGGCATGGAAGGCTTTGAGTTGGGTCCGAAGGAACAAAAAATGGGCATTCGAGGCAGTGACACCCACTCCCTGATGTTTACCGATGTTAAGGTGCCTAAAGAGAACCGGATTGGCGAGGATGGCTTCGGTTTTAAATTTGCCATGAAAACCCTGGCCGGAGGTCGTATAGGCATAGCAGCCCAGGCCCTGGGCATTGCCGCAGGAGCCTATGAATTGGCCCTGGAGTACTCGAAAGTCCGAAAAGCTTTTGGTACTGAAATAAGCAACCACCAGGCCATTGCCTTTAAACTGGCCGATATGCACACCCAGATTCAGGCGGCTCGCTATATGGTGTACAAAGCAGCAGTAGATAAGGATCAGGGGAATGACTATGACATATCTGGAGCTATGGCCAAGTTATACGCCTCCCAGGTGGCCATGGAAACTACTGTGGAAGCCGTTCAGATCCATGGTGGCAATGGATACGTAAAGGAATATCACGTAGAACGTATGATGCGCGATGCCAAGATTACCCAGATCTACGAGGGGACTTCCGAAATCCAGAAAATCGTCATCTCCAGGAGTATTTTGCGAAAATAAAGGGAGCTAAGCCCCTGAGGTATAGTCGGAAGGGGGCTTCGATAAGGATATTCTGATTTTTCTTAAATTAGTGGAAATCAAATATCCTAACCTATGCGATCCTGCCATCCTTTTACCGGCTTATCCGGGCTTCTGGGGTTTGTCATCCTTTTGGGGGTCCTCTCCTGTAAGACAGACCCTAAAGAGAAACCTGTCACAGAAACCCCGGTGGTGGAAACACCGGCTGTCATTCAGGTAACCACCAAATCGATGGAATTCTTTGCCCCGGATACGATTCCCAGCGGCTGGAACACCTTCGTATACCAGAACCTCTCCACAGAACCTCATTTTATCCTGCTTGATAAATATCCACAGGGAATCACCATCGAGAATACCCTAAAAGAAGTAGCCCCGGCCTTTGAGGAAGGCATGTCCCTGATTATGGAAGGGAAAATGGAGGAATCCATGGAGGCCTTCGGCCAATTACCGGAATGGTTCACCCAGGTCGTCTTTTCCGGCGGGACCGGTTTGATATCACCTGGAAAAACGGCCGTCACAACTGTTAAGCTGGACCCGGGGTATTACGTCATGGAATGCTATGTCCGCATGCCTGACGGGCGGTTCCACACGTCCATGGGGATGGCCAAAGAACTTATCGTGAAAGCTGAAGATAGCGGCATCTCTCCTCCCCGGGCTGATATAGACATCAGTATCTCGAGCCAGGACGGGATCCGTTGGAATAGTCAGCCTGAAGTTGGCAAAACTACCTTTCGGGTAACTTTCACGGATCAGGTGGTTCATGAAAACTTTGTAGGGCACGATGTAAACCTGGTCCGTATGGAAATAGGCGCTGACCTTAAGGCTCTGGAAGCATGGATCAACTGGGCGAGCCCAACGGGCCTGATGAGTTCCACCCTACCGCAAGGTTTTACCTTCCTCGGGGGCACCAATGATTCACCGGAAGGCAGCTCTCAATATTTTGAAGCAGACCTGCAACCGGGATCTTATGTACTCATTTCGGAAGTGCCTAATACCAGCGAAAAGGGGATGCTGAAGACTTTTACGGTTGGGAATTAGCGCCTCTGATAAAATTGCTTCAGGAATTGCAGTGCATTATCTCCTTCAGGTCTTCTCTCCAATTCAACAGGCTTGCACAGAAGCGGCCTGCTCATCCTAATTGCCTGGGAATTTAAATGGGCACGGGTCCACTGCCGTCACGCGTATTTTGTTTTATGTTGTTCATTTGTTGCAACAAGGAACGAAACCTGGGATCCGTTTTAATCGGATCAGTCATAGAACTGAATAAGACCCAGCCAATCCATTGATCATGCAGGAGAAAAGCCTCTTCAACCTTATTCAGAGCCGCCTCGTATTCTCCCAGACCACAGAGGAGAATAGCAATCTGAGAGGGTGGCACATAGGAACGTGATAACATATTGTCCAAAACACGTTTTGCCCGTTCTTCCTGACCCAACCTGGCAAAAACATAGCCAGATATAAATCCGCTTTCCAGTCCAAGTTCCCGCTTTACCAGTAAATCATAAGCCTCCTCGTACATACCTTTTTCTGACAATAGAACCGCTTTAAGCCATAGTGTTTCTCCGTGGTCCGGATTAAGCGCCAGTTTATTATCGACTAACTGCTGGGCAAGATCAAGTTTCCCCTGAAAAATATAGTTTAGGGCAAGGTATACTTCATTAAAATTATCCAGAGGATCCAGAATACTGGCTTTCTTCTGTAATTCTACGGCTTTCTCAAAATCTCCCAGTATTTCTAAAGCGAAAGCATACCACTGGTACGTCAGCGTATAATTCGGACTTTTTTCCAAGGCTATCTCAAAGTAGGGTACCGCTCCTTTATAGTCGTAGTCAAAACTATGGATGATCCCCATAATGCAACTTACCTGGCCACTCCCCGGGTTCAACATCTCTGCCTTGAGTGCATATTCCTTTATTCTTCCAGAGGCTTCGGCGGATGAAATATAACCTCGGTTTACATCAAAAATAAGAGCTTCAGCCATACCGATATAAGGATCTGCATAAGTGGAATCTACTTCAATAGCTGCCTTAAAATAGCGGGTGATTTCCTCCAGTTCCTGCCCCGTATGATCGCGCATAGCACTTTTGCCGAGGGCGTTGAATTTGAAGGCTTCGGCATTCACATATTTCGCCTCAGTCCCGATGGTTTTAGGGGCATTACTTTCGGGGATTTCCAGAGCTCCATAGATATTTACCCCAATATGGGCCGAGATATCGCTGATATGGGACAGGTTTCCGGTTATAGCAGCGTAATTCAGGATTTCATTATCCCTTGCTCCTATAACTTCCACCTTCACATCAATTTCTTCATTTGTAATGGCATAGTTCCCGACTAATACAACATCTGCGTCGAGCTCCTTTGAAATTTTTTCAATGGATTTATCTGTATCCTTATACTGAAATGAAGATTTGGAAGAGATTACCGATAACCTTTTTGAATTGGCCAATTCGCTTATAACATCTTCGGCAAGACCCTCTGTCAGGTAGCCAAATTCGGCATTATCAGAGCGGTCTTCAAAGGGCAATACAGCAATGCGGTAGTGTTGGGGTTTATCAGTACTACTCCATCTGGAGCCCGCCCAAAAACTACCTGCGAGTAATACTAATAATGCCGCTAAACCTGACCCCACGATTACTGCGTTTAACCGGCGGTTATCAAATTGCCTGTTTTCCGCGGAGACGGTTTCGTTCGAGGTTTTCTGCAGCCCTTCAGGCGTCAGGTCGTAAATCCACGAAAATCCCGTCCAGAATATCAAGCCAATGCCAAGCAGATAAATCAGTCCTTTAAGAAGAAATTCAGGTGCCCCGAAAGTAGGAAGGAGCGTAGAGGCTGCTTCAATGATCACCCAGGACACAGCGAGGTATGCCACAATTGCCCTGAAAACGTTGCGCCTGACCAGTTCCTTATATAGCTTTTTAAAATCCATGAGGATGTGCACTAGCAATCCATTACCACTATAAGAGTATCTATCAAAAAATTATTCGTAAAACGGGCGGATAATAAGAAATGAAAATATGGGCTCAATAACAATGATTTTAGTCATACTCATTCCAAAGCCATTTGTCACACTCCCATGATCTACGGGCAATCGAAGTCATTCGATTCTATTTTCATCTGAATCCTCACAGCAACTGAAGCCGGTCTTCAGGCAACTGAAATTTGGCGTAAATGATCTAAATCATTGGATGGAGTAAACTATAAATCTACCTTATAAACCGACCTGGATAGTTTAGGTCTGGGTATACAAACCTATATCCTGCAGTACTTCTTCGGCAAAATGGTTCAGGTCTTTAAAGGGTTGTCATGACTCATTCATCTACTCCCGGGATAGAATTAGCCAATGGATCTCGTATCGCCGTTATTGGAGGTGGCCCTGCGGGAAGTTTCTTCAGTTATTATGCCCTGGAATACGCTCGAGTATTCGGCCTATCCATTGAACTCGATATTTTTGAAGCCAAAGATTTTACCCGGGTGGGCGCTTCGGGCTGCAATCAGTGCGGCGGGATTATTTCGGAATCCCTTGTTCAGGATTTGGCAACAGATGGTCTGGTTATCCCCTCAGATATTATCCAACGTAAAATCAACACCTATACAATGCACACGGAGCAGGGTGCCAGTGTTATCCATATTCCAAGTAATGAACACCGCATTGCTTCTGTTTTCAGGGGATGTGGGCCGAGGGGGTGCCTCGATAAAAACGTAAAGGGATTCGACAAGTATTTACTGGGACTTTGCCATAAAAAGGGAGCCCGAATAATCCATAAAAAAGTTTCCCAAATGGAACTGACAGATGATGGGATTCTGGTAGGGCACTCAAAGGCCGATGTAACCAAATATGACCTTGTGGTCGGTGCAGTCGGACTTAATAAGAAATCCCTGAATTTGTTTAAAAATATTTGCCCCGCTTACGTAAAGCCCAAAGTGACCAGAACGTATATCAGTGAGTTTATGATGAAACCCGCAGACATTAAAGAAAGCTTCGGGAATTCTATGCATGTTTTTCTCCTGAACATTCCCCGGATTACGTTCGGGGCCTTGATTCCCAAGGAGAATTATGTGACCCTGGTACTCCTGGGTCAGGACATAAACAAAGATGTGGTTCAAACCTTTATAACTTCAAATCAGGTCAGGGCCTGTTTTCCCGAGGATTTCCCGGTAGAACGCACCATGCCTTGCCAATGCTATCCTTTTATTAATATCAGGGCAGGCGATCATGCTTATGCTGACCGCGTTGTCATGATCGGCGATTCAGCTTCCTCCAAATTGTACAAAAACGGGATCGGGGCAGCTTTTATAACAGGAAAAGCCGCAGCAAGCACAGTAATTTTTGAGGGCATCAGTGAAAGTCATTTTAAAAACTATTACGCCCCGATATGTAGGGATATGGACAGAGATAACCAGGTAGGGAAACTGATTTTCCATGTCACAAAACGGATACAGAAATCTCCTGTTTTAAAAAGAGGTATCCTGAGTCTGATTGAAAGAGAACAAGCGGATAGTCATTCCGCTTTCAGGATGAGTTCGGCCCTTTGGGACACCTTCACAGGCAGCGCAGGATATCGGAATATTCTCAGGCGTTTTCTACATCCGGCACTCCTGGGTGGACTTCTCAACAGTGCAGTAATCTCCAGCCTTCCCTCATTTAAGAGTCACGACTATGAAAAATAACAAGCTAGGGAAGCTCTATAAAGACGGAGAAATCATCATAAAACAAGGCTCCCCGGGAAATTGCCTGTATGTGATACAGGGTGGCCAGGTGGAAGTTATTCATGAAACGACAAATGGAGAAGTTAAAATTGCAGTTTTAAAAGAATCTGACTTCTTTGGAGAAATGGGTCTTTTTCAAGAGGATGTCCGTTCCTGTACAGTCAGGGCTGTCGGAGAAACCAATATCCTCACCGTAGACAAGAGAAGTCTGTTGAAGTCAATACACCGGGACTCCTCTTTGGCATACCGGTTGTTGGAAAAAATGTCCCATCGATTACGGGAGGCCAACAAAAAAATAAGCATTCTTTATGATTTGCTGGATATGACGTCAAAATCTTGATTTAGCAGGCGTTACAGGCTCACCTCAGGATTGTTTCAGGAGACACTTTCCCACCCCTACATGAGTTCACCGCATAAAAAAAGCCCTTCACAATGCTGTGAAGGGCTTTCGAAGAAGGCGGCGACCTA
>CAKZOC010000079.1 GCA_937136025.1 uncultured Bacteroidota bacterium
AGTGCCCGAGGTAGAATAAATCGCCCCCTGAGTAAAGCCAATATCTGGGGGCGGGTCAACATCGAGTATCTCGATCGGAGTCAATGCTATGCGACATCCTCCATTATCCCGGATAATTGGGGTATAGGTACCCGCGGCCAGGTTGGAATAATTTTGCTGGGCACTGAAATTCACCCCGTCAATACTAAACACATAACCACTCCCGGATCCACCGCTAAAGGGACCCTGGAATTCGATGATTCCCCCATCGGCACCGCCACCGGGGTTACACACACGGTCCTGTAGTTTCACTACGTTACCCGAAATCGCCCCCACATTGGTGAGGGTAATGGAAGTGGGTATGGTGTAAATACAATCAAAACTGCCTTGCTCGTAACGCACCTGGATACTATTGTAGGTGCCATCACCCACGGTAAGTACCGGATTGGCCGACCAGGGATCCCCGGGTTGTGCCCGAAAAGACAAGTTATACCCTTTAGCATCGAGAACATTGATGTTAATGCGGGCTCCGTTATTACAATCTCCATCAGTTCCGGAAGCGGTCACATCCGGAGGGGTGAGTTCCTGTACGGAAGCCGAAGCTGTAATGGTACAGCCGTTGGCATCGGTAATTACAAACTGATAAGAACCTGCCGTGGCTACATTATAGGTGGTCTGTCCGACATACGTTCCTCCTGAATTTCCACCATCGCTAACGGTAAAGGTATACGGAGCCACACCGCCGGAAGTCCGTACGATGATATCCACATTGTCCGACCCACAGGAAGGGTCTGTGCTTAAACTCTCATTGACTTCCGTGGAAGCCGCTAAGGCAACCAGCCCGTCCCCGATGATAATAGGATTTCCATTGACATCCAGGGATTCCTGGGGTGGTGGAATTCCCAGTCCCGGATCTCCGGTACACTGTTGGGTCTCTACCTGAACGCTGTAGGTACCTTGCCCAACAGCCGCAAACGTGTACGGATTATTGGGTATAAAGGTGGTGAACTCCAAAGGCACTCCATTCTGGTCGAGGAGTGTATACCTGTATGGGCCGGGAACATTGTTGACATCTACGGTAATCGTCCCTGTATCTCCGAAACAATTGGCATCTGTAAACGTAACATCCAGGTCGATAACCCGATCTTCAATCACGATAGGCTCATAGGGGTATTCGCAAGTATTGGCCGTATTTCTAAGGCGGGTCTTGACGACATAAGTAGCCGGAGTCAGGCCATCAAAAATAGCCGAATTTTGCCAGGGTCCGAAGCCGCTGCCACTGTCTATACTGTATTCGTAGGCACTGGAGAGGTTGGTTAACTGAATACGCCCGGGGACACCACAGATAAAATCCCTCTTGACATAGGTTTGGGTAATACTGCTTTTCTTGACTTTAAAATAGTAATAGGTACCGCCATTGGCCCTAACCCGGAACTCCGCTCCTGTGGTTGCCGGAATGGTACCCGCAGACAAGGTAAACGCCGCGGATGTCCCCACGGTTTGCCAGGAAGAATTACATTCATTACCAATAATGGGGGGACAATCGTCGTTGACGTCAAATGTACAACTACCACCTGGGACGAGCTGTTGCCATTCGTAGGTGCTAAAGGAACCCGTCAGGGTCAGGATGCGGTCGTCAAAATCACCACATAAGTTAAATCGGGAGATCGTAAACCCATTGTCTGAACACGTCACTTGTTCGTCCGCATTCTGAATAATAGTCGAAAACATAGGCGCTTCCGGGGCAAAGGCTACAGAGTTTGCCAGGGAAGAAATGGCGGGCGCAGGCGTGGCTTCTGCATCGGGATTCGATGCGCTATGCGCTATATTGGAGTCCGTCTTGGGAGACAGGCTTTCCACAGCACTGACAATATGATGCAGCGGGCTGTATTCGAAAGCCGAAGCACTTACGAAAGATATCCCCACTAGGAGCAGGGCATACCATAGGTGCCTGGTTTTTTTCGGGAGCATAGATTAAGTAGGCTTCAAAGAGTACAGCAGGGATTCGGGGACCCTCCGGCACTCTGTTTGTAATTATTTACGCTTATAATTTCTCTTTATCTTTGGGGTCAAAACCCATTATCCTTTTTGCACATATTTTGCGAAAATGGTACTACATCAACGAATTGCTATGAAAAAAAGTATGGTTACCCTATGGTTTTTCGCTGTAATGATCTTTGTTTCCTGCGCTCAAAACGAGCAAAATGAAGTAGAAAGTCCCCAGCAGCCGGTATTTACAGCAGAATTACTGGTAGAAGACCTGCAAATACCCTGGGGTATGGTGATGTTACCGGATGGGAGCCTGTTAATCTCCGAAAAATCAGGGGAAGTACTACTCTTTAAAGACGGTGAAAAAACAGAAATTCAAGGGGTTCCTGAGGTTTATGTGCGGGGCCAGGGGGGGCTGCTGGATTTGGAGCTGCACCCAGACTTTGCAGAAAACAGATGGGTGTATATGAGTTACGCCTCTGAGGAGGGCCCGGAAAAAGGGGGGCATACCGCCATCGCCCGGGCGCGGCTAAACGGAAATCAATTCACTGATTTACAAGTACTTTACAAAGCAAGTCCGAATACGACCAAAGGGCAGCATTTTGGATCCCGTATTGAATTCGACGACAATGGGTATCTCTATTTCACGATCGGAGAACGGGGTGCCCGGGAAGTCAACCCCCAGGATTTGTCGAGGGATGGCGGTAAAATATATCGCCTTCACGACGATGGCCGAATCCCATCCGACAATCCCTTTGTCAATACTGAAGGGGCACTCCCGGCCATTTATACCTATGGAAACCGTAACCCTCAGGGGATGATAAAGCATCCTGAAACCGGAGAAATCTGGATACATGAACACGGGCCCAGGGGCGGAGATGAAATCAATATAGCAATCCCCGGGCGGAATTACGGATGGCCTCTGGTCACCTATGGTATTAATTACAGTGGGACACCGATCACCGATAAGACGGAAATGGAGGGTATGGAACCGCCTATTCATTACTGGGTTCCCTCCATTGCGCCCAGTGGGATGTGTGCAGTTACCTCAGAGCATTATCCGGGTTGGAAGGGAAGTTTGCTGGTCGGATCCCTGTCTTTTCAATATCTGGAACGCCTTGAAATGGATGGCCGTCGCGTGCTGAGGCGGGAGAAACTCCTGGAAGATATCGGAAGGGTTCGAAATGTCCGGCAAGGACCGGATGGCCTGATCTACGTAGCCGTGGAAGGCAAAGGTATCTACAGGCTGAATCCCAAATCATAGGGTTGGATAAGCGATCAGGTCGGCCTCTTGGAAGGCCGGATTAGGACAAGTCCTACTTCTTATAGTGCTCCAGCGCTTTTTGCACAGATCCGAATTCGGTAAGCGCTTCTCCTGCTTTTTCATAGGAAAGCCCCAAATGCTCCACTAAATAGCGCGTGCCCCGGTCGATGAGTTTGTTGTTGCTCAGTTGCATGTGCACCATTTTATTCCCGCTTACCCTGCCGATGCGTATCATCAGGGCCGTGGAAATCATGTTAAGGGCCAGTTTTTGGGAGGTACCGCTCTTCATCCGCGTACTACCGGTAACAAATTCGGGGCCCACGGCGATCTCAATGGGGATTTCGGCGGCCCGGGCTAAAGGGGACCCCGGGTTGTTCGTAATTCCCCCGGTCAGCAGCCCGGCTTCACGGGCCTTCCGTATACCCCCAACCACATATGGCGTAGTTCCGGAGGCAGCTATCCCCACCAGGGTATCCAGATCCGTAATTTGATGCGCTTCCAGGTCCTTCCAGGCTTGCTCAGCGTCGTCTTCTGCGTATTCCACCGCCTTGCGAATGGCGCGGTCTCCGCCTGCAATCAACCCGATAACCCGGTCATGCGGCATCCCGTAGGTAGGAGGGATTTCAGAGGCATCCAGAATCCCCAAACGCCCACTGGTACCTGCCCCAATGTAAAACAAACGCCCCCCACTGAGAAACCGGGGCACCATGGCCTCTACTAAAGCGGTGATGGCCGGGAGAGATTCGCGAACCGCCAAAGCAACTTTCTGATCTTCAGCGTTGATGGCTCGGAGTAACTCATTAACATCCATCCCTTCCAGATGATCATAGAGGGAAGGGGACTCCGTTATTTTATCAAAATCGGACATAATTAGAGGATATGGATTTGATGATTGCGCAAGGAATTTAAACGACTGGATTTAGGATTCAGCTCTGTTATAATCGTATTTATGGCACTAATATCGCATGTGCGATATCGGTGTTGAGAATTGAGTTTTTCCGAAATACACAACAGGATTACTTTTCGGGAGGCCCCCACCACAGCCTTCTTCACCTGCACCACGTCCCAGTCAAACTCCGTGAGACCGTGGAGGGCATCGACATAGCCCGTGCCGATAAAGCCGTAATCCACCTGAATATCCGCAAGGGCTTTGACAGCGGTCACACCTGTGGTGATCCGGGCTTCTGCCGAGACCTCACCTCCTATGAGGATCACACGAACCCCGGGTTTGTTCTGAAGCAGTAAAGCGACGGGAAGACTGATCGTAAAACATGTGAGTTGCAGCGTTTCGGGAAGCAAACGCGCCAACTCCTGGCATGTCGTACCCCCATCCAGAAAGATGACACTTCCATTCTTTATAATCCCCATAGCTTTTTTGGCAATAGCTATTTTTTCGGCAATGGCGTACGTATTGGTATTGGCCGCTGCCGGAGCGATAAATCCAAGAGAGACGGCACCCCCGTGGACTTTTCTGAGTTTTTGAACGGCATCCAGCTCTTTTACATCCCTCCGCACGGTATCCACCGATACCCCGAGTTGCTCCGCCAAATCGGTCAGCAAGACCCGGTTGTGGACCTCTACGTCCCTGAGGATCATTCGTTGTCGTTCTTCTTTGAGCATAGGGATGTTTCCGCAAAGATACAATTTTCGATTTTTTGCAAGTATAAAAACACATAAAATTAAATAACTTCATTTTACTGCAATTACTTGCATATTATATTGCATTTTATTGCAATATTTAAAACTAAACTGTATTTTTGCCTCTCTAACTAAAATCCTACCCGAAATGCCAGACCTCGCTCCTGCCGCCGTCTCTTATCCTATTCCTCAGGACGAAGAGGCTTACAAATTTGAAAAGATTCGCACCCGCATCCACGAGGACTCTGAATCCGCTTCCCTGTATGCCGCCAGAGAAATAGAGTCCTTAATCCGAAGCCGGCAAAAAGAGGGTAAGAATGCAGTGCTAGGCCTCGCTACAGGGTCCACCCCTACCCGACTCTACGATTTCCTGGTCCATTTCCACAAAGAGGAGGGCCTGAGTTTTAAAAACGTCATCACCTTTAACCTGGATGAGTATTATCCGATGCAACCGGATTCCATACACAGTTATGTGCGTTTTATGAAGGAACACCTCTTTGACCACATCGATATCCCTGCAAAAAACATTCACATTCCCGACGGGACTCAGGAAAAAGAAGAGGTACGGGACTACTGCCAGAGCTACGAAGAAAAGATTCGTAAAGCCGGGGGACTGGATATTCAAATTTTGGGAATCGGACGGACGGGCCACATCGGGTTTAACGAACCGGGCTCCTCTCTGGGTAGTATTACCCGTATGGTGCGTCTGGATCGGGTGACCCGACTCGATGCAGCCAGCGATTTTTTCGGCTTGGAAAATGTTCCGGCAAAAGCCATTACCATGGGGGTTGGCACCATCCTTTCGGCCCGAAGGATCATTATGATGGCCTGGGGTGAAGGCAAATCAGATATCATTCAAAAGGCTGTAGAAGGAAAAATCCGGGAATCCGTACCTGCTACGTTTTTGCAGAATCACCCGAACTGTGAAGTCATTACAGACCGCCCGGCGGCCTCTGCGCTGACCCGGGTAGCCACTCCATGGCTGGTCAGTGAATGTGTTTGGGATGACAACCTGATTAAAAGAGCTGCCATCTGGCTTTCGCACACCCTGGACAAAGCCATATTAAAACTGACCAATGAAGATTACAACGAATACGGGATGGGGAACCTGATTGCCGAAATCGGATCGGCAGAACACATCAATTTAAAAGTGTTCAACGACCTGCAGCGCACCATTACCGGATGGCCCGGCGGCAAGCCCAATGCCGATGACAGCAACAGACCGGAACGCAGCGAACCTTTTCCAAAGCGCAGCCTGATCTTCAGCCCGCATCCGGACGACGATGTCATCTCCATGGGCGGGACACTGCTCCGATTGGTAGATCAGGGACATGAAGTACACGTTGCTTATCAAACTTCGGGAAACATTGCGGTTTTTGATGACGAGGTGATTCGATTCCTGGACTTCGCCACAGATATTCAGGAAGGCAACCAGAAACTTCAGGATCAGTTTCAGGGGGTGCGTTCTTTCTTAAGTCAAAAGAAACCCGGAGAAGTGGACAGTGCGGAGATTCAAAATTTCAAAGCGCTGATTCGCAAGGGGGAAGCCCTCTCCGCCTGCCGCTACTGCGGGGTGCCCGAAGCCCATGCGCACTTTATGAATCTTCCCTTTTACCAGACGGGTACCGTAAAGAAAAAACCGCATTCAGAGGAAGATGTCACCCAAACCTACGAGTTGCTGCAAGCCATACGGCCCCATCAAATCTTTGCTGCGGGAGATCTTTCAGATCCCCACGGTACGCACCGGGTTTGTCTCCAGATCATCTTTCAGGCACTGGATCGTTTGAAAAATGAGGGCGCTGAGTGGCTTGATCATTGTTTCATATGGCTCTATCGGGGCGCCTGGCAGGAATGGGATATTGCAGATATGGAGATGACTGTACCCATTGGGCCTATGGATATGGAACGGAAAAAGAATGCCATTTTTAAGCACCAGTCCCAAAAGGACAGCGCTATGTTCCCGGGTCACGACCAAAGAGAGTTCTGGCAACGGGCCGAACAGCGGAACCGCGATACCGCCCGCAGATACGATGCTTTGGGTCTTGCCGAATATGAAGCCATGGAAGGTTTTGTTCGGTATCATTTGAAAGCATAACTTCACGGCATGACGCCTAAAGACAAAAAGGCCTGGTGGTGGGTCCCCAGCCTGTATTTTACCCAGGGACTGCCCTATGTGCTTGTGGTTACCGTATCTGTAATCATGTATAAGCAACTGGGGCTGGGCAATGCCGAAATCGGTTTATATACGAGTTGGCTCTATCTGCCCTGGGTACTCAAACCCCTTTGGAGCCCCTGGGTGGATTTAAAAGGGACGAAAAGGCGGTGGTTTTTATGGATGCAATTGCTCATCGCCCTCGCCCTCTTTGGGGTGGGGTTAAGTGTTCCCACAGACGCCTTTCTTACGGCTACCCTGGCCTGCTTCTGGATGGCTGCCTTTGCTTCCGCTACAAATGATATCGCCTCAGACGGGTATTATATGATCGCCCTGAGTGAAAAAAAACAATCCTTTTTTGTAGGGCTTCGAAGTACTTTTTATCGCCTGGCCATGATTACCGGACAGGGACTTATCGTAATTCTGGCCGGTTTTCTGGAACAGCGTCTGGGCGATCCGGCACGGGCCTGGTCCATTACCATGGTCTTCACTTCCTTTTTAATGCTTCTGCTGACGGTCGGGAATTTTTTTGCCACCCCGGTCTATGAGGTCAACCGCTCCCCGGAGGGAGGTCAGGGATTTGTAAAGGTCCTTCGCGATTTTTTTCTCAAACCGGATATTGGCTGGGCTATCGCCTTTATCCTATCCTATCGGCTGGGAGAATCGCAACTGGTCAAGATGGCGGCACCCTTTTTGCTGGATACCGACAGTGCGGGTGGTCTGAACTATTCCACAGAAGCTGTCGGCACGATTTACGGGACCCTGGGAGTCCTTTTTCTCTCGGCCGGAGGAATCCTGGGCGGCATTCTTATTTCCAGGGACGGATTGAAAAAATGGATGCTCCCCATGCTCCTGGCCCTGAACCTGCCCAATTTGCTTTACGCCCTGCTGGCATGGACCGGGGAAGACAGTCTCTGGGCAGTAGGCGGTACCGTCATTTTGGAACAGTTCGGATATGGTTTTGGATTTGCAGCCTTTCTCATCTATCTGATCTACATTTCTCAGGGACCCTATAAAACCGCGCATTACGCCCTGGCAACTGGTTTTATGGCCCTCGGAATGATGCTTCCCGGAATGGCGAGTGGGTTTATACAGGAATCGTTGGGGTATCCCGGGTTTTTTCTCTGGGTGGTGGCAGCTGCCCTGCCTTCCCTTATTCTTTTAAAATACATCCGGTATCCCGGGGATTTTGGAAAAAAATCAGCCGAAAATGATGTCTGAGTTTCCCGCATACGATGTTGTCAAAACCCAGCTGCACCTCCGTGAAAAGGCGGGACAACTCTTTATGCCCGCGGCCTTTATCAATGACACAGAAAAGGAGATTGAGAACCTGGAATCCCTCATAGAAACCGGACAGGTCGGAGGATTATGCTTTTTCCACAGCCGGGCCAGCGCAGCCACAAACTTCGAAGGTCCCAGGGAAATTCCCTATAACGAAAACAGCCTGAGCCGCCTGCAACAGCTCATTGAACGCTACCAGAGAGCCGCCCGATACCCCCTTTTAATGGCTATCGATGCAGAGTGGGGACTGGCCATGCGGGTAGAACGCGCCCCCCAATATCCCTATGCCCTAACCCTCGGAGCCCTGAACCGATCCTCGGAACACCTGCTCTACGACCTCGGACTCCGTATGGCTCAGGATTGCCGGGAAATCGGAATTCACCTCAATCTGGCCCCGGTAGTCGATATTAACACGGATCCGGAGAACCCGGTCATCGGATACCGCGCCTTTGGAAGCGATCCGCAAGCGGTAAGTCGCAAAGCGACCCTCCTGCATCAGGGGCTTTCAGACGGCGGGCTATTGAGTTGTGCCAAGCACTTTCCCGGTCACGGGGATACATCCGTGGATTCACACCTGAACCTGCCGGTATTGCATAAAAGCCTTACAGATCTGGAAAGGGAGGAACTCCTTCCGTTCCAAGCCCTGATAAAGGCCCATGTGCCTGTGGTCATGACCGGTCATTTATCCCTCCCCCAACTCGATCCTTCAGGCCTTCCGGCAAGTCTATCCAAGCCGATCATCCGTGTACTCAGGAACATGAAATTTGAAGGAGCCATTATTACTGATGCCTTAAATATGCACGCCTTAAAGGGTATTTCCTCCGAGGCGGAAACCCTGAATCTGCGGGCCATTCAGGCGGGAAATGATGTGTTGTGTTATGCAGAACGAATACCGGAGAGTATTCCATTAGTCCTCAGGGAAGTGCCTGCATCCCGGATTGAAGCTTCCTTTAAAAAGGTTTGGGACCTCAAGGCCCGGGCCTTCCGGGGGGCAACGGAAATCATCCCCTCAAAGATCAGCCCCCATGACTTAAATCGGCAATTGGCAGGTGCGTGTTTATTTGAGCTGGGCGATGCTCCCGGGGCCGGCGCTGCATTTAGGAAAGAAGGTTTTGAGCTCATCACTGTAGGTCAGACACCTGATGTGTTTATTAAAAAACTTCAGGAAGTTCACGATTTTAAGACGCATGTATGTCCTTCCGGGGTCGGACTTCCGAAAGCGCCCGTGGTCCGGTCGCAAAACATATTGCTTACCCTGTGGCCACCTCATATGAAACCCAAAGATTTTTTTGGGCTTCCTTCATCGCTTATCGCCGAATTAGAGACTTTGAGTGCTGAAAAGAAGCTCTTTCTTTACCTTTTTGGAAATCCGTATGTGCTCACAAAACTACCCTTGAATCTCTTGAATGGGGTGGTTTGTGCTTCTCAATCCCAACCTGTTTTTCAGGAAACGGCAGGGCAGCACTTTTCAGGGCAGTTTAAGGCGCCCGGCGAAATCCCTATAGACCTGGATTATGGCAAATAAAAATACATTTCAGATTCTGGGTATGATGTCCGGAACTTCCCTGGACGGGTTGGACCTGGCTTTGTGTTCCTTCCATCGGGAAGGGGCTTCCTGGTCGTACCAACTGATCCGCACGGGGTATCAGGACTATCCCCCGGAACTGAGATCACAACTTGAAAAAGCCATAGGGCTTAACACGATTGATCTTCTGGCTCTGGATGCCCAATACGGCGCCTGGCTGGGAGAACAAGCCGCTGCATTTGTGGGCACCGATTCGGATTCCCTGGACGCTGTGGCCTCACATGGCCATACGGTGCATCACAGACCGGAGCTCGGTTTTACCTTTCAGCTGGGAGCCCCGCAATACGTAGCGCTCTCAAGCGGCCTGCCGGTCATCGGGGACTTCCGCTCCGGCGATATTGCCCTTGGCGGACAGGGAGCCCCCCTGGTACCTATAGGAGACCGGTTGTTGTTCAGTACGTATGAGTTCTGTCTGAATCTGGGGGGTATCGCCAATATTTCCTTTGAAGCAGGAGGAAAGCGATTGGCCTTTGACATTGGGATTGCCAATATGCTCTTAAACCATCTGGTCAAACCCCTGGGATTGCGCTATGATTCTGAGGGTGCGCTGGCTCGAGGAGGGAAGATCAATACGGCATTGCTCGAAGCCCTGAATGAATTGGCCTACTATAAAAAACCCTACCCGAAATCCACGGGCTATGAATGGTTCTCTGAGGAAATCCTTCCGCTGATCGGGGCCTTCCCCGACCGGCCCGAAAACCAACTTCGCACGGCAACAGCGCATATTGCCCGTCAGGCGGCGCTGCAGGTTCGTAAAGTGAGTAAGAAAGGAACGGGGGGCATTCTGGTTACGGGAGGAGGCGCCTTAAATACCTTTCTGATGGAACTTTTCCAGGAGGAGCTGCAGCCCGATTTTAAAGTCGTACTCCCGAACCGCAAGCTCATCGAGTATAAGGAAGCGATCGTCTTTGGCCTACTCGGAGCCCTTCGCCTCTGCGGTCAACCCAATGTACTGTCTTCCGTTACCGGCGCCCGTCGCGATTCCTGCTCGGGCATTCTCTGTCTGCCCTGATCTTACTTTACACCCTGTACCCGATTCTGTAAAAAGCCACTGCTAAAGCGGAATATTTCCATGCTTTCTTTTGGGTTGTGATACTTCTTTGTTCTCTAAAGACGCAAAACCCTTAATGAGTTTTCTTCGGGTCTCAGCAGGCAAAATGACTTCATCGATAAACCCGCGTCCTGCCGCCCTGTAGGGATTCGCAAATTTGGCGGCATACTCCGCCTCTTTTTCAGCGAGCTTCTGTTCCGGATCATCAGCCTCCCTGATTTCTTTGCGGAAAATGATCTCACTGGCCCCTTTGGCCCCCATAACCGCAATTTCCGCCCCGGGCCAGGCAAAATTCAGATCCGCCCCGATATGTTTGGAACTCATAACATCGTAAGCCCCTCCATAGGCCTTTCGTGTAATTACAGTGATTCGCGGAACCGTCGCTTCACTGAGGGCATATAGGAGTTTGGCCCCGTGCATTATGATACCGGACCACTCCTGATCTGTCCCGGGAAGAAAACCCGGAACATCGACCAAAACCAATAATGGAATATTAAAACTATCGCAGAAACGGGTGAACCGGGCAGCTTTCCGGGAGCTATCGCTGTCCAGAACTCCTGCCAGAAACAGCGGCTGATTAGCCACTATCCCAATACTTTTACCTCCCAGTCGGGCAAAACCCGTGATGATATTTTCCGCGTAATCTTTGTGGATTTCAAAAAACGAGTCCGTATCGATGATGCCCTGGATTACTTCGTGCATATCATAGGGCTTGTTCGGGTTGCCCGGCACAATAGTCCCTAAGGCTTCCCGCCATTCAGTACCGGGTTCAAAAGGGAGGTCCGGTGCTTTTTCGCGGTTGTTCTGCGGCAGGTAAGAAAGCAATGTCCGCAGGTCTTCCAGGCAAACCACATCGTTGGCGGCCGTACGATGGGCAACCCCTGATTTTACGGCATGTGTGGCTGCTCCGCCCAGCTCTTCGGAGGTTACGGTTTCATTGGTCACCGTCTTCACGACATTGGGGCCGGTCACAAACATATAGCTCGTTTTCTCAACCATAAGAATAAAGTCTGTCATGGCCGGTGAATACACAGCCCCTCCGGCGCAGGGGCCCATGATGGCCGATAACTGAGGGACTATTCCCGAGGTTTGTACATTGCGGTAAAAGATATCGGCATACCCCCCAAGGGAACGTACCCCTTCCTGAATCCGGGCTCCCCCGGAATCATTTAATCCGATAATAGGCGCCCCGACCCGAACGGCCAGATCCATCACCTTGCATATTTTTTCAGCATGTGTTTCTGAAAGGGACCCTCCAAAAACGGTAAAATCCTGGGCATATACATAGACCAACCTGTTGTCAATGGTTCCGTATCCCGTCACCACGCCATCGCCATAATACTGCTGATCCTCCATGCCGAAGTCCCGGGTCCGATGGGTAACCAAAGCACCCATTTCCTCAAACGAACCCTCATCCAATAAATAGGTCACCCGTTCCCGGGCGGTTAGTTTCTTCTGAGCATGTTGCCTTTCGATACGCTGGACGCCTCCACCGAGGTGGGCTTCTTTTAAGCGTCTTTGAAGTTCCTCTATTTTTTTCTCCATGTCTATGTCGTGGGAATTCGTAATTTTTCCTGTTGTTCCAGATAGTACTTTAAGGCTACTGCAGCGGCTACCCCGGCCTCCTGCTCATCTCTGGCCTGCAACATTTCAGGAGCGTAGTAGTCTTTGACAAAATGCGTGTTAAAGGCACCGCTTCTAAAGGCCTGATGCCGGCAAACAAAAGCCCCGAAAGGAAGTGTAGTCTGTACCCCTTCTACCTGGTAATCCGCTATGGCCTCGAGCATTAACTGAATGGCTTCCATCCGATCGGCTCCATAGGTAATCAATTTGGAAAGCATAGGGTCGTAATAAATGGGAACCTGCATGCCTTCCTCAAATCCGTTATCCACGCGAATCCCCTCCCCTTCGGGCAGTCTGTAGCGCTCCAATTTGCCCACAGAGGGTAGAAAATCATTCCTCGGATCCTCGGCATATACCCGCAATTCAATGGCATGTCCGTGAATCTCAAGATCTTCCTGTTTGAACGGAAGTGCTTCCCCCCGCGCTACCCGTATCTGAAGGGATACCAAATCTTGTCCTGTGATCAGCTCAGTTACCGGATGCTCCACCTGAAGCCTGGTATTCATCTCCAGGAAATAAAAATTATGTGCATCGTCAATCAGAAATTCCACAGTGCCTGCACCGACGTACCCGCAGGATCTGGCCACATCTACCGCAGCCCGCCCCATTCGATCTCTGAGTTGGGGGGTCAACACAGCCGACGGAGCTTCTTCAACCACCTTTTGGTGACGCCTCTGAATACTGCATTCGCGTTCAAAAAAATGAAGGATATTGCCATGGGTATCCGCCATGATCTGTATTTCAATATGGCGGGGAGAACTGATATATTTTTCGATAAAGACAGAGCCGTCTCCAAACGCAGAGGCCGCTTCGCTCATCGCCCTTTCCACCTGAGATTTAAGCTCTTTTTCGGACTCCACAATGCGCATCCCTTTACCGCCACCTCCTGCGGCGGCCTTGATGAGAATCGGGAAGCCGATATCACGGGCCACCTCCAGAACCTCATCCATATCGGAAACCGCGTGGTCTGTACCCGGCACCATAGGGATATCATAGGCCTTTACAGCTTCCTTAGCGGCGAGTTTGTCACCCATGGTATGTATGGCCTCAGGACCCGGCCCTATAAAAATCAGTCCATTTTCAGTTACCGTTTTTGCAAATGAAGCATTCTCACTTAGAAATCCATATCCCGGGTGAATTCCATCCACTCCCAAAGATTTGGCAACTTCCACAATATGATCTCCTCTCAGATAAGACTTACTGGACGGGGCTTCCCCTATACAGACCGCCTGATCTGCAAATCTTACGTGAGGGGCGTCCCGATCCGCCTCTGAGTAGACCGCAACCGTTTGAATACCCATTTTTCGCGCCGTCTTCATCACCCGGATGGCGATCTCTCCCCGGTTGGCTATCAGAATTTTTTCCATTTATAAAGCTTTTATTTGAATTCGATAAGCAGACTTTTCTTATCGACAGCTGCTCCCTTCTCAACAGCAATTTTTCCGATGACACCGTCCCGCGGGGAAAGAATGACATTTTCCATTTTCATAGCCTCCAGGACCAGCAGGGCATCACCTTCTTTAACTTCGTCTCCTTCTGAAACGGGAATGTCGAGAATCAATCCGGGCATGGGGGCTTCAATTTGGGAAATATTTTTCGAGGTGCCCAGTTCGAAGCCCATAGCAGAAATCAACTGGTCCAGAGGGTTGGAAATGGAGACAGAATAGGGTTTCCCATCTACGGAAACCTTATATACTTTTTGGTTAAAATCTGCCTCGAGTATCTGGACTGTAAAGGAATGGGCGTCGTGAATAACATGGAAAGTATCAGGAGACAGGCGCGCCTGATCGTAACCTTCCAGAGTTTCAGGACTCATTTCAAAAGACCATTCCCCGTTTACCTTAACTTCAAAAGGTTTTGACATAGTGTAGAATTTGCACTTTGATTATAAAAATAAGGGATACGCGATAAACTTGAATGTGCTCCGGCAAATAAATCCATAAACAAATGCCACAGGCCGTCTCCGGCTCAGTGTTAGACCATCTCCGGATTAAAAATCAGCGACTCAAAAGTATGGGCAAGTGTTGGGAATTCCTATGAGGATTGTCATTTTAATCTGTGAATAACCTTCCGAGATTCGCATAAGTCTCACCATACGGCTTAATCTAAATCCCTATTTTTGATTCAAATATCCATCTTCATGGTCACCATTGGAATTGCGGGAGGAACGGGCTGCGGAAAAACCACCGTAGTGAACCAGATCGTTGAACAACTCCCGGCGGATGAAGTCGGAATCATTTCCCAGGATTCGTATTACAGGGACCTCTCCGACCTGAGCTATGAGGCCCGGTGTGAAATTAATTTTGATCACCCCAGTACCATTGATTTTGAACTTTTGGAGCAGCATCTGAAAATCCTGAAATCAGGACAACCCATCGATCAGCCGATCTACTCCTTTGCCGAGCACAACCGCACGGCGGATACACTTCGCACCTTTCCCAGCAAGGTGCTGATCATTGAGGGTATCCTTATTATGACCCAACCCGAAATCAGGGATCTTTGCGACATCAAAATTTTTGTACACGCAGATTCCGATGAGCGGCTTATACGGAGATTGAAGCGCGATGTTTCTGAGCGGAACCGAAGTGTAACCGAAGTGCTGGACAGGTATCAGCACACCCTCAAACCCATGCATCAGCAATTTATTGAACCCACCAAAGAATATGCGGATATCATCATTCCAAATAATAAATACAATACCGTGGCCATCGATATTGTCCGAACGATTATCTCTGAAAAACTAGCGCAATGACCTGGAAGAATTTCAGAAAAAAAAGATGGTTTAGTATTGCGAGTAATATCTACGTTCTGGTGCTTACCATATTTACGGTATGGATGCTTTTTTTTGACACCAATTCGCTGTTGATACACCGGGAACTGCGAAAGGAAATCAATAAACTCGAAAAACAACAGGAGTTTCTAAAAGAAGAGATCTCCAGAGATCGGGCCATTATTGAAAAGCTTTCGGATCCCAAGGAATTGGAGAAATTCGCCAGAGAGCAGTATTACCTCAAACGAAAAAATGAGGAGATTTATCTCATCG
>CAKZOC010000080.1 GCA_937136025.1 uncultured Bacteroidota bacterium
TCGTTTGAAACACAGCATCGACGTATTCCAATCCCATGCTTAAGGGGAGTGCCCAATTCATTACTGCACGGCTTCTCGATTATTGATGCGGTCCTGCATCCGCCGAAAGGCGATGATATCCTGGTAGCGGGCCGTCTTGCGGGTGATCTCCGCGGCCAATTCCTTGGATTGGGCCTCTTTTTCCAAAAGGATGCCGGTGCGCTCCGCGTCACTCATTTTAAGGAAATCACTCGAGAGGATGTGCTCGATGAGTTCCAGGTCTTCGGTGGCCGTGGCCATGAGCTCCTCAATGGTGCGGGAGATCTGGGCCACTTCCTCGGGTCGGATGTAGGGAGAGCTCAGTACCTGACGCAGGTCCTGCTGAACTGCACGAAACAAGCGCTGATGGTTTTCGGAGAGCTCTCGCATGGCACGCAGCTCTCGGATCACGTTATTGACTTTCACAAAATTGTCCTTTTGCTCCTGCAGGAACTGGGCAGTTTTTAAAAGCTCCGAGGTCTGCTTGGCGGATTCGATTAGGGATTTGGTCATCCCGATAAAGTTCGTATTGTCATAGACAGGCATGCCCTGGCAGGCGGCGCCTGCTGGCGCTAGCAAAAGGATACTAATGACGCCTGATAGGTAAAACGTATGGTTCATGATGATTTTGTTTTAAGGTTTAGAAATTCCGTGATGGCCACCTCCATGGAGCCATGCTGCTCATAGAGCTTTTGTAAAGCCTCGGATTCGGCCCCATCGGTGAGATAGGCGGCATAGACGGCGGGCGGGACCTCCAGGCGAAAGACATTGCTTTCTTTGCCTATTTTTATAAAAACCTCCGTGTATTTGCGGGGACCGGTCAGGTTGTTGCGCATGCTGTAGAGTTGGTTCAGGTCGTGATCCGAGAGGTGCAGCCGCTCCTGCAGGTCCTGATAGCCTTTTTCGTTATGCAGGCTGTAGAGTACCTGGGTATTCTCCAGGATGCTGGCCGAGGTATGGTTCTGTGGCAGTTGGTTGATGCTTTGCAGGATGATCCCGATGGCCCCGTTTTGTTTGCGGATCGCCTGGTAGTAGAATTCCACACTCTCGAGCACATTTTTAAATTTGAGTTGCTTGGCAAACTCATCGAAGAGGATGATGCCCCGCTCGGCCCGGTTTCTCCAAATGGTCCGCTGAATGGCTGTTTTGATGAGCTTGAGCATCACCGAGAGCAGTTCCCGGTTGTCTTTCACATCATCCAGCTCAAAGATGATCAGGCGTTTGTCCTCCAGGCGATAGGTCTGGTCATCCCCTTTGGCAAAGAGAAAATCATAGAGGCCTCCGGGGACATATTCCGAGAGGATATGTAGCACATAGTCCAGGGACAGGTAGGAGGAGGGAATGTCCAGGGAGCTCAGCAGGGTGTCTTTATGCGTCTTTACAAAACCGTAGAAGGACTCCAGGGAGTGGTCGCTGCTCACTTCCAGGTAATAGTGGCGCAGCACTTTTTTCAAGGCCACGGTCCCGGGCTTGCCCACAGGGGTATCGGAGGCGAGGAGTTCCAACAGAAATTGAGTGAGGTCTTCCAAATGGTCCGCTTCAATGACCATAGGGTTGGGCACGTAAAACGGATTGATCCCCAAAGTGGTACCCTCCCGATACCGGAGCAGGGCATACTGATCCGGATACAGGCGCGCAAACTTCGTGTAGGAGCCGCCCAGATCGATGATCACCAGACGGACCCCGGCCTCGAAATACTGGCGTAAAATGTTGTTTGCCAAAAAGGATTTGCCTTCCCCAGTAGGGGCGAAAATGGCAAAGTTGCGGGCTTTGATCCGCTTTTTGGAGGCGTCCCAGAGGTCTTTGATCACAGGGATATTAAACACCCGGTCTTGAAATAAGATCCCTTCCGCATCGCTTTTGTATCCGCTGGCGTGGATCCACAGACAGAGGGCAGCCTTTAGGTCCGCCACATAGAGATCCGAATCGGAGAATAGAGGAGCATACCCCGGGTAACCGTTGAGGAAATACTTGGCTTTTTGGGGACCTCTTGGGTAGTAGGGACGGATGTCCAGCTCCTTGAGTTCTGCTTTGATCTGGGAGGCGATCTGTGGGAGGCGTGTTTTGTCCGAATCCCAATAGCAGATGTTCAATTGGCCGCGGATGACCCGCGACTGATCGTCCCCATTGATTTGGTCCAGAATCAGCTGCGCTTTGTTTAAAAAAACCTGGTTTTGGGTGCCAAAGCGGGCGGATTTTTTGAGCTCCTCGATGCGCCCCTCCAGGATCTTACGCCATTTGTGTTTGTCATCCAGGTAGAGAATCTGATTGACGATGTGATTTTCAGTGAGATTCAGGCCCAGCCCGTCCAGAAACCCCTGATGAAAGCCATAAGCCTCGGAAGAAAACTGGGGATTAGGTAGGCTGGTGCCTACCGATTCCCCAAAGCACAGTTCGCTATTGACTGCCAGGAGTTCCCCCGTATAAGCCCCCAGGGTGAGGTCAGGGGTCAGGCCAAGGTCCGTATCCATATCGGCGGCAAAGCCATTGAAATAGTTCCGGGTGTAAGTCTCAAAGCCTTCAGGGGAGAGGGGGGTCAGCTGTAGCGTTTTGGTATTGTTTAGATAGGCTACGGCATCACTGACCTGGGCCTTGAAGGACTCCAAATGCTCCGAGAGTTGGGCCGGAATCTTGGCGCTCACTTTTTTAAAAGGGTTGACAAAAGACGGGTTGTTCAGTGTCCGGTTCTGGGTGGCGATAAAAAACAGGTAGGAGGTGTGCTCCATATAGCCGCGCCCTTGAAAATGATCTCTCGTAGCTTGGGCCAGGAAGGTTTCAGCTGGTAGGGTGGAGGCGTCATAGACGGCTTTTAGGTAAACATCTTGTTTTTGAACCAGGGTGCCCGCTGGTAGGGATTTTAGCCCCTG
>CAKZOC010000081.1 GCA_937136025.1 uncultured Bacteroidota bacterium
CAAAAACTAGGGGGCCAGGCCGATGGTAAAACCATAGCCAACCTGGTGCGACAGGAACTCAACAAATAAGGGTGTCCAACGCACCTTCGACGGGAGCAGACATTTTAGAGAGAAGGCGTTTCAGAAAGTTTATTTTATGTAAATTGCGCCCCACTTACCGGCCGCGTAGTTCAACTGGATAGAATATCAGATTTCGGCTCTGAGGGTTGGGGGTTCGAATCCTCCCGCGGTCACTACAAGCACAAACCCGGCAACGAAAGTTGCCGGGTTTTTTGTTCCCCAAAGCCAGCCAAGCTCGCTTGAGACTGGCGTAAGGGGAACAAAAAACCACATGGCCTTTAGGCCATGCAGGGTTTGTATTTGCAAAGGGGAGCGCATTGAGGATCACGCCGCAGGCGTAATCCTCAGTTAGCCGTGGCAGTTGGCAGTTTGGTTTGGTAGTTCCAGATCTTCTGGAAATATCCTCAGATAACTCATTTTCCCTTGGTACAGACCATTCTCTAAATGAATTGACGATTTGCTATCTTAGACCGATAAGGGGAATAAAGTGCATAATGTGCTTTACATATGCGTAGGCAGCTATCGAGAAAAGACGAAATGAAAAGTTATCGGTCATATATATTAGTAATAGCAAGTGTGGTGATATTTCTATCATGCAATTCAAAGCAAAACAAGCCACACAATCAAACTTACAACTCCATTGGATTAGAATTAGACTCTCTTCATCTGGAATTAGAAGCGATAAAGGAGAAAACAATTATTCCGGGATTTTCAGTCGCAGTAATTCATGATGATAGCACAATCTACAGAAGAGGATTTGGGCAATCTGATATTTTAAATAACAATAATTTCACCCCAGAAACAATCCATACAATTGCGTCAATTTCCAAAACGTTTATTGGCGTTTCTATTATGAAATTAGTAGAGTTAGGAAAATTGAATTTGGATGACCCGATTAATGAGATTCTTCCTTTCAAAATTTACAGCCCACACTACCCAGGTACTCCAATTACCGTTAGGCACCTTGTTACTCATACATCTTCTCTCAATGATGATTTTGACGATGGAGAAAAAAGACCCAGTCAATTAATTGAAAGTTCAATCTACGCTAAAAACGAAATCCCCCAATCCTTAGCACAGACCATTTACTATTATGATGGGGTTAAATTAGAGCTGGAAGATTTCATGAAAGAAGCATTTACACCAGACGGAAAATGGTACGCTGAAAGCAATTTTTCGCAATTTAGACCGGGGGACAAATACGAGTATTCTAATGAGGGATCAAACCTTGCAGCCTTAATTGTTGAAGTTATTGCCGGAGTCCCATTTCATCAATTTACCAGAGAAAACATCTTTGAGCCACTACAGATGAACAATACTTCCTGGTTCTATGGGAGCCTTGATTCAACTTTTTCTAAAGTATATGTGCTTGAAAATGTTGATCTCGTTTCGGAATTATATGAATTCCCCAGACATAGTGAGTCCAATTATCCCTGCGGAGACCTAAAGTCAAGTATGATAGATCTAACTAAGTATTTGGCGGAAATAGGCAGAGGCTACAATGGTGAAGGAACAATTTTAAACTCAGAATCGTACAAAACATTACTTTCCCCTCAACTGGGAAGAGAAAAGTTTGAAGATATCGATGAAGGTCCATTGAATGACGAATACAACGTAGGCGTATTTTGGGCTATTTCTAAACCAGGTTTAGTACTTCATAAAGGCGGATCAATCGGAGTTTATTCAATTCTTTATTTTGACCCTGAAAACAATATGGGAGCTATTGCCTATTGCAACTTAGCCCATCAGGATTTTGGCAAAATTGTTAGTGTTATTAGAAAATATCAGACTAAAATGGCACTTAAGCTAAAGCAATAAGCGAGCTGGTAACCATGTGTGCTATGAAGAGTACCAGTGAGCTTCTTTAAAGGTCCTTGACGAACTCTTTTTATTGATCTTATGGCTCATTGCTGCCACCTCCAAAAAAGAATTCCCTAAATTTATATAGGTTCCAAAAACCCTCAAAGCTCAACGGCAGAGGCGTCCCGTTCCGGGATGTGCCTTTACCAGGGAGGGGTAGTCCGGCCAGCTTTTTAATGCCTAAAGAAATATGATGTTCCGACCACTTCTCAGAATTTCGCAATTCACAATGCCCGGGGGTCTACATGCTCTGGCTTTGGCCATATCTTTAATGTTGGTCAACTGTAAGCCGAAAGGCCCGTATGAGGATTACGTAGCGGATGTTTACCAAACATCGCAAGCCGGAGACAATCTGAAATTAATTCCAGGCATTGAAGCGGAAATAGGGGCCGCCGAAGGAAAGACAGTCGCTTTGCAGCTCATTCCCGATACAGAATTCCAGAAATACTACGGTTTCGGCGCTTCTTTTACTGAATCCTCTGCATGGAACCTGGCTACGATTCCTGCGGACTTGCGTCATGAGGTACTCACCCGCTTGTTCAGCCCAACGGAAGGTGCCGGTTTTACACTCACGCGAACGCACATTAACAGTAGTGATTATTCAAACAATCACTACACCTATGTTGAGGCGGGAGATGAAGATCTTTCTACATTCAGTGTATATGAGGATATGAAAGGATTTACAGGAGATGAAAACGATCAGGTGCGGGGCATTGAACTTGTGGAACCCGGCTATGACATTATTCCTATGATCCTGGAAGCCTCTGATATTCCAGGAGCTGATTTCAATATAATAGCGTCTCCCTGGAGTCCGCCTTCCTGGATGAAAACAGGAGAAACTGCCGAGATGACCAATGGTACTTTACTTCCCCAATATTACGGGCTTTGGGCAGAATACCTGTCAAACTATGTAAGCGCCTATGCCGAACAGGGAATTACCCTCTGGGGGCTCACGCCTCAGAATGAGCCCTTGCATGCGCATGATGCGCGCTGGGATAGCAATGGGCTAACTCCCGAACAGGGTCGCGACTTTCTGCGAGATTACCTGGGCCCTCAACTTGAGCAGGATGGCCATCTGAATCCTGACGATCTGGATGACGGATTACGTGTGCTGATTTATGATCACAATAAATCCACAATGAACGATTATGTAACCCCGACTTACCAGGATCCTGAAGCTTCTAAGTACGCATGGGGTACTGCTTTTCACTGGTATGCAAACTCAGAACTGGAAGCCCATAACTGGTATGCGGAAGAATTGGAGACGTTGCGGACAAAATGGCCAGACAAGGGAATGATCCATACAGAATCGAGCATAGATATTGATGCCGATGATCCTATGGGTCAATATTGGAGGGAGAGCACCGACTATGCAGGTACTTTTGTGCCCTTCGACACTTACGCCTACGATATCATTTCAGATTTGAATCACGGAGTTCAGGGGTATATTGAGTGGTGCATTATTCTCAGTACTCAGGGACAACCCAATCCCTACGATAATTTTAACAGCGCACCTGTGCTGATCAACCCGGTCACAGACGATGTAATATATACCCCACTTTATTATCTGTTAAGCCACTTTAGCAAATTCATCCGCCCGGATGCTCGCAGGATTGGTTTGGAAGGGGAGGATACAGAAGGCCTCATTTCCACAGCGGCTAAAAACCCAGATGGCTCAATTGCCTTGGTTGTTTATAATAAAAACGAAGAAGCCCGTGAATTGTCGATTACACTGGATACCCATACGTATGTAGTGCAAATTGCCCCCAGGGCGCTCCAGACGATCCATTTTCACAACAAATAAGGAAAAATCAGTGTCGGGTAAGGCAGGGATCGTCATCAATCAAGCCAATCCCTTACCTTTATTCAATACGCCATAGAAACAGGTGATCTCATACCTTAAAATTTTTAAAAAAATGAAACAGATTTTCACTCTTGTCTTACTTGTATTATTGCCATTCGTTGTGGGTTGCAAAGACGACAGTAAAAAAAGCGAGGCCGTTCAAAGCACTGCAAGTACCTGGAAGACAGATTTCCATGATGACTTTGATACTTTTGATCCAGGCAATTGGCAGGATCAGCGCATTTGGGTGAACAATGAAAATCATTGCTATGTGCCCGATGGTGAATTGGGCACCCGGGAGGTAAGTGACGGCACATTAAAGATCAGAGTCGTTAATATCGGTGAGCAGCGCCCTTGCGATAATTTGGATAAGCATGGGAATCGACACCCGGATACGGAATACGTTGCGGGACGTATTTGTTCTAAGAACCGCAAGGAGTTTGTGAAAGGCAGGTGGACCGCCCGTCTGAAGTTATCGAGTAATGGCGAAGCGAGCATGTTCCCGGCCTGGTGGTTGCTCGGTGCCCAAAATAATGAATCTCCTGTGCAGGAAGAAGATGAGAATATTTGCTGGCCGTTAACCGGGTCTGGGGAGATAGACATCTTTGAACATCACGGCGACCATATGAAAGACGAGTTCACTACAGGAGCCATCGTTAGTTTAGGGGAATGCGACAAAGGAGACTGGGAAAGTCAACGCAGAAATTTTCCGGCAACCCTCAATGAGTTTCACGAATACTCCGTTGAATGGGAAAAGAGTGATTTGGTTTACCGACTGGATGGGAAAGAAGTCTACCGCAATGAAGGTGAAGGGGATAAATATCCTGAGCCCATGTTTGCTATTTTAAACTTCGCGAAAATTACCGATTCCCCTATGACAGGGGAATGGGTTATGGAAGTAGACTGGGTAAAGCACGAATTCAGAAACTAATGGAATTTCAAGATTAATTCGGGAGATTACGGCCAGTTGGGGCTTTACCAATCCAGTAAGAAGAGATGAAAACCCCCAATAGCACGTGATAAAAATCAATGGTGGCCGGTCTGGCACCCTGAAACAGAACAGTAAAATACATGATCAAATTTTTTCGCCATATCCGTCAACGCTTGCTTACCCAAAATAAGTTTAGTAATTATCTGCTCTATGCTATTGGAGAAATTTTACTCGTAGTTATCGGGATTCTTCTCGCCCTGCAAATTAATAATTGGAATGAAGATAAAATCCTGCAAACAGATATACAGAAATCCCTGGCCCAAATCTTAAGCGATTTACAACAGGACCAAATTGAATTAGAATATTTTAACGGAATAGAAGCGGAACATGTTTCTTTTTTAGCGCGTATATCGGGTAGCCAAGGGCCTATCGAAGGACTGGAAGGACTTCTGGCGAGTTTAGATCATTATATGGATTTTTCTAAAAACAATAATGGATATTCCGGTCTTAAGACTTCAGGTAAAATATCATTCATCGAGAATGCGGAGCTTAAATTGAGCCTGACGCATTATTATGAAAAAATATACGAGAATCTGGGTTCTGCATCCCATTTTGCCGAGACTTTTACCAATGACCGTGTGATACCTTTCGCGATTGAAAATTTAAAGCCTGGGGGTGATTTCACCATAGACCAGGACCTGGTACTGGAAAAATTAGAGACTTCGAATTTAAAATATCTCATTAACTATCAAATTAGCGTTAAAAAGTATTCCCTGGGCCAGATCAGAAAAGGTATAAAAGCCAATACACACCTGGTGGTCCTGATCAAAAATGAGTTGGGTTTAAAAGAGTAACGAACTCAGGTGCCATTGTTTTAGGCTCTCATTGAGAACTTCACGCGAGGCTGTAACAACGATACGGGGAGGACATCCTTTAAAAGGAAGCCCACGCGTCATTCATCTTTTGTTAGAGTCCATTTTTTATGATAAATAGTCGATACGTCGTGAAACAATTTAGCCGGATCTTGTCTTTAAACTACAACTACCTTTTGTACATCCTGCTTTTTGCGTCCCAGCTTTCCTGCGGGACAAAACGAGTTCCTGAACCGGGTGTTTCAGGGGTCTGGACATCTCCGGAATCGGGTTGGATATTCCAAATTGAGCAAGACAGTACCTATTCGTTTTTTAATAGGAATGCCCTGAGTTGTATCGTGCATCGCAAAGGCCCGCTTACGGATTTTGGAGAGGCGATCAAAGTTTTAGGGGACACTCTTTTTTTAAAGAGAGGCGTTCTTTCCTACCGCTTTCTTCGGAGCTCAGAATTACCCGGGGATTGCGATAAGACCCTGCCTGCAGAGAAGGCCTCCGACCCTATGTATAATTTTGAGGTGTTTTCTCAGACTATTGCCGACCACTATGCTTTCATGGACTTAAATGAGATTGACTGGCCTGCACTTTATGAGGAGCAACGCAACAAATTGTCAGCGGACCCTACCGAGTTCCGCCTCTATGAAGTCCTGGAGGAGACCCTGGATCTCCTCAACGATAACCATGGATACCTGGAGGCCGGGGCGTCTTTTTATGAAAGGTTGGAAGCTGGTAATCCACCGTCAGAAACAGCCAATGACCAGAGCCCTCCAAGGGAATACGGGGATTTTGAAGTAGCCAATATCCTTTCAGAGGTATACCTCTCAGAGGAGATGACCACGGAATCTTCCTTGATTCGATGGGGGATGTTGGATGCGTTCACCGGATACGTGCAGATCAAGGCGATGTGGTTATTCGCCGATCTGGATGTTCCAGAGTCTCGTATTGCGCAGCTCGGGTACGTGGATGCCTATGTGGAGGCTTTTCACGCCATGGATGAAGGAAGTTATATCGAAAGGGAAGTTGCGGGCGTACGGGAGGTCATGGAACGTGTTATGGCAGACCTGAGGGCCTCCGACCGCATCGTTCTGGATATACGGTTTAATGGAGGGGGGCAGGATGCGGTCAGCTTTGAAATCCTCAGGCATTTCAACAACCAACGGCGTAAAGTGGCCCTCGAGAAGTTGAAAGGACCGTTGGGATTTAGTCCGATTCAGGAGTTGTGGCTTGGAACTTCAGAAACGCCTTTTGTAAAGCCGGTCTATCTGCTGATTTCTCCCCAGACCGGAAGTGCTGCCGAAACCATGGCTCTGGTGAGCCAATCGCTGCCTCATATACGGCGCATCGGTTCCAATACTTCCGGTGCCCTCTCCACCGCACTTGAAAAGGAGTTGCCCAATGGATGGGCGTTTGCCCTTTCCAATGAACATTTTATGGATACAGCGGGCGTTCTGTACGAAAATAAAGGGATACCCGTGGATTACGACCTGAATTACCCCAGGGATCGCCAGGATTTTTTCAGGCAGGCAGCTGAAGCACCCGACGCTGATCTGAAAGCGGTCCGGGCAGCTCTGGAGAAAATCCGGCTTGTGGAGTAAACTCAGGTGAGCTCCGGGGAGTATAGGTTCTTCCTGATAGGAGAATTCAGGGTCTTACAGTATCTTTTAATTGGGTGGGGGAGGGGATCCCCCCGGGAGATCAAGAAGAAACTATAAAATAAAAAGAAACAACAACGGGAAGATCAACCCGGCGAGCATCAATTTCCATCCACGTTTATTGAAGCCGTTTTTACCCATGGGAATCATCATCCCTGTGATGGCAATCAGTATCATAGCGGCCCCAAAAATATCCGAATACCAGATCCATGCGGTATCCGTGGATTTATGAAGTTTGATGGTATGGCCCAAAAAAGGCACTGTCCGCCGGGCTTCTAAGACACCTTTACCGGATTTCGTATCCAGTTCCATTATGGAATTGCCTGCAAAATCTACTCTGAGACTATTTCCGCGCAGGCGATGACTCTCGTACTCCAACGGATAGGAGGCCACCAGATTCCGTATACTTTCCTCGGTGAGTTCCCCTTTGGGTATTTTCAGTGTTACCTCTTCCGATTCATAGGCGTATTCTGTAGGATACCAGCTTTGGCGGTGATTCAGGATAATTCCTGAAAAGGAAAACGCCAGGATCAGGCCTACATAGAAATAGGCCACGTCCCTGTGTATTTGTCTGTTGGTCAGATTCATGTATTCAGTAGTTTTTATTCGGAAACTCCCAATTTTAAAACGATTCCGGGCTTACAGGTCGGGGAATCCCAGAGCGCAAAAATATAGAATGATTCTAAATAATAACTAATCCAGTGGCCTGAAATTTTGACAATGGGTCATTTTCCTCTAAGCTCCAAACAGATCCATGCCCGTCTTAAAAGACCCTGGGTAATCCAAACGCTAAGCGTGTAACAAAAGGTTTGTTTTGTGGTCATATTAATATCCAACCTAAAAATACCTGATGAACAATCTATTCCTAAACCCTGTGGAGCAGCGATTAAAAGCTGGATGGCGAATTTTCTTCTTTTTGATCCTCTTCTTTTCTTTTTCCGCCTTCATTTTTATCATTAAACCCCTGTTGGGGGATATGACCAAAAGGGCATTTTTAGAGAATTACAGTCTGATAATCGTCTCCATATTAGCCGTTGGAGCAACGATTTCAGTTTTCTTTTCGCGCCACTTCTGGGATAAGAAGACTTTCGTTTCCCTGGGCTTAAAATGGAACAGACAAGCGCTGAAAGATGTGTTCTTTGGGTTTTTTCTAAGTGGCGTCATGGCAGCTCTTTTCTTTGCATTACTTGTAGTGCTCGGCCTATTAGACTTTAAGGGATTCGATTTTCAGGGACTGGGAATGGATAAAACCTTTGATTTTATTCAGTTTATGAGTGTGCTGACTTTAGGTTCTCTGGCCCTTATGCTACTCGAACACGTTTTGGTGGGGTATTGGGAGGAGCTTGTATTCAGAGGCTATATTTTTCAAAATATCGTGGATGGCCTCGGACTCCTTAAAGCTATCATCCTCTCTTGTTTGCTTTACGGGTTAATTCATTACCTGAATCCGAACGCGACGCTATTATCGTCATTCATTATCATCGGATTTGGGTTTTTGAGGATTTACGGGTATCTGAGCACAAAAATGCTGTGGTTATCTATGGGCATGCATATAGGTTGGAATTTTTTTCAAGGCCCCATATTTGGTTTTGCCGCCAGCGGACACAAAAAGACAACACTCTTACAGCATACTTTTGTTTCTGACCGGGTTTATTTGACCGGGGGGGAGTTTGGCCCTGAAGGCAGTCTTATGATACTCCCGATCCTGATATTTGCGCTATGGATGATGAAGTGGTACGCGAGGCAATATTATCCGAATCCTCAGGAAGCTATTCCCCAATCAGATTAATTTAATGACCTTATTACAAGTATTTTAGGCAGGGAATTACCTTTATGGCAAAGCCCCGTCACCTCTATTAATCCAGCATTTCAGACAGGTTGTAACGGAGTGTTTTCAGTTTGAATTTGCCATAAACAAAAGGGCCATCGGAATAATGCCAGATGGCTTCCCCGTAAGAAGGTACCCGAATTCCTTCGAATTCCCGATGTTCCCTGACGGGGGTGGTGAAAGGCAGGCGCTCCATACGCCCGACATCATATCGGTCTTCTGAACGGAAATTTATGAGATCTCCTTCGGCATTAAATATAAGCTCCGCTGAAATCCGGACATTCCGGTAAGCGAAAATAGCTTTAACCCGATATTCATCCAGGGTCTCCCAGCTGATTCGCTCATCTATCAGGGCCCCTGGAGCAAATAAACACAGATCGTTTAAAAATGTCACGGTTTCAGTCGGTAGCATTTCAGCCTGGTCTGATTTCACCACGGGGTAGATGGAGAGTGCTTTAACGGTCATCTTAGCTGAAGGGGGCTGATACGAGTGATACCCATGGGTAGAGACGCCCTTCACCCGGGCTTTCATAAAAAATAGGCGTTTGGGTCTTGGGATAAAATTGTACTGGCGGGAGCTAAACCCAAACCAGGCTCCCCCAGGGCTGCGCATCGCTCCATCGAACTCTAGATAGAAATTCTCGACCCTCGGTTTTCCGACGGCGCCGCTTCGTCGAATATAGTGTTGCACCACTTCCGGAAGCGGTTTCAAATCTTTCTCCTGAAGCAGGTTACCCGTGAGTCGCAGGTTTTCAAAAACGGCCTGCACATCTTCCAGAAAACGCCCCTCAAACCGCGATTTGGAATACCCAATAAAAACACCGATTAGGATAAGGAGATTGACAAAGGATCCCAATTTGGTGTCCTCCCAGGCCGAGAAAATCCACATTTGCGAGATTAATACCCCGATAAGCGCCGGGTGGAACCAGTTGAGTCGCGATTTGGCGAGTTGTACCGCTGAGGCGATAAAAAACAGGGCGGCCAGCATCCAGCTAAAACCGACCATGGGGGGGATGTCCTTGGTGAAATACTCGAGCTCCAGCCAGCCGAAGGCGTGTCCAAACCAAATAAGGTGTACTACCGCGTGTAATATCAGGAGTAGAATAAAGGCAACTCTCATAGAACTGGGTCTTGGGCTTTCCCCCCTGAAGCCTTTCAGGAAGCTATTTCGGCCAGATCAAAGATATCTTAATATCTGCCTTTATCAAACTGCATCGTACATTAAGCCCGGGGCGTGTGGGCGATCAGATGTAAGGCCAATACGATTAACCAGAGTACCGTACGCAGCCCATTTAAGCGGACCAGACGTCTGAAATCTGTTGAATCTGCAATTCCACGACTAATCTGCCGGTGGAGGGGTACAAAGAAAAGAAAGGTAATCCCCCAAAGCACACAAACAATAATAGTATAAAGTAAAGGGATGAATCCCGGGTGGGTCGTGCTCCAATAGATGCCTCCCAGAAGCTGGGCCACCATTAAAGGGGCGACAAGGGCAGTGATATTCCGGGTATATACGGAATGCCACCGGGTCAGGGCTTCCTTTGAGAAGTACTGAAAGGCCGGATAAACCACCCATTGCACGGCCAGGATCATCCCTGCCATCAATGCATCTGCAAGCAGCAGCCAGGAGTGGCAGGAAGACAGAAACGCAGCGCCCAAAAAATGAGATTAATTGTGGAGATAGTGATTCAGCTCCGCAATTTTCTCCGCACTATTGAATACACCCCCATAAAACGAGGTCACCGTAGTAGAGCTGTCGTCCTGAATTCCACGTGAACAAACACACATATGTTTGGCGTCCAGGATGACCGCAACATCCTGAGTCTGCAAAACCGCCTGCAGCTCTGTTCCAATCTGGTTCGTGAGGCGCTCCTGCACCTGAGGTCTTTTGGCATAATACTGCACGAGCCGGTTCAGTTTGGACAATCCGATAACCTTACCTGAGGAAATATAGGCTACATGGGCCTTTCCGAATATTGGGACAAAGTGGTGTTCACAATTCGAGTAGAAAGTGATGTTCTTTTCCACGAGCATTTGGTTGTACCTGTACTTGTTTTCGAATAAGGTCACAGAAGGCTTGTTTTCCGGATTGAGACCGGAAAAAATTTCCTCAACATACATTTTGGCAACACGTTTGGGGGTACCGCTCAGGGAATCGTCCGTGAGATCGAGGCCCAGTACATCCATGATGCGCTCAAAGTAATGGGCGATTTTTAATTTTTTTTCCGCATCACTCAGTTCAAAAGCATCTGGTTTCAGCGGGGTCTCCATTCCGGTGAACAAGTGATCATCACCGAAGTCATCTATATGGAATCCGTTATGGTTAACAGCGTCTTTTAGCAAATTGTCGAGCATAGGTCTTGGGTTTGATGGGTTCAGAGGCGTTTAAGAGTCGCCTCCGAGTGCTTCTATCTTATCGAGGATATCCTGGGCCTCTGCATACTTGTCATCTCCCGCAGAACGATTGACCTGAGAGAGTTTATGAGCCTCAGACATGAGTTTTTTATACTCATCCTGCAGCTTTTCAGTTTGCGATTTCTTTTTAAAAAGTCCGAACATCCTGTTTCTTTTTAGTTCTGAGACTAAAGTAGAAATAATGTTTAACAAGTACTGTTAAAGATTAAACAAAATTATAGAACAGTTTATGTTGGGGCTATTTAAACCAACGAAGTGTGGCATCCATCATACGCTGCTTGAGATCTGAATAGGGCGGCATCAGCAGGTCGATAGAACTCGGGGTGTACTGGCGAAGCGTGGCCCGTTCATTGGAGAAGGCGAGGAATCCGTGGTGGCCATGTGCCTTTCCGATACCACTGTTATTGACTCCGCCAAAAGGGAGGTGATTGTTCGATAGGTGTACCACATTATGGTTGATACAGGCCGTGCCGGCCCGGGTGTTGGCGCTCAACTTTTGAATAGCCCCCTTGTTTTTACTAAAGGTATACAAGGCCAGTGGTCTGGGTCTTCGGTTGATGAAATCCACGGCTTCATCGGCATCCTTTACGGTCACAATAGGCAATACCGGCCCGAAGATTTCTTCCTGGAGCAGGTCCGAATCCTCAGGCACCTGATCTATCAGGGTAGGTTCAAAAAAGCGATTTTCTTCGGAATTTTCCCCTCCATAGATAATCCGGGCCCCTTGCGATACGGCACTGTTTACGTAGTCCTGCAAGCGACGGTGATGGGCTGTATTGATGATGCGGGAATAACTGCCGGAATTTGACGCCCCTTCCGGAAAGAACGATTGCAACTGATTTTCAAGGGCCTCTATCAGGGCACCTTTTGCTTTTTCGGTGACCAGAATATAATCCGGAGCCACGCAAACCTGACCTGCATTGAGGCATTTCCCCCAGGCCAGTCTTTTCGCCGTGGTTTCCATGGAGGCTGTTTCGTCTACAAAGGCGGGAGATTTTCCTCCTAACTCCAGGGTAACCGAGCTCAGATGGCGGGAGGCAGCCTCCATAATATGCTTGCCAACGGCAGGGGAGCCGGTGAAAAAGATATGGTGGAAAGGTAATTCCAATAGGGCTTTCGCCGTTTCCACTTCTCCCTGGACCAGGGCTATTTCCGAGGGATCGAAAAGCGCACTTACGATTTCCGCCATCACCTGACTGGTCGCCGGGGTAGACTCAGAAGGTTTGACAATACAACAGTTGCCGGCAGCAATGGCCGAGACCAAAGGGTCAAAGGTTAGATTCACCGGAAAATTCCAGGGGGAGAGAATCAGACAGACCCCTTTGGATTCGTATTCAATATAGGATCGGGATCCGATCATGGGCAGGGGGTTACCCACCTTTTTAGGGCGCATCCAATCCCTTAGGTTGCGCTCTATATGTTTGATTTCAGCGAGAATAGGGTAGATTTCGGTGAGGTCTGTTTCCAGAAAAGGTTTCCCAAAGTCTGTGAAAAGCGCCTCACGCAGGGGTTGTTTGTACTCGTATTCCAGGGCGTTTTTCAGTCTCCTCAGCTTAGAAACCCGCTCCTTATAGGTCGTCTTGCCCACTTTGAGAAACTGATTCAATTGGTCGTCAAACAACTGTTGGTATGGATTTACATTCATTTTTATAGGGTTTGACGGGGCTGACTTTCCGCAGGGGTTTTAGCAGTGATATGTTCCAGGATAATCTTTGCGTGCTCGCGGGAGTTTTCAATAAACCATTTATGGGTCTCCATGCCACCGCAAATCACACCGGCCAGGTAGAGTCCGGGAACATTGGTTTCCATGGTTTGCGGATCGTAGTGCGGGCGTTTTTTTTCATCCTCAGAAATGGAGATTCCCGCGGCCGTAAGAAAGGCGAAATTAGGCTGATATCCCGTAAGCGCGAGGACAAAATCATTGGGGAGCATCACGGTGCCCTCGGGCGTGTCCAGTACAATTTGTTCCTGTCGAATTTCCTGAATGGTGCTGCTGAAATACGCCCGGATACTTCCTTCCTCGATACGGTTGAGGATGTCCGGACGCACCCAGTATTTCACACGCCTCCCTACTTCCGGACCTCTGACAATCAGGGTCACTTCTGCACCCTTTCGCCAGCACTCCAGGGCGGCATCCACGGCCGAATTGCTGGCACCCACCACAGCCAGTTTCTGCCCGGCGTAAAAGTGGGGATCCTTGTAGTAATGCGACACCTTGGGCAGGTCTTCTCCGGGTACATTCAGAAGATTGGGCAAGTCGTAAAACCCGGTAGCGATAATCACGTTCCGGGCGGAATAGGTGGCTTTAGGCGTGGTTACCGAAAACACTTCTCCTTCTTTGGCAACCGAAGTAACCTTTTCAAAAAGCTGCAGATTCAACCCGTTGGAGGTGACGATGCGCCTGTAGTATTCCAGCGCTTCATTGCGCTTGGGTTTAGCCTCAATGCTGATAAAGGGAATATCGTCAATTTCCAAACGTTCGGAAGACGAAAAAAACTGCATATTCACCGGATAATTGAAGAGGGAGTTGACAATGGGTCCCTTTTCGAGAATTCTGTACGAAATCCCTTTCTTTTTGGCTTCGAGACCACAGGCAATGCCTATGGGGCCGCCTCCGATAATCAATAAATCCGTCATGGCAATAGGGGTTTCGGTGTTTGCTCCTGTTTTACAAAGCTAGCTAATTCGACTTTATCCTTCGATATGCCCAGAGAAGAAGCGGACTCCTGAATGATATTTGTCATACTTTTTAGCGGGAATAAAAGTGATCTTTAATCCTGAATAATCATAACACCTATTAAAATGAGCATTCCCCAAAACATCCCGGTTTCGACTATTATGAGTACACAGCTCATAATACTCAATACTACAGATAGTCTGGAAAAGGCCGAGCATCTGTTTAAAAAACATAAAATTCGTCATATTCCCGTGATTGAAGGTCAAAACAAAATTGTGGGAATGTTAAGCCTCACGGATCTGCTTCGCATTAGTTTTGCCGATGGCGCCTATGAGGAAGAGGACGATATTGAATCTGTGGTTTACGAAATGTTTACCCTCTCACAGGTGATGGCCAAAAAAATTAAATCTGTTAACCCTCAGACCAGTATTAAAGAAGTGGCAGAACTTTTGGCCGCAAGGGAGTTCCATGCCGTTCCGGTAGTGGACCAGGGCGATTTGGTAGGTATAGTCACCACGACCGATCTGATCAAATACCTGCTTAAGCAGTATCAATAGACTTCTGTAGCAGCCATTCGGGCAATGGTTGCCCTGGGGTCCTGTGAGCGAAAGACTGAGCTCCCGGCCACCAGGACATCGGCTCCGGCCTCAACCAGTTTGGCCGTATTGTCCGGGGTTACGCCACCGTCGATTTCAATCAGGGTTTTTAGCCCTTTAGAATCGATCATAGACCGGAGTTCGCGAACCTTTTCATAGGTGTTTTCAATAAAGGACTGTCCGCCGAACCCGGGGTTCACGCTCATTACACAAATCAGATCCGCCCCCTCGAGGGAATGCTCGAGCAAGGATACCGGGGTGTGGGGGTTGAGCGCAATGCCGGCTTTCATTCCGGAATTTCGAATGGCCTGCAGGGTGCGGTGCAAATGCGTGCAGGCTTCGTAATGTACGGTGAGGTTATCCACGCCTAAATCGGCAAAAGTCTCGATATACCGATCGGGTTGTACGATCATCAGGTGCACATCCAAAGGCTTCTGCGCTACTTTCCGGATGGCTTTGATCACAGGCATCCCATAGGATATATTGGGGACAAAAACCCCGTCCATCACATCGATGTGGTGCCAGAACGCCTGGCTCTCATCCACCATTTTAACGTCTTTATCGAGGTTGCCAAAATCGGCAGCCAGAAGCGAAGGAGCAATTTGGGCGGTACGTTTCAAAGGAAAAAGTATTTTGGGTTGCTCAAAGGTACGCAAAGCCTCAAAAAGTGGAGGCTGCCATAAATGAAAAAACTCCGGTAATCAGCCGGAGTTTATTCATCAATCAAAAAACGAACAGTCATGAAAATGCTGTTACGAGTACAAAATACAAACAATATGCCAATATTCCAACTTGGGAATACTTTAACATCGTCCAAAGTACCTATCCGAGGTAGGTCTTGAGAATTTTACTTCGGGATGTATGCTTGAGTCTGCGAATCGCCTTCTCTTTAATCTGCCGAACACGCTCCCGGGTGAGGTCAAAGGTTTCTCCTATTTCCTCGAGTGTCATCGAGTGCTGCCCGGCGAGTCCGAAATAGAGACGAATGACGTCCGCTTCCCTTGGGGTAAGTGTTTCCAGCGCTCTTTCTATTTCAGTGCGCAGGGATTCATGCAACAGATCTTTGTCCGGGTTGGGAGATTCTCCACTGCGCAACACGTCGTACAGGTTGGAATCTTCCCCATCGATCAGGGGGGCATCCATAGAGACGTGGCGTCCTGAGTTTTTTAAGGATTGTTTGACATCCTCAACGGTCATGTCCAGTTCCTTTGCGATTTCTTCAGCGGAGGGTGGACGCTCATGCGCCTGCTCCAGATAAGCAAAGGTTTTATTGATCTTATTGATAGACCCAATTTTGTTCAGGGGAAGGCGTACAATACGGGATTGTTCGGCCAGCGCTTGCAAAATGGACTGGCGAATCCACCAAACGGCGTAGGATATAAACTTAAAGCCCCGGGTCTCGTCAAAACGCTGAGCGGCTTTGATGAGCCCAAGATTTCCCTCATTGATTAAATCGGGAAGGGTCAGACCTTGATTCTGATATTGTTTGGCTACGGAAACCACGAAACGAAGGTTGGCTTTAGTGAGCTTCTCCAGGGCGATCTGATCTCCGGCTTTAATCCGTTGTGCCAGTTCTACTTCCTCATCGGCTGTAATTAAATCCACCTTTCCGATCTCCTGAAGGTATTTGTCAAGAGATGCGGTTTCCCGGTTGGTAACCTGTTTTGTAATTTTTAGCTGCCTCATCGTGCTTTCTTCAGTTTTAGTTCTGGTAGTTTGGGTACTGCCTTTAGTTATACGTATAAAGTTGTTAAAAAGTTACACACAGGCTTGAATATTTTTAATTAGGAGGTATTATAAAAAGAAAAACCCCTGATTAACAGGGGTTTATAAAAACAGTACAATATGTGCTTAAGAGCGCGAACGCTGAGGTCTGCGGCCGTTTCGGTCACGGTTCCCGCCACCATCCCGACTTCTCGGCGGGCGTTCTACATAACCCTCGGGTTTTGGTAAAAGCGCTCTTCGGGATACTTTGTCCTTGCGCGTACGCGGGTCAGTTCCCATGTAGCGCACATCGAATACATCTCCCATATTCACCACATCGGTAACCTTATCGGTACGTTCCCATGCCAGTTCTGAAATATGAAGGAGTACTTCATTTCCAGGAGCCTCGGCATATTCAACAACAGCTCCGAAGTCGAGTAGTTTGATGACTTTGACTTCATAGACGCTTCCCTCTACAGGTTTGAAGGTAATCGAATCTATTTTAGCCAGAACCTGGTCAATACCTTTCTGGTCTGTTCCCAGGATCTCCACAAGGCCTTCTCCCGTTACCGGATCTTCGTTGATAACGATCGTGGTCCCGGTTTCTTTTTGAAGTTCCTGTATCACTTTGCCACCTGGTCCGATCAGGGCGCCGATGTAATCGTTCGGGATTACAGCATTGACCATTTTCGGGGCGTGTGGTTTCACATCTGCATTGGCAGCAGGAATCGTCTCAGTGAGTTTCTCCAGAATGTGAAGACGTCCGTCCCGGGCTTGTTGCAGGGCTTTCACTAAAATCTCATAAGACAGCCCTTTTACTTTGATGTCCATCTGACAGGCGGTAATACCGTCTGAAGTCCCTGTGACTTTGAAATCCATATCTCCCAGGTGATCTTCATCGCCCAGAATATCGGAGAGTACCGCGTACTTACCGGTTTCCGTATTGGTGATCAGCCCCATGGCAATTCCCGAAACGGGTTTTTCAATGCTGACACCAGCATCCATAAGAGCCATGGTTCCCGCACATACAGTAGCCATAGATGAAGATCCGTTACTCTCCAGAACTTCGGAAACAATACGAATCGTATAAGGCCAGTCTGCTGGAATACTCCCTTTTAGGGCCCGCTGAGCCAGGTTTCCATGACCGATCTCCCGTCGGGAAGTCCCGCGAATCGGACGCGCCTCTCCGGTACAGAAGGGTGGAAAATTATAGTGGAGATAAAAAGTCTCCTCCCCTTCAAAGGAAGGCATATCGATAATGCTCGCATCCCTGGAAGTACCTAAGGTTACTGTAGCCAGTGCCTGAGTTTCACCCCGGGTAAAAATGGCCGAACCATGGGTAGAAGGGAGGTAATCCACTTCACACCAGATCGGACGAATTTCGTCGGTCTTGCGATTGTCCAGACGAAGCCCTTCCTCCAGAATCAAGTTCCGGATGGCTTCTTTTTCAGCCTTGTAGTAATATTTTGAGATCAGGTCGCCATGCTCCTCCAGGGTGGCTTCGTCAAAAGAGGCTTTGATTTCATCCTTAAGGGCGGAAAAAGCTTCGCTTCTTTCGTGCTTGGCAGAACCTGCTTTGGCAATGGCGTAAACTTTGTCGTAAGCCATTTCGTGAATCTGTTTTTCCAGATCCGCGTTTTCGCTTTCCTGATCGTACTCCCGAACTTCTTTGCGGCCCACAGCCTCCGAAAGTCGGATCTGAGCGGCACACTGTACCTTAATGGCTTCATGGGCAAAGCGGATCGCTTCAACCATTTCCTCTTCGGAAATTTCACTCATTTCTCCTTCGACCATCATTACAGAATCAGCTGAGGCTCCAACGACCATTTCGATGTCGGAATCCTGAAGCTGAGCGCGCGTGGGGTTGATGATCAGTTCCCCGTTCACACGGCCGACACGGACCTCAGAAATAGCGCATTCAAACGGAAAATCCGAAAGTTGAATGGCTGCTGAAGCGGCCAGGCCTGCCATGGCATCCGGCATGACTTCGTCGTCGTGGGACATCAGTTGTATCATCACCTGGGTTTCCGCGTGATAATCCTTAGGGAAAAGAGGGCGTAAGACCCGGTCGACCAAACGCATGGTCAGAATTTCCCCGTTGCTCGGGCGGGCTTCTCTTTTGAAGAATCCTCCGGGGTATTTCCCGGAAGCCGCGAATTTTTCGCGATAGTCTACTGTGAGGGGTAAAAAATCAACATCGCTCTGTTTGTAGTTGGACACTACGGTACAGAGCAACATGCATTTACCGGATTGGACCACGACAGAACCGTGGGCTTGTTTGGCCAGTTTTCCTGTTTCGATAGAAATTTCTCTACCGTCTCCCAGGTCGATGACCTCTCGAAATGTTTTTGGAATCATTAGAAAGTAATTAATAAGTGCCCGAGGGCATTTGAATTAAACAAAGGTCTCCCGTCTTACCGGACGGTCTGGGTTGTGTTGTTGTGCAGGTCGACCAATGAAAAACCGGAAGTGAGCCTTTTAAATTGCCTTAACAGGTAAGGACTTTTGGACAGAGCCCTATGCAGGTAAACCTTCAATAGGGGTGCAAATAGAAACAGGGGAGCCTTAAAGACTCCCCTGTATCCGTTATTTTCGAATGTTGAGTTCCTTGATCAGAATCCGGTATTTCTCAATATCCTTTTTCTTAAGGTAATCCAGAAGGCTTCTGCGCTTTCCTACCAGCATCACCAGGGAACGCTCTGTATTGAAATCTTTCTTATTTCTCCTCAGGTGCGTCGTCAGGTGGTTAATTCGGTGGGTGAACAAAGCTATCTGCCCCTCTGTGGAACCTGTGTTTGTTTCTGAACCGCCATGTTTCTTAAAAATGTCGGTCTTAATCTCTTTGGTTAAATACATGCCAATATTGTTGTAAATGATTTTTATGTATCCGATTGGTTTTCAATCAGGGCGCAAAGATACACATTATTCGGTCACTTCATAGGTCCTGGAGGTTTTAATTTCGCTCCGTGAAACCATTTGTGAGGGCCCCTGTCCAAAGTTATGGGACCTTCACAGAAAACCTAAGGGAAGGCCATGTATTCTGCGCCTTTAGACGGCCACTTCGTGACGGATCGGTTGATTTTGAATCAAGTCCAGATAGAGATTGATTTTCCCCTTCAAAGCGGTCCGGTGGACGATAAAGTCCAGAAAACCGTGTTCCAGGACAAATTCTGATGTCTGAAAGTCTGGGGGGAGGTCCTTTCCGGTGGCTTCTTTGACCACCCTGGGTCCTGCAAAACCGATCAGGGCTCCCGGTTCGGCGATATTGATATCACCAAGCATCGCATAAGAAGCTGTCGTTCCACCGGTAGTAGGGTCTGTACACAGGGAGATATAAGGTAGTTTTGCTTCGGCCAGCTGGGCGAGCATGGCAGAGGTTTTTGCCAATTGCATGAGCGAAAGGGCCGCCTCCATCATCCGGGCTCCCCCAGATTTGGAAATCATGACAAAAGGCAATTTCTTTTTGATGCTATAGGCGATGGCTCGTGAGATTTTTTCCCCGACAACACTTCCCATAGACCCACCGATAAAGGCGAAATCCATACAGGCGATGACCACGTCTTTCCCCATGGATTTCCCCACAGCGGTACGGACGGCGTCTTTTAACCCGGTTTTCTTTTCGGCTTGTTTGAGCCTGTCGGCGTAGGTCTTGGTATCCTCGAATTTAAGCGGGTCTTTCGAGGTAAGGTTTGGGTCGAGTTCCTTGAATGTATTGTCGTCGAAGAGAATCTGGAAATACTCTTTGCTGCCGATGCGCACATGGTAATCGTCCTCAGGACTTACCCAATAATTCTCCGCAAGGTCTTCAGATTCAATGATTTTCCCGGTTGGAGATTTATACCACAACCCTTTGGGGGTGTCTTTTTTCTCTTCCGTTGAGGTCTGTATCCCTTTTTCCTTTCTTCGAAACCAAGATGACATATGTTCGTCTTTTAGTGAATCTTCGTTACCCTGCAATTATAGTGTATTTACATTGTTAAGATCCTCAAAGGCCTGCGTCAGGCGCCGGACAAAGGTCTTTTCGCCTTCCCGCAGCCATACCCGTGGATCGTAGTACTTTTTATTGGGCTGATCTGCCCCATCCGGATTCCCGATCTGCGCCTTCAGGTATTCCTTTTTAGAGCCCATATAATCACGGATGCCCTCCATAAAGGCATACTGCAGATCCGTGTCGATGTTCATTTTAATCACCCCGTACCCAATGGCTTCCCGGATTTCTTCGAGTGTGGAACCCGAACCCCCGTGAAATACAAAATCGATATGGTTATGGTCCACCCCGTGCTTTGCACTGAGGTACTCCTGAGAATTTTTAAGGATTTTAGGCGTGAGCTTTACATTTCCGGGCTTATATACCCCGTGTACGTTTCCAAAAGCCGCGGCAATGGTAAAGCGCGGGCTCACCTTGGAAAGCTCCTCGTATGCATAGGCCACCTCTTCGGGCTGGGTGTAGAGTTTGGAATCGTCGACATCTGAATTGTCCACGCCATCTTCTTCCCCTCCGGTAATACCGAGTTCGATCTCCAGGGTCATGTCCATTTTGTGCATGCGCTCCAGATACGTTTTACAAATCTCGATATTTTCCTCGATCGGTTCCTCAGACAGGTCGATCATATGGGAACTGAACAGGGATTTCCCTTTTTCCTTATAATACTCCTCGCTCGCATCGAGCAAGCCGTCGATCCAGGGCAGGAGCTTTTTGGCACAGTGGTCCGTATGCAGAATGACGGTGGCTCCGTAGGCTTCCGCGAGCTGGTGAATGTGTTTGGCGCCGGCAATGGCACCCAGGATGGCAGCCTGCTGCCCTTCATTGGAAAGCCCCTTTCCCGCATTAAACTGTGCACCTCCATTGGAGAACTGAATGATTACCGGAGCGTTCAACTGGGACGCCGTCTCCATAACCGCATTGATGCTGTCCGATCCGATGACATTTACCGCCGGCAGGGCGAACCCTTTTTCCTTGGCAAATTTGAAAATTTCCTGTACTTCGTCTCCGGTGGCTACTCCCGGCTTGATTGAATGGGCCATAGATCAGGTCTTAAAGAGAATATTAAGTTGAGGCAAAAGTAATAAATAATCAGTCTTAAAAAGGATAATTGATCCCGATCTGCAAGACGGAATTGGCAAAGTTGTATTCTGCAAACCATCTTTCCGAAGGAATTCGGGCAGGATTGTATGTTTTAAAACCTAAGTCTGCCCGGAAGACAAAAAAGGAAAAATCGTACCTCAGGCCAAAGCCCGTTCCAACAGCGATATCACTTAAGGAGCTAAAGCCATTAAAAGTAGCCGAATCCAAAGTGGTTTGGTCCCAGACATTCCAAATGTTACCGACATCGGTAAAGAGGGCGCCCTTAAAATCCCCTACAATGGGAAAACGGTACTCCAGATTAAAGGCCAGTTTAAAGTTAGCCTCGTTAAAGTCATTGATGTTATCGGTGCTTCCAGGCCCGAGGGAATACGGGAACCAGGCGCGGTTGTCATTGGCGCCCCCTGCAAAATAACTACGCACAAAGGGTATGTTGTCCGCGTTTCCATACGGGATGGCGATCCCGGCAAATGATCGGAATGCCAGGACATTGGTAGCGGTAAGTTCCCAGTGTTTGATGTATTCCACTTCGGTTTTCACGTATTGTGAATAGGGAACTCCAAAGAAGAGGCGTTGTCCGTTTTCATTCTTGTCAAAAGACAAAAGGCCTGCGAGGGCAGACAGGACATTCCCGGCCGTTTCAATCCGCCAGCGGAACTGGTGAAAACTCTTATCGTTAATACCGTTTTGACTGTTTTGCGTAAACTGGTAATTCGATGAAAAAATAAAGTTGTTCTCTGTCAGGCGGATCCGCCGCTCTTCAATACGGAAGACGTCCCCGAAAGTATCGGGATCTGATGGAACCACATCACCCTCCAAAATAGCATCGGTAAAGCCTGTGGTCCCCTCCGGGATAATCAGTTGCAAGGGATTATTGGGGTTACCCGAAGGCTCGTAGAAGTCGACCAGGTCGGGGTTGTTCTGAAATTCCGGTTCGCTGGCGATATCGTCCAGACGGTCATAGGTGCTCTGGTAGACGTTGTAGAAGTTTTCGGGATTCAGGTTTCTGACGTATTCGATATTGAGGAGTTCGATCACATTCCGGGTAAGATCATTCGGGCTCCAGGTATAGGAGAGGAGCTGATTCAGGGTTTGCTTATCCAGTCCGATGTTATTTTGGTAGCTGGTTCCCAACGTAATTTTGGACTGCGGCAGCATATAACTCGGGATAAGTCTTTGGGCGTTGACAAAAGAGAACATCCAGATCCGCGGGAAGACCAGGTTGATATCTGCCGAAATCTCCGTAAAGAAATCCTCTGTCAGGGAATCGTCGCTTAAAAGGCCGAAGGTGGCCCGCCCATTGAGGCTGAGGGTCTCCGCACCTCCGAAAACATTTCGGGTAACCAGGGCAGCCCCTAAACCGATACCAATCCGCTGGATATTGGAGTGAATTACGTCGAAATCCACACTCATGGAATTCTTCGGCCGGGCAGAGAGATAGATGTTGGTCGTCAGTAAATCTTCTCCTTGTTCCAACAATTCAATGTTCGGATATCGAAAGGTATTCAGGTTGTTGATTTGCCTGTATGTGCGGATCCGGTCGATCTCCCGGTACACCTGACCCTGTTCCAGAAAAACGGCATTGCGCAGGGCTTTGGGTTTATAACGCAATTTATCCTTATAGTAGATCGTAAAATTGTCCACTACGACAGACTTCAGGGAATCCCGCTGATCGGAGAAGGTGTGGTCGACAAAAATATTGACTGAGTCAATCCGGTGGACGCGGTAGGGTGGAGCGTCCCCTCCGCCCCTCAGACGCGGGTTCTCGATATTGAGCTCGACCTCCATCTGCTGGTCATCCCGCGCCAGGATGGTATCCCTTAAAATATCGTAGCTGATGGTGCTCTCCTGAAAGTTCCAGATCCCTGTATTTCGGAAAAGGTCTGTCAGGCGTTCCCGCTCCGCGGTGAAAGCGTCCAGATCAAACTGTTCCCCCACCCGGACCAGGGACTCCTCCCTGTGCAGGGCGTAAATGGAATCGATATCCGGGGAGGAAAACCGATAGGTGATGGTGTCGATCATATACGGTTCCCCCAGGTCTATGTCGTATCGGGTGGTCGCTCTTTGCTTCCCGACGGTGTCTACCCGGGCACTTCCCGTATTGTTGAAATATCCCTTTGTGTTGTAATAGGCGCGAATCCGATCCAGGGATTTTTGGGTCAGGCTGCTGTCTACCACCACAGGAGCCTCCCCCGCTCGTTTTAAGCCATTGCTCAGGCCGGAGACAAAAAACGATTCTCCTAAACGCTCTACCTGCTTCTCAGAGAGCAGCCTTTCGAGGCGGTCGTAACGTTTGTCCTTGCGATATAACCAGTCCTGATACGCCGAATCCGGATTGGGTTTGGCCAGGTTGTACATATGCAGTTTTAGAGGGATGCCCAGTAATTTGGTATTGGGTTTTTGGCTTACAAAGCTTTCTACATCGGAGTCCGACGTTTTGATGCTGTCTGCGTAGATTTCAAAATCGGTGAGCAGCAGTTCGTCTGGCTCCACCCTTTTCAGACTGTTGCAGGAGAAAAAACTCAGTCCAACCAGGATTAATCCTATTTTAGCAGGGAGTTTCACAACGTGCCAGCGGGCCTTCATACGAGTCAAAATTACATTATTTGAATGGTTGCCAAAAGGGAATTAAAATTTATAAAAAGTCTGCATCAAAAAAAGCACAGAAGTCTGAGTGGCTTCTTTCTGGCTGAAGGGGTTAAGGTTGTAGAAACTCTTATGGATGCCGGGTGGGAACCGAGGCAGCTCTACAGCACTTCCGCTACCGGTAATTTTCCAACCGCCGAGCTCATTTCTGAAAAAGAATTAAAGTCCGTCAGCACCCTGAAACAGCCCAATCAGGTCCTTGGGGTTTTTAAAATTCCGCCGGAACGGCCTCCTGAATATTCAGGGTGGGTCCTGGCTTTGGATCGGTTAAACGATCCGGGGAATCTGGGGACCATTATCCGGCTTTGCGACTGGTTCGGTATTCGGGAAATTCTTTGTTCTCCGGATTCAGTGGATTGCTATAATCCGAAGGTGGTGATGGCCAGTATGGGTTCCCTGGCCCAGGTTCAGGTGCATTACCTGCCCCTGGGGCCGGCGCTATCAGAAAGTGGTCTATCGGTATTCGGAGCGGATATGGATGGGGTGTCTGTTTCGGCCTTTTCCTTTCCGGATGAGGGTATCCTGCTTATGGGGAGCGAATCTCACGGTATTTCACCGGATCTCAGGGCTAGTCTTACACAATCCCTGAATATCAGGCCTTTTGCAAATCCCGGAGCGGAAAGTCTGAATGTCGGCGTGGCGACGGGGATTCTGCTCTACGAGCTCAGAAAGCAGCAACCCTTTACTCAAAAGTAAAATTCACAAAGATGCCCCGGGTTTTCATGGCCTCTATATTCCCGGTCCAGGGACTGTTCGGGTCTTCATCGCGAAGGAGTTCGTCGGTTAAGGCAAAGACCCCCCGGATAGAGGGTGAAAATTTAAAGTATTCCAGATAGAAGTCGACACCAAATCCTATTTCGTAGTTGTAAACCTGTCGCTTCATCCGAAAGGTCCCACTGCTGTTATCGTCAGGGGAATCTTCATTGCTGCCCAGGTTGAGAGCCGCACCGAATCCGCCGATGACAAAGGGTTTGAAGTTCCCCAGCCTGCGGGTACTGACTTTAAGCAGCAAGGGGAAATTGATATAGGTAGAACTCACCTCCCGGATGGCATCATTTTCAGATGAAAAACCCGGAAATCCAAGGTCGCGTTGGGTGTAGAAAAGCCCGGGCTCAAACCGCAGGTCTAAAAACTCGTTGATGCGCATTTCCCCGATCAGTCCCACATTGAAGCCGATGGATTTACTGACCAGGATATCTGTTGGGTTGAGGTCGTTCTTGTATTCAAACTTAAAATCATACTGGTTAAAGCCCAGAAAATACCCCCAGTTAAAACGGGCCAGGTCCTCATTCTGCAGATTGAGAATTGGCTTTTCGTTAAATTGAGCGCTTACCGGCTGGCCCAACGCCAGGGCCATCAAGAGCAACCAGATATGTCTCATACCTTATTTTGTGGCAGTGTAAATTGTGGCGACCCCAAAAGTTTGGGGTTCGTGTTTCATACCTATAAACCCGATTTTCCCTAAAATATTGTTGAATTCCTTCCCGTATGGAAAGGCTGCTGCGGACTCCGAGAGATAGGAATAGGCCGTTCCCTCAGCCGAAAATAGTTTTCCGAGAACCGGTAGGGCGTATTTGCCATAGAGCTGATAGCCCCATTTAAAAAATTTCTTTTCCGGAACCGAAGTTTCGAGAATGGCCAGTATGCCCCCCGGTTTGAGCACTCTGTGGATTTCAGAGAGGCCTTTTTCCAGGTTTTCAAAATTGCGAACCCCAAAAGCTACCGTCACGGCATCGAAAGATTGATCCTCAAATTCCAGCGCTTCACTATCCCCCAGGACCATGCTGATTTTTTGCTGCATGCCTTTGGAGGCTACTTTTTTCTTGCCAATCTCCAGCATTCCGGGAGAGAGGTCCAGTCCGACAATCTCCCTGGCAGTAGTATTGCCGAAAGCGAGCGCTAAATCTCCGGTTCCCGTTGCGATATCCAGCACAGATTGCGGGTGCTGACTGCTGACCAGTCGAATGAGTCGTTTCCGCCAAAAGGTATCCGTCCCGAAAGTGATCAGTCGATTGAGACCGTCGTATTTTCCGGAAATGGTGTCAAACATCTGACGGACCTGTTCCTTTTTGTTCTGGTCCGAATCTTTATAAGGGAGCACTTGTTTGGCCATGGCAAACGAATTGAAGTGCAAAGATAGAACAATGGCCTGACGTGAGCTTCCATAAGGGGAGGGAACCTTTTAAAATCTCCCGGTGTAGTTTAGGGTGGAATTGTAAAAATCAGTAATTTTGCCCTGCAGTGTTTTCAGAGGCTACCTACCGTTTTAAAAAGGCTGTTTACTTCACATTGCTCAGGGTTTTTGTTGGCCCGTACCAATGCTATACTGAATGAAAATTATCATCGCAGGCGCAGGAGAGGTTGGATTTCATCTCGCTAAATTACTGTCATACGAGTCCCAGGATATTACGCTTATCGATACGGATAAAGAGAGTCTTTCTTATGCGGAAGGTCATCTGGACATTCGCGTACTGAAGGGGGATGCTACCAGTATTTCACTTCTCAATGACGCCCAGGTCAGTAAATCGGACCTGGTCATTGGGGTCACTTCCTCTGAAACCACCAATATAACCTTGTGTCTGCTCGCCAAGCAACTCGGCTCCAAAAAGACCATCGCGCGTATTTCCAATACCGAATTTGTAGAATACAAGGACCGGATAAAATTTTCGGAACTCGGTATTGATGAGCTGATTTCGCCCGAAGAACTCGCCGCAACGGAGATTGGTCTGCTGCTGAGTCAGTCTGCCTTTAACGACACCTATGAATTTGAAGGCGGCCTGCTTATCATGGTCGGGGTGTCCCTTCCGAAGACCGCCCCTTTCGTGGGTAAAACGGTCAAAGAAGCTGCTCTTATTTTTCCGGAACTGCATTTTATGCCTATCGCCCTGCAGCGCAGGGGAACCCAGTTTACACTGATCCCCAGGGGAGATACGGAGTTTATGGAAGAGGATCAGGTTTATTTTATCACGGATCGCACCGGGATGGATGAGCTCTATAAGCTCACCGGTAAAAAGAAAGAGCAAATTCGCAATGTGATGATCGTTGGGGGCAGCAAGGTAGGCACGAAAGCGGCCCGGGACCTCTGCGAGAAGCGGTTTAATGTAAAGATCATCGAAAAGGATAAAAACAAGGCCTTTGAGTTGGCAGAATTGCTGCCCAACGCACTTGTGATTAATGGAGATTGCAGAAATGTGGAACTTCTGGAGGAGGAGAGCCTGGAATCCATGGATGCCTTTATAGCCGTAACCGGGAATTCCGAGACCAATATCATGTCCTGTCTGGTCGCGAAGTCCAAACACATCAAAAAAACCATCGCCCTGGTCGAAAACATGGATTATTTTCAGATTTCACAGTCCATCGGGGTAGATACCTTAATTAACAAAAAGCTCCTTGCCGCCAATAATATATTCCGGTACGTCCGAAGAGGAGAAGTGGTGGCCCTCACCCGCCTGAACAATCTGAATGCAGAGATACTCGAATTCGTGGTCAAACCCACTTCGGAAGTCGCCGGGGCTCTTATTCGGGATTTGGAATTCCCACGTGAGGCCAGTATCGGCGGAGTGATCCGAAGCGATAAGGGCATTATCGCCCTGGGGGATTTCAGAATTGAGGAAGGAGATCGCGTCGTGGTTTGTTGTCTGCCCAATGCCATCCCGGAGATCGAAAAATTGTTCCTGTAATATGGGCCTGAATTCAAAAATCATTCTACATCTTATGGGGCTGCTGTTGCTTTTTAACGGCGGTTTTATGGCATTGGCGGCCCTGGTAAGCGGACTTTATGCCGACGGAGCTACGCTGGGCATCAGCCTGGCGGCTGTCACGACTTTATTCGTGGGCACCATTGCGATGTATTTTACGCGGGGGCATAAGAAGGAAGTCAAACGAAAAGAGGGGTATATAATCGTCGCCATGGGGTGGATAATTATGTCGGCTTCCGGAATACTTCCCTATATCTTTTCGGGGAGTATCCCCAACATCACCAATGCGTTCTTTGAAACCATGTCTGGGTATACGACTACAGGAGCATCCATCCTGAACGATATCGAAACCATGCCCAAGGGGATTTTATTCTGGAGGAGTCTTACGCATTGGATTGGAGGCATGGGGATTATTGTTCTGGCCATCGCCATACTCCCGCTCCTGGGAATCGGGGGGATGCAGCTCTTTGCGGCTGAGGCGCCGGGCCCGGCGGGCGATAAATTGCACCCGCGAATTACTGATACCGCCAAACGCTTGTGGTTTATCTATCTGGGCTATACGGTAGCAGAGACCCTCCTGCTCAAACTCGCCGGCATGTCTTTGTTCGATGCCATGAATCACGCGCTTTCCACCCTGTCCACCGGGGGGTTTTCTACAAAAAATGCGAGCGTGGCCTACTGGAATGACCAACCCCTGATCCAGTATATTATCATGCTGTTTATGTTTCTGGCAGGAACCAATTTTGTCCTGAGCTACTTTGCTTTTAAGGGAAAGGTACAAAAGGTGATACGGGATGAAGAATTCAAATACTTTGCCATTTTTATCGGGATCTTTGCCCTGTTGGTAACGGCGGTGATTTATTTCAGGGCCGATGTTCCGGTATCCGACTACCATCCGATGGTGTTTGGCCCTCTGGAGAGTGCCTTTCGCCATGGCTTATTCCAGGTACTTGCCGTGATCACCACCACAGGTTTTGTCACAGCCGATTTTACGGCCTGGACTTCATTTCTGACGATTGTCTTCTTCGGACTGATGTTCACCGGGGGCTCTGCCGGGTCCACGGCCGGGGGTATTAAGGTGATGCGCCATATCCTGATTATAAAAAACGGCCTGCTTGAATTTAAACGCACCCTGCATCCTAATGCGATTATCCCCGTGCGTTTTAACGGCAAAACCGTTTCGGAACATATCGTTTACAATATCATCGGCTTTTTCGTTCTATATATGTTGCTCTTTATAATTGGCGCATTGGTGCTGGGCTTATTGGGGCTGGACTTTACTTCTGCCATTGGGGGAGCGGCCTCCTCCCTTGGAAACGTAGGCCCTGCATTGGGCAGCTTGAGCCCATTGAACAATTTTAACAGCCTGCCTGCCCTTGGAAAATGGTGGTGTTCTTTCCTGATGCTGGCCGGAAGGTTGGAACTCTTTACGGTCCTGATCCTCTTAACGCCTTATTTCTGGAAACGGATTTGAGGGGTTTTGGCAAGCTTCAGCTGATAACAGCTTAATCTTACGCTATACCGCGAGTGCTTTAGAGGTGATTTTCAAAAAAGTCAGACCGCGTCTGCAATCCGGCGGACTGCTTCCCGGATCTCCTTTTCAGAGGCGGCATAAGAAATGCGGATGCAATTCGGATTTCCGAAAGCTTCTCCCGTCACAGTAGCCACATGGGCCTCTTCGAGCAAATACAATGCAAAGTCTGAGGCATTGTCTATGGTGTGTCCCCGGAGTTCCTTCCCAAAGAAAGAGGAGATATCCGGAAAAACATAAAAGGCCCCTTCCGGCACATTTACCCGAAATCCTTGAATATCCGAGAGTAGTTTGAGAATAAGATCCCGGCGTTGCAGGAATTCATCGATCATATACTGAATCCGGGAAACCGGAGCTTCCAGGGCAGCGATGGTAGCCCGCTGTCCTATGGCATTGGCTCCACTGGTGATCTGTCCCTGAAATTTGGTGCAGGCACGGGCAATCCACTCCGGGGCGCCAATATATCCGATACGCCAGCCGGTCATGGCAAAAGCTTTGGATACCCCATTGACCGTTATGGTGCGGTCATACATGCCGTCTATGGCGGCGATACTGGCGTGTTCGCTTCTAAAGTTAATGTGTTCGTAAATCTCGTCAGAGACCACAAAAATCCCGGGGTGTTCGCGCAGCACTGCCGCCAGACCTTCGAGCTCTTCCCGGCTGTAGACAGAACCGCTGGGGTTACAGGGAGAGCTATACCATATCATCTTAGTCTTAGGGGTGATGGCATTGCGGAGCTGTTCCGGGGTCATTTTAAAGTCCGAAGAAATATCTGTGGAGACCTCTACGGGGATTCCCCCGGCGAGTTTCACAATATCGCGGTAACTGACCCAGTACGGGGCCGGCAGAATTACTTCATCCCCCGGGTTTATGAGTACCATCGCTACATTGGCCAGGGATTGTTTGGCACCGGTAGAGACTACGATTTGCGCCGGGGTATATTCCAGGGCGTTATCCCGCTGAAATTTATGAGCAATCGCCTTTTTCAAGTCTGCATACCCATCCACCGGGGAATAACTGCTGTAGTTCTGGTCGATAGCTTCTTTAGCAGCTTCTTTTATAAAATCCGGGATGTTAAAATCCGGTTCCCCCAGGCTGAGTCCAATGATATCTTTACCTTCATTCCTGAGTTCACGGGCCTTGGCAGCCATTGCCAGGGTAGCCGAAGTCGACATGCTGTTAATGCGGTCGGAGAGATACGCTTTCATAAAGGCACGGAGTTATTGCATCTGAAAATCGGGTTTTTTCCCGAGTTCCTTCAGGTGCTGAAAATGCGAAATAATGGCCTTACGGGTCGTCTGATATTCGTTGTAGGGCAGATTGTACTCCCGGGCTGTTTCCTTGACGATTTGCGCAATTTTCGTGTAGTGAATGTGTGAGATATTCGGGAAAATATGGTGTTCTACCTGGTGATTCAGTCCTCCGGTGAACCAATTGACGATACGGTTGCGCGTGCCGAAGTTGACCGTGGTTTTTAACTGGTGGATGGCCCAGCTGTTTTTCATGCTGCCATCTTTTTCAGGCAATGGCATGTCTGCATGGTCCACGACGTGCGCGAGCTGAAAGACGACACTGAGAATCACCCCGGCCACATAGTGCATCAGAAAGAATCCAATAAGAACCTTCCACCAGGCGATATCCAATACCAGCATGGGGATGACGATCCAGACCGTGGCATAGACCAGTTTGGTAATCAGCAGTACACTCCAGTTGACTACCGGATTTGGGAATTTCCCGTAGGACAGCTTCCTTTTCGTATACCGGTACATCTGCTGGAAATCCGTGGTAATGGCCCAGTTAAAAGTCAGTAGTCCATAAAGGAGGATGGAATAAAAATGCTGAAAGCGATGGTATTTATGCCACTTCGAATGGGGTGAGAACCGAAGGATTCTCCCCGCCTCGAGGTCTTCATCATGCTCGTGGATATTCGTATAGGTATGGTGCAGTACGTTGTGTTGCACCTGCCAGTTGTACACGTTGCCAGCCAGGATATAAATACTTCCTCCCATAAGTTTATTCACCCATTTCTTTGAAGAGAAGGTTCCGTGATTGCCATCGTGCATCACATTCATTCCTACTCCGGCCATTCCAACACCCATCAGGAGGGTGAGCAAAAGGTTGGCCCACATGGGGAGATTCAGGGTCAGGATGATGAAATAGGGCGCAAAAAACAGGGAAAACATAATGGCAGCCTTCAAATACAAACGCCAATTACCGGTTTTCTTGATCTGGTTCTCCTTAAAATAGGCGTTGACGCGCTTATTCAGGGTTTTAAAAAACTGGGGCGAATCGGTTCTTGAAAAGCGTATTGATGAATTTTGCATGAGAAAACTTAATATTAATAGAAGCGCGCAGGGCTTCAAACTTTTTGACCTGCTAACGAAAGTAGTACATTTGACAGCTAAGTACAAAGATACGTATGATACCTGAAACCCTCTTCCAATATTTTCCTAATTTATCCGGAATTCAAAGGGATCGGTTCAGAGCGCTCGAAGCGCTTTATAAGGATTGGAACACCAAAATCAATGTAGTATCCAGAAAGGATATCGATGAATTGTACTTGCGGCATGTGTTGCATTCACTGGGCATTGCAAAGGTTTATGAGTTTCAGCCCGGAGAGCAGGTGCTCGACGTGGGTACAGGCGGAGGTTTCCCGGGAATCCCGCTCGCCATCCTTTTTCCCGATACTCAGTTTACCCTGGTGGATGCCATCGGAAAGAAAATCCGGGTGGTCGAAGAAGTTGTGTCCGGCCTCGAGCTCTCCAATGTTGCGGCCTTGCAGACGAGGGTTGAGGACTTAACAGAGTCCTATGATTTTATTGTCAGCCGGGCGGTCGCGGCCATGCCTACTTTTGTCCACTGGACCCGGGGACGCTTTAAAAAGCGGAAGGGGGTTCAGCGCCCGGACGGAGCCATTTGGGCACCCGGAATTCTTTACTTAAAGGGCGGGGACCTCTCCGAGGAGCTCCGGTCGTATCCCAGCGCGCAAATATTCCCCTTATCCACGTATTTTAAAGAACCCTTTTTCGAGACAAAAAAGGTAGTCTACCTGCCGGATCCCTACAGTAAGAAGGATAAAAAAGCCCCGCAAGGGCGGGGCTGAAGTTTTGATTGGGATAAAGACTATCCCAGAAACGGATATCGGTAGTCTTCCGGGGTGACGAAAGTCTCCTTAATCAGTCTGGGCGACACCCATCGCATCAGGTTCTGAGCAGAACCCGCTTTGTCATTCGTCCCTGAGGCGCGGGCCCCACCAAAAGGTTGCTGACCCACTACTGCTCCGGTAGGTTTGTCATTGATATAGAAATTTCCAGCGGAATTCTCCAGGGCCTTCGTCGCCTGGGTAATCGCATACCGATCCTGTGCGAGAACCGCCCCGGTAAGGGCGTACACAGAGGTTTGATCTACGAGTTCCAGGGTTTCTGCCCATTGGTCATCTTCGTATACATAGACCGTCACAACCGGTCCGAAGAGCTCCTCTTCCATCGTGACGTAGTGCGGATCGGTCGTCAGGATTACGGTCGGTTCTACAAAGTATCCTTTGGATTTATCATAGCCGCCTCCGACAATAATTTCGGCTTCGGCATCTTTCCTGGCCCGATCGATATATCCCGCCAATTTATCAAAAGACCCCTCGTGGATGACGGCGGTTACAAAATTGCTCAGGTCCTCAGGAGACCCGGGTTTATTAATAGAGGCTGCATCGGCTTTAACGCGATTTAAAACAGCCTCGGCAGTGGATTTGGGCAGGTACACCCTGGAGGCTGCACTGCACTTTTGACCCTGCAATTCAAATGCTCCCCGTGTAATGGCAGTGGCCACCTGATTTGGCGGAGCCGTCGGATGCGCGATGATAAAATCTTTTCCACCTGTCTCCCCTACAATCCGGGGATAGGTTTTGTATCGGTGAATATTATCTCCGATCTGTTTCCATAAGTTTTTAAAGACCGTGGTAGAACCCGTAAAGTGTATCCCTGCAAAATCAGGATGCGTGAGCATGGTCTCAGTGATCATCACGGGATCCCCGTAGATGGCATTGATGACTCCATCGGGAAGTCCGGCCTCGCGAAAGACGTCGATGATGACTTTGGCAGAAAAAATCTGGTGATCGCTCGGCTTCCATACTACTACGTTACCCATAAGGGCTGCGCTGGCGGGAAGGTTCCCCGCAATGGCCGTGAAATTAAAAGGGGTGATCGCATAGACAAATCCCTCCAGAGGCCGATACTCGACCCGGTTCCAGATGCCTTCATCCGATTCCGGCTGTTCCTGATAGATGTCGGTCATAAAGCTGACGTTAAACCGCAGAAAATCGATGAGCTCACAGGCCGCATCTATTTCGGCCTGGTGGACCGTTTTGGACTGGGCAATCATCGTTGCCGCATTGATTTTGGCCCGGTACGGACCAGCGATCAGGTCGGCGGCCTTTAAAAAGACTGCGGCACGCTGTTCCCAGGGCATATCAGCCCATCGCGAGCGGGCTGCGAGGGCGGTTTTCACGGCGAGATCAGCCTCTTTTTTAGAAGCTAAATGATATTGCCCAACCTGGTGTTGGTGATCGTGCGGGGGTGCAATGGGCCGGGTGTTTCCGGTGCGTACATCCTGCCCGTCAATCCACATGGGGATATCCGCGGAACCGTCGTAATAAGCTTTGTATTGTTTCAGTACAGCCTCCCGCTCCTCAGAACCGGGGGCGTAACTCTTGACCGGCTCGTTGACCGCCGGCGGGACTTGAAAGTATGCGTTACCCATGACAAATTTTTAAGGGATTATAAAATCCCGACAAAGGTACGAAACGAAAGGGCCTTTTAAAAACAGAATTACAAGGGGGTTCATTCACAGTGAACTCAGCACATAACGGTTGAAATTCAGACAGGAGTCCTGCCTTTGCCGAAGTGGTTTACAGGATTTTCCCCCCGCGGGTGAGGGCCCCAAAAGAGGCCTTAAAAACAGAAAAAGGTTTTAGGGCTGCGCCAGGCGCTTTGAATAATTGAGATCCTAATTCAGAGCAAAAGGAGCGTTCAGGCGAAAGGTGGGCACAAAAACCTGAAATTTATCTGAGGAAGAGAGATTCACCATATTGTAAAATCCCTTCATCGCCCCGATAGGGGAGGCGAGCAGACAACCCGAGCTGTAGGTGTGCGATTCCCCGGGCCGAATAACCGGTTTTTTTCCAATAACGCCCTCTCCGTCGAGTACTTCCATCTCATTGAGGGCATCGTAGATGTCCCAGTGTCTGGAGGTGAGCTGTACAGGATCTTTGCTTTGGTTTTCTATGGTAATGGTATACCCAAAGGCAAAATGCATCTTGTAATTCTTGAAAAAAGTTCCCTCAAAACTCGTTTTGACGGAAACCCGAATACCTTGGGTTACTTTAGTGTTCATTTTCATAGTCTAAAAAGTAAGTGCACTTCCAATCAAAAATATAATAGCTGCAATACTCGCCAATATAAAAAAAAGATTGTTCAGAAATAAAAATTTAATTGTCGTTTTAATCCAGCCCTGTCCGTAAAACCTCCGCATGGAGAGGAAGAGGTAAACCGGAAAAATCAGCAACGCCAACCAGATGCTCGTGACGCCAAAAGCCCAGTCGATCAGAAAACTTATAATGAGCAAGATAAAAAAGAAGGCCTGGCTGTGAAAGGAAAAGACCAAATTATCGGTGTAGGTGTATTTTTTCCTGATGTATACCAACCCAATGAACAGTGTGAACACGGGAAGAAAGAAAAAAACCGGTCACCATGCACCTGTTGCATGCGGGTGAGGTTGCGCGCCAGCGTGTCCTTGCGCGTGAGCTCAAAGCTGCGGGGAAACTGGTTGATTTTCTGGTACTTGTTCAGGCCCTGAAACACGTACGACTTAAGGTGCTGCCCCGTCCAGAACCCGTTCCACCCAGAAGCGTTTGAGGCGGGCACAAATCCGTGGGCCCGGAATATCGCGTGCACCAGCACCGCTGACGACTTCATGCGGTAC
>CAKZOC010000082.1 GCA_937136025.1 uncultured Bacteroidota bacterium
GTAATCATTCAGCCAAAAATTTTAGATTACAAAAATAAAACAGAGTTTGAATATGCTGGAGCAGCTGGTGGCTTTATAGATAAATATGGTTATCCTTTTTGTAGAGGAAGAATTTTTAATACACTAGAGGAAGATAATGGTCAGTATAACGATACCACAGATATTTTTTGGGCTTCAGGAGCTTGTTTATTTATTAGAAGTTCCGTTTTTAACGAGCTAGACGGTTTTGACGAAACCTTCTGCACAGATCACTGGCGATGCCGGTACAGTGCTTCAAAGGACGTACAGGTACGAAAGGAAGATATTATCGAAGTGTTACAAAAAGCTGTTTTATCAAATGTAGATATTATCAAAACTGAAAACCTGTACGAATTTGACGGGGTCCGGGGATATTCGCTCGGACAGGGACAGTAAAAGTCCCAAATACCCTCATTAAACGCCTCCCATGCCCGGGAGGCGTTTTTTTTAGATCAATCCAGTGCTGTATAGCCAGATAAAGACAGAAAGTAAGAGAAATACGAATGCCGGCAGGGCCTTTTTAATCGGATCTTTTACCTTTAAGTGCATCCAGATGGCCCCGACCATGAGGAACCCCATGGCAGCTGAAGCCGGAATGGCCAGGGCTGGAAACCAAATTGAAACAATAAGCCCGATGGCCGAAAGCACTTTGAGAAACCCTACGGCATACATCATGGTTTCGGAGAGTCCATAGATCTTGAACTCCTCCTTCATATTCCCGGCATCTCCGGCCCTCCATTGGGTCCCCCGGTTGGTTCTGAAAAACCAAACGTTGACAATACTGACAAATAGAATGATTTTGGCGGCCACTACTAAATCTTCCATAATCTGTTGTTTTTCCTTAAGATAAGGATAAAAATAGATTTTTTTCACCACTTGGGTTTCCCGTTTTATTACCGACCATTGTATCTTTAATAAAAAACCATGGCCGCAGATCTAAATGTGCTGGGAGGTGAACTTCAGTCTTGTTGTGCCCAACCCCTCACAGGATTTTACAGGGACGGACAATGCCGTACGGGACCTGAGGACACAGGCACCCATGTAGTTTGCGCCATAATGACGGAAGAATTTCTGAGCTTTACCCGAAGTAGAGGTAACGATTTGAGCACCCCCATCCCCTATTATAATTTTCCTGGTCTGAAATCGGGAGATCGCTGGTGCCTTTGTGTGTCCCGGTGGCGGCAAGCCTACTTGGAAGGACAGGCTCCCCCGGTTGTTTTGGAGGCAACTCATAAAAAGGCTCTGGAAACTGTGCCTTTTGAGTGGCTGCTGGAATATAAGCATACGCACGAACAGAAAGGGTTATAACTTCAACCCGAAAGCGAGGTCTCCCGCATCTCCAATACCGGGAATGATATACCCGCTCGGGCTTAGGGTATCGTCAATGGCCGCAATCCAAAGATGCGTCTGCCCGGGGAAAATTTCCGAGACGTGTGCAATCCCCTTTTTGGAACCAATCACAGAGAGGATATGAATCTGATCGGGTTCCCCATTTGCCCTTAGGGCTTTCAGAACATTTTCCAGGGTTTTTCCCGTGGCGAGCATCGGATCGGTCAGGACCAATGTCTTCCCGTTTAAATCCGGAGCCGCCATATATTTTACAATCACTTCAAAGGCATCACCCCCATCCGGGTGATGGCGATATGCAGAGATGAATGCATTTTCGGCCCGGTCAAAATAATTGAGAAGTCCCTGATGCAGGGGGAGTCCGGCCCGCAGTACCGAACACAAGACAAGGGATGAAACCGGCACAGGCATGGTGGTGGTCCCCAATGGAGTCTGAACGGTTCGGGTCTTGAATTCAAGGGTTTTACTGAGTTCATAACAAAGCACTTCCCCTACCCTTTCGATATTGCGCCGGAACCTCAGGGGATCTTTTTGTATCTGGGTATCCCTAATTTCTGAGATAAACTGATTCAGGATGGAATTCTCAGCGGATAAATCGTGTATATGCATGTTTTCCTTGAATTTACAAAGACCTTGTATTCAGTGGGCGTGAGCGCAACTCAGGGAGTAGCCACTAAAAAATTCCTGAAAAACGATCTCAAAGTGCATCAAAATTAATACCGATCCGGGTGAAGATCCGGTAAATAGTTTTGAGCTCCTCCTCCCCTACACGACCGTCGGCGTTCGCCGCCTCATTCAACATGATCGCAAGGGCCTCTTTTTTATCCCGGGACATGAACTCCAGGATTGCCATGGCCTCTTCCAACTCTACTTCCCGGGCCTTCTTATATATTTCAGCGCTGAATCCCACAACATTTGAGAGCTGTGAAACAAAAATCGCCTCCCCTTCGTAAATATTATCATCAGCCATGATCACCTGATCGATGGCTTTCAGAATTCCGAGCTTCTCCGCTAAATTAAATTCCACGTATCAATGAGGTTTAAAAGGTTCACGGGGCACCAGAACTATCTCTCGGATCATGACACAGATTCTGAAACCGGCGTTATTAAACGTTTAAAGGTCATCAAAATCCATCCCTGCCAATGTGAAAATCTTGTGGATGGTCCTGAGTTCGTCTTCCTGGACCCGTCCATCGGAATTGGCCGCCTGATTGAGCATCATCGCGAGAACTTCCTTCTTACTATCCGGCATCTCTTTGAGGATTTCAATAGCTTCTTCCAGTGTCAATTGACGCGCCTTATCAAAAAGCGCCTTGTCGAACTTCACGACTTTGGAAAGTTGTGCGAGAAAAAATGATTCTCCTTCATACACTCTGTCATCTGTTCGGATGACCTGATCTATGGCCTTTATCACCCCTAACTTTTCTTGATTATTAAACTCCATGATCTTGCCTTTTAACTGTGGTTTTACAAATGTACTTCTGAAAAATTCACCCTGGGGGAAGAGGGGGATTTCTTCAAAATGCACTATCTCTATATTACTCAAAATAATCGCAGGGCACAAGGACCCAGGTCAGTTATTCCATAAAAAACCGGGTTAGGGTTTCTAAAACCTTCCTGCTTTTGTACTTTGGAATCCCGGATAGTAGCCTATGTCAGTTTCTCCATCCAAAATAAATCACCTGAGAGTGGCGGCTCCAGGCAGAATCAATCTGTTGGGAGAGCATACGGATTACAATGAGGGGCTAGTCCTTCCGGCGGCCATCGGGCAGCAGATGGTCTTTACTTTTGACAGAAACGGATCCCCTGACCAGTGCCGGATTGCGAGTGCCTCCCTGGGGAAAACCCTGCAGGCTGATCTGGGCCACCTGCAACCATCCAGCGGATGGGAAAATTATATTTCCGGGGTACTTCGGGAACTTTTAAAACGCTCTGGAAAACTGGAAGGATTCGATGTTGATTTCAAATCGGACATTCCCGTCGGTGCGGGTTTGAGTTCTTCGGCGGCCCTGGAATGCGGACTGGCCTTTGGACTCAATATCCTTTTCGAACTCGGGCTTTCCCCTTTGGAACTCATCCGCCTTGCCCAGGAGGCAGAACATAATTTTGTCGGCACCCAATGCGGGATTATGGACCAGTTTGCCTGTGTGATGGGCCGTAAGAATCACTTTATCCTTCTCGACTGCCGGGATCTGGAGTATCGCTATATTCCAGCAGATCTGGGCGATTGCACTTTATTGCTGATCGGTAGTGGCATAAAGCACGCCCTGGCTGAGAGCGCCTATAACAACAGGCGTGCGGAATGCCAGCGCGGGGTGGCCCTGCTTCGGGAAACCTTTCCGGAAATCCGCTCCCTCAGGGATGCCACTGCTGAGCACTTCAACGCCTTAGGGGATTCTATTCCCAATACTATAAAAAAGCGGTGCCGATATGTAATTGAAGAAAATGCACGGGTTCTGCAGGCTTTAGATACCCTGGAACATGGGGATATGGAAGGACTGGGCGCCCTGCTGTCCCAATCACACCGGGGATTGCGAGACGACTATCAGGTGAGTTGTCCAGAAGTGGATTTTCTGGTGGATACCGCCCTGTCTTTCCCCGGGGTGCTCGGGGCGCGAATCATGGGCGGGGGTTTTGGAGGCTGTAGTCTGAATCTGGTCCGCTCGGAGGCTGTGGAATGGGTACAGACAGCACTTTGCAAGGCTTACCGGGAGTCCTTTGGAAGGGAGGCAGAACCCCTGGAAGTTCGAATCTCAGACGGGGTACGCGTGTGCTCCTGACGTTGGGCGAGCAGACGGGTACTCGTTTTTATTTCCGCATACCTGGGATCGGAGATATAGGGCTGTTTTTCCATTTTTACGACTTCGACACTGAGAAAACCAAACTCGCTGACCACCTTGCCATAGACCCGGTAAATACCCTTTCCCCGGAAGGGATATTTGGCCGCTACCGGAGGAAAATGCACGGTATCAAACACCTCGCCCTGCTGATCGATGAACGTTGCAAAATACATTTGCTTGCCGGTATGGGTTTTCGTGTGCTTTACCGTTACCAAATAACCGTACATATCGATGGGTTTGTTCACAAAATTTGGAAAGTCGCGACTGCCATGGGAATTCACCGCTGGGTGGACCAGAAGATTAAAGGGGCTGCAAAGGCAAAACCCCAGCAATTCGAGTTGGGTAAAGGCATCTTCCAGGGAAGTGGTATGTAATTGTGGTAGCTGGTAACGGGCATGTTGGGGGGGAAAGAGGCGGGGGTGTTCCCGGATTGTCCCCCCGGAGAGCAACATATGGGCGCGCCAGAGTAGCTGGTGTTTTTCTCCTCCCGTACTGCGAAAGGCATCGATACGAATCAGAATGCTCACCTGCTCAATGGAAATAGAGACCCGGTCCAGAAAATCCTCCAGGCTGGTAAAAGCGCCCCCTCCTGTCCGCTGGCTGATGATTCGGTCAATGATACGGGATTCCAGCTCCTTTAAAAACACAAACCCGAGATAGATGTCCACCCCTTGAATACGGGTGACCCCTACAGAACGATTAATACAAGGCGCATGAATAACACCCCCTAACATCCGGGCCTCGTGGATGTAGTGTTCCGCCCGGTAAAACCCCCCTCCGTTATTGAGTACTGCCACCATATACTCCAGGGGGTGATACGTCCGTAGAAAAAGGCTCTGATAGCTTTCCACGGCATAGGAAGCTGAATGGCCTTTGGCAAAAGCGTAGCCCGCAAAACTGGCCACCTGTTGCCAGATCTCCGAAATCATAGATTCCGCATATCCTTTTTTACGACAGTTATCGATAAATACAGCTTTGACGCGTTCAAACTCCTCCCGCGAGCGGAATTTCCCGCTCATTCCCCTGCGAAGGACATCGGCTTCCCCAAGGCTGAGCCCTGCAAAGTAGTGGGCGACTTTGATGACATCTTCCTGATAGACCATTACGCCATAGGTATCCGGCATGATCTCGAGCAATACGGGATGGGCTTGCTGAACCCGTTCAGGATTGCGGTGACGCAGGATGTACTCCCGCATCATCCCGCTTTTAGCCACCCCCGGGCGTATGATGGAACTGGCAGCCACCAAACCCAGGTACGTGTCCACCTCCAGTTTGCGCAACAGCATCCGCATGGCAGGAGATTCCACATAAAAACATCCCATACACTGGGCCGATTTAACCATCTGATTGATCCTGGGATCTTCCTTGATCCGGGAGATATCGTGAATGTCGATCCGCTTAAAGGCTTCGGGTTGGTTTTCCCGGACAATCTCCAGGGCTTCCTCAATTTTGGCAAGGCCCCGCTGGCCGAGGATATCGAACTTATACAGACCCACATCCTCGGCAATCACCATATCAAACTGGGTGGTGGGAAACCCCTTGGGAGGCAGGTGGGTAGCCGAAAAATAGTGGATGGGCCGCTCGCTGATCAGAATTCCGCCGGCGTGGATGCTCAGGTAATTGGGCATGCCCCGGATGAGTTCCCCGTACCGAAGCACCAGGCGCGCCACCTCATCGAGGCGGGAATTCGGATACTGCCCCTGGCACAAGAGGTCGATCTCCGCCTTGGGAAGTCCGAAGACTTTTCCCAGCTCCCGGATGATGCCCCGTTGGCGAAAGGTCACGTAAGTCCCCAGCAGGGTTACATGCTTAAAGCGCTCAAAAATATACCGGGTAATCGCCTCCCGGTCCTTCCAGGAAAAATCAATATCAAAATCCGGTGGATTCGCGCGAAACAGGTTGATAAAACGTTCAAAGTACAGGTCGAGTTCAATCGGATCCACATCGGTAATACGCAGCAGATAGGCTACAATACTGTTTGCCCCACTCCCGCGACCCACATAGAAAAACCCCCTGCGACGGGCTTCACTGACAATATCCCAATTGATCAGGAAATAGGAGACAAAACCCTTTTTTACAATCAGGTCCAGCTCCTTCTCAAGGCGGGCGTGCACTTCGGGCCCGGGGTCCTTATACCGATAGGGCATCCCCTCCTGGCAAAGTCGCTGCAAGAGCTGCACATCGGAGGCTTCATTTCCCGTATAAGTCTGAAGGTTCTGGGGCTTGCGTTCGGCAGAAAAATCAAACCGGATCTCACAGGTGCGGATCAGCCGCTCTGTATTTTCCAGGATAAAGGAAAAATCAGAAAATGCCGTCGCCAGGTTTTCGAGGGAATACATACAATCCTCAGCAGAGGCCTGTTCGGTTTCCGGGAGTTTACTCAAAAGCACATTATTATCTATGGCCCTGAGCAGCCGGTGGGCGTTGAAGTCCCTTTTGTTCCGGAAGGTCACCGGTTGCAGCACAACCAATTTTTCGCGATACTCTATCAGACGGCTAAAGGGCAGACGGCGCAGGTCCCGAAGGGATATCCCTATAAACTCATGGGAGGCAAAGGTTTTCATCTCCTCCAGCAAAACCTTCTCAAAAGGGTAGACGATATAGGCATTTAAAAACACCGGAGCCCGCTCGGGAAAGGGCAGCTTGTTGTGCAGGTGGTGAGAGAGAAACCGGTTTAGTTCCAGGTAGCCCTCATTGTTACGGGCAATACCGACAAAACAACACGTTACGCCGTTCCTGAAATCGATGCCCAGTGAGGGGCGGACATTGAACTCCGGAGCCCGGCGCACAAAATTCAACCCTGCCGAGGTGTTGTTGATGTCGGTAAGGGTCAGGCGGGTAATCCCTTTTTCCTGCGCCAGACGCAGCAGAGATTCCTCGGAATATGTGCCGTAGCGAAGACTGTAGTACGTATGGCAGTTCAGGTACATGGTTCAGGGGGTTCAGGGTTTAAGGTTCAAGGTTCGCAGTGGCAGTTGGCAGGGGTTCGGGGTTCGGGGTTCAAAGTTTAAGGTTTAAGGTTAA
>CAKZOC010000083.1 GCA_937136025.1 uncultured Bacteroidota bacterium
TTCTTTTAAAGCGGTTTTTGATGTGATGAACAGTCCGGAAGACAAAACTCAGGTAAATCCCTGGATTGAAACGGCCGCCCGATTTCTGAATATGCACGCAAGAGCGGGGGTCGATCCAGGACAGCTCCAGGTAGCCCTGGTTGTCCACAATAAGGCCAGTACAGATCTCCTGGAAAACCCCCATTACAGAGAACTCTACGGCACGGACAATCCTAATAGCCCACTTATCAAAGCGCTCATGGAATCGGGGGCTCAGGTTGTTTTTTGCGGGCAATCTTCCGTGGCGCGCAAAGTACCTGTGGAACAAACCATTGCAGGTGTACAGCTCTCGCTCTCTGCGATGACCGCATTGATACAATTTCAGGATCAAGGATACCGATTGATAAAATTTTAACCCAATTTCTAATGAAAACAAAACACATCGCATTCTGGGGCGTATTACTCCTCATGGGAACCGTTCAGGGCCAGCAGTGGTCTCTTGACGCAGATTACAAGGCTGTCGAACCCAAAGTCATCGAATGGAGGAGGGATATTCACCAACATCCGGAATTGTCTAACCGGGAGTTTAAAACCGCTGAAAAAATTGCAGCGCATTTAAAGTCGCTCGGTTTGGAAGTTCAAACGGGCGTGGCACATACAGGAGTCGTAGGTATTCTCAAAGGGAAAAAAAGCGGAAAGGTAGTGGCGCTCAGGGCGGATATCGATGCGCTCCCGGTTTACGAACGCAATGATCTGCCTTTTCGCTCCGAAGTAACCAGTGAATTTTTAGGTGAAGAGGTCGGGGTCATGCACGCCTGCGGGCACGACACACATACCGCCATTCTGATGGGCGTGGCCGAGGTGCTTTCCAAAAACACAGACAAAATTCGGGGAACCGTGAAATTTATTTTTCAACCTGCGGAAGAGGGTCCACCTCCCGGAGAGGAAGGCGGAGCCCTGCTCATGGTAAAAGAAGGGGTGTTGAAATCCCCGGATGTGGATGCTATTTTTGGGCTTCATATCAATTCCCAGACGCCGGCTGGCGTAATCCGCTACAAATCCGGAGGCACCATGGCAGCCGCTCAGAGTTTTACCATTAAGGTCAAAGGGAAACAGAGTCACGGGTCACAACCCTGGTCCGGAGTAGATCCTATTCTGATCAGCGCAAAAATCATCGACGGTTTGCAAACCATCATTAGCAGAGAGGCCCAACTGACGAATGAAGCTGCTGTGATTACGGTAGGCAAGATAAAAAGTGGGGTGCGCTTTAATATCATTCCAGAGGAAGCTGAAATGCTCGGCACTATACGCACCCTGGATTATGGCATGAAAGATCATATCAATCGCAGAATGATGGAAATGATCCCGGACATCGCCAGAGCCTACGGAGGGGAAGCTATTGTCGAAATTAAAGATGCCACCGATATAACCTACAATGATCCCGATTTGGTGAGCACCATGCTCCCTACCCTGAATCGGGTAGCCGGAACCCCTAACGTACAGACTCAAAAAGCGGTTACAGGTGCGGAGGATTTCTCCTATTTTCAAAAAGAAGTCCCGGGTTTTTTCTTTTTTCTGGGAGGGATGACTCCCGGGAACCAGGAACCTTTCCCCCATCACACCCCGGATTTCCGAATTGATGAATCGGGTCTGATCCTGGGTGTAAAAGCGCTTACAGAGCTCAGTCTGGATTACCTCAAGGCGGGTTAAACCTGTAAGGCTCGAGACCGTGAAATATTCCAGGGTTAATTGTCCGGGAAGGTGTGTATCTTTGCGATCTAATTTTTTAAGGCTTATGAAAACTATTACCCTTAATTTTTCGCGAACTTTCTGCTCGCTGCTCGTATTGATGCTGGTTAGCCCATTGGCCATGGCCCAGCGAAAATCAGACCTCATTGTTGAAATAGACAGTCTGCGGGCGCAGGTCAGGCAATTGGAAAGATCGGTTTCAGAGGCTCAGGCAAGTGATAAGGCTGCCCAGGCCAAAGCGGCATCCTATGAAGCTCAGGTGACCGAACTCAAAGAGGCTAATGCCACTTTGATGGCAAATCTGGGAAGTTTTGCCTCCGTTTCCAATAAAAAAGAAGATGCGCTGTCCAAAGCGCTGGAATCTTTGAATGCTAAAGAAAGACAACTCAAAGGCATTGAGGGGTCCTTCAGCGCGAATGATTCCACGATTATTGTGCTGCTCAATGACGCCAAACGCACCCTGGGCCCGGATGCCCAGCTCAAGGTAGCTGCAGGTAGCCTGGTGATTTCCGGGGGTCTTTCATCGCTATTTGGGAGTGATACCGGAACCGAGCTGACAGCAGAAGGGAATACCTGGGCGGAGCGCGTGGCAGCTCTGGCCAAAGCACATCCGGATCTGGGCATCACGGTAGAGGGTTTATCCATGACGGGAGACATGACACTGGCGGCCAATCAGGCTACTGCAGTAATGAATGCTTTGCAAGGCACTTATGAAGTTTCGGAATCCCGTTTGCAGAGCCGGGCGCGCGATGGAAATTTCAGCGAAGGTGTAGATATCCTTTTACATCCGAATTATCGCAAGTTTTACCAAATGGTCCAGGACGAGGTAAAAAGATAATGTAAGCAGGAACACCCCGTTAATAAACCAAATTTTGTATGAAGTCAGAACGTGCCTGAATACTTTTTGGGTCTTATTTGCGTTAATCCAGACGTAACCCTTGAATTCAACCTCTGATGAACGGAATCGACATTCTACAACTTTTTGCATACCTCCTGCCTGCCGTGGTTACGGGAGTGGTAGCCTTCTATTTTTTTAAGATGCACACTAAGAATGAAGAAGGCCGGCGTCGGTTTATCCTGCATAAAGACAGTCAGAAAAACACCTTGCCTATACGTCTGCAGGCCTATGAAAGAATGGCCTTGTTCCTGGAGCGTATCGCGATACCGAAACTCGTGGTCCGGGTAGCTCCGAAATCCCCGGATAAGGGGGAATATGAAAACCTGCTTATCCGCACCATTGAAAACGAATACGAGCATAACCTTTCCCAGCAGATCTATATGACGGATGAATGCTGGAACGTGATCAAAGCGGCTAAAAACGCTACAATACAGGGGATTCGTAAATCTGCCATGAGTGAAGCCGACAATGCCGATAAATTGCGGGAAGACCTTCTTAATGACATGATGGAGCGGACTTCACCTTCCGCCACCGCCCTTTCTTATGTCAAAAAGGAAATAGGAGCGCTATGGTAGGATTCAGGTGAGTTCCAGTTCACTGCTCTGCTCACTTCGGGATTCCGCATACAGATACCCGCTTTTCCACCACTTGGTCATTTGTTTTTTATCGAACACCAGAGAATTCGTCGTCAGGACGGTTGGGGTGTAATAAAAATTGATAATGGCATTGTTGTGATTGGCTGTAAATTTTCCAATTTTAATATTGTGTTCCTCAATGCGGTCCAGCATAAAGGCGAACATATTGGTCAGGAGTGAAAATGCATTTCGGGAAGGCATCCGATTCAGGTGCGATACCTCCGTATGGAGGATTATAGCATCTACCTCTGTGGCCCCGCGTTTTATAGCCTCTTCAATGGGGACCATACATCCGAGGCCTCCGTCGGCATACTCAGAACCCTTTTTTCGGACCAGTGTCATAAAGGGAATATAATTACAGGAGATCCAAATCCACTCGCAAAACGAATCGTAGTCAAAATCATTAATCGATTTGTATTCCACCTGATTCAGGGAGAGGTTCGAAACGGTAACCACGATGTCGAGCGGGCCTTTTTTTAACTCAGCGAATTCGGCTTCGGTGATAGAATTGCGAATCAGGGTGAGCAGGTTTAAGCTCTCCCCAAACGTCTTACGGCCTTTGAAAAAATTTTTCAGCACATTCCGGTGATTGATTCCGATGGTGGCAATACCGTATTTATGTTCAATCGTAAACGGGCAGTTACTGAAAATACTGTCCTGGGTGACCGAGGTATAGATGTTGCGTATTTTATCTATTTTCTTCAGGCCCAGATGTGAAATCAGCAGGCTTCCCGTAGAAGTCCCCAATAGTAAATCATAGGAATATTTTTTTTTCTCAAGCAGGTACTGTGCCACGCCACCCGCGAAGGCTCCCTTGCTCCCTCCTCCTGAAATAACCATTGCTCTCATAGCGTAGAGATTAACTCGTGTAAATATTTGTATTTCGACTTGGGAAACTGTCGGGCCAGTTCCTCCCAATTGGCCGCCCCCGGGGTTTGCGCCATTACATCCTCGAGCATCTCCCTGCTAAATTTTCGAAATTGCCAGCTGTGGTGTTCCGTGGCCTCCATGAGATCCTCTACATTCTGAAGGTTGAGGGCACCCACCTGTTGCAACATCGCGAACCCATTCTGACGTATTTCCCACGAATGACCCGGGGCCGTCGTCTTTCTGAGTGCTTCTAAATACACCCTTTGTTGGTCCGCACCTGTATATTCCGGGGTCAGCATAGCCAAGAGCCACCATAACTGTTTGAGGCGAAGGTTGGCCAGGCTCCCGTTGTTTTCGATGCGATCCAGGGGCGCTTTCCGGTTGACGGGATCGTTTATCCAAAGCTTGAACAAGGCACTTTCCCGCACCACATAACTCGGGGCGTCCAGCCAGGCGTTGAGATAGGGTTTCATCCAATCTTTGATCTCCCTGCTGTTCTCAAGGAGCGCTTTATGAATAATCAGGGCCGGATCCACGGCAGCCTCCTCCCAAAGTTCACGGGAAATTAAGGGCCCAACAGCCCTTACAATATGGGCTTTATACTCCGGGCTGGATCCTTTATCCCAATAAGTTCTAAACCCATTTTCATCCGGAAGCACCCTCTTTTTGATTTCATCCAAGGCCGGAATTAAAGCCTTTATGTCAGGCTCTTTTTTCGATAAATACGCCAAAGCAACGGGGACTTCGAAGCTTTCGGATTCCAGCCAGGTTCGTCGATACTCAGTGAGCGAAGTTCCCGATACGGTTTCCATGGCTTTAAGGAAATCGGAGATCTGAGCATTAGAATAGGCCTTGTTCTTCAGAAATAGCCGTACTCCCCTGTCGAAAACCCCGGCGCCCAACTCATCGCGTAGTATAAACAGCGCCCAGGCGCCTTTTTCATAAAACGTAAGACTCCCCGCCCCCGGATCCATCAGGGCTTCCCCTTGACCATTTTTATCCATGTCTTCCAGTACCCGAGCCGTTTCATAGAGCTTCCAGAGTACATATTCAGGTCCGAACAGGGCCTCTTCCGCCCGATAGGCGAAGAATGTTGCAAAGCCCTCATGCAACCAATGGTGTGCGGCATCTTTTTCCGTTACGAGGTTTCCAAACCACTGATGAGCGAGTTCATGTGCATTGATATTGACGTAATTCTCGTCGTTGTACCCCACAGAATCCACCAGATAGCGATCTGAGAAAAACGTAGCCCCGGTATTCTCCATTCCGGCATAAAGAAAATCACTCACCGGTACCTGCTTGTAATCCTCCCATGGATAGGGTATTCCGATCTCGGTCTCGAGAAAATCAAATATTTCCTCAGTGTACAGGTATGTCCAGTGCGCTTTATCTTGTGCGCCTTCGGGATAATATAGTTTTAAGGGTACTCCCGAAGTCGCCTGTCGCTCCAAATACTGGTACCGGCCAACGGCAAATGCCAGCAAATAACTGCTCATAGGCTGTTTCATTTCAAAATCCCATTTCCGGAGGCGATCTATGGTTTCTGTCCGCCTCAGGACCCCATTGGAAATAACTTCATAGGTGCTGTCCATACGGATAGAGAGGTCGAAAACCATTTTCTCCTGCATCTCGTCCACTATGGGCACCCAATGACTGCTATTTTTGCCTTGTCCCTGCGTCCAAATCTGTTCATTCCCTATGACGTCATCTTTCCAGCCGATGAAATAAACCGTCTGTTCTGGAAATGCCTTATAGGCGATATGCAGTTTATGAGTCCCCTTTTTTCTTGGGCCCTTCATCCTCAATTGCCCGTTATCACTTCGATAGGCCACGGGTTGGCCATTCAGAATTACATCCTCAAATTCCATATTATGGGCATCCAGGACCATGCTGTCAATACCCGAAGATGTTTCGAAAAGGTAGTCCACTTCTCCGGTCAGGGTTTCTGTATACGGATCTGGCGTGATTTGTATCTCAGCACTTTTAAAATCAGGAAGGGTGTTCTGAGCCTGTGGTGCCAGGGCCCAAAAAACTGCCAAAACCAAAGCCAGAAGATGTTTTGAAATATATTTTTCCAGATGCATTCCTCAAATTTAGCATTTTGTCGGGTTGCACTTCTATAGGGGAAGATGTATTTTAGACCGATGCATCCCAACGCGCTTCAAACCCCCATCACCTATCTTAAAGGGGTAGGCCCTGGCAGGGGCGGCCTGCTTGGACGGGAACTTGGGCTGGAAACCTATCAGGATCTTCTCTATCTCTTCCCCAACCGCTATATCGATAAATCCCGTTTTTATAAAATTTCCGAATTGGAACGGTCGGGGGCTGAAGTTCAGATTATTGGCCGCATCACACATCTGAAAACGGTATCCCAGCAAAAAGGGAAACGACTTGTAGCCACCTTTACCGATGATACCGGGACTATGGAACTGGTGTGGTTTCGCAGCCATAAATGGATTCAGGACCGACTCAAACTCAACGAGCCCTACGTCATTTTTGGACGGACAAACTGGTTTAACGGAAGTTTTTCGATGCCGCATCCCGAGATTGAATTGCTCAGTCAGTTTGAAGGGCAACAACGCATCCGGATGCAACCGGTGTATCCTTCCACAGAGAAACTCACCAAACAAGGAGTCTCCAACCGTTTGATATCCAAATGGGTACAGTCTCTGCTGAGCGAATACGGGCAGCAAATCACCGAAAGCCTGCCCGCGGAATTACGGGAAAACCTGGCGTTACCCGGGAAACAGCAGGCGCTTTGGCAAGTTCATTTTCCCGACTCCCAAAAAGAACTCGCCCAGGCGCGATTTCGTTTAAAATTTGAAGAGCTGTTTTACATTCAGCTGGCCCTGCTCACTAAAAAGAATCTGCGGAAAAGCCGGATAAAAGGCCTGGTTTTCGAAAAAGTAGGGGCTTTGTTTACTGAATTCTTCCAGGACCATCTGCCTTTTGAGCTCACAGAGGCTCAGAAAAAAGTGCTCCGGGAAATTCGAGCTGATTTGGGGAGTCATGCCCAGATGAACCGATTGCTTCAGGGAGATGTCGGTTCCGGAAAAACCATAGTCGCTGTCATGACCATGCTCCTGGCACTGGACAATGGATATCAGGCCTGCCTGGTTGCCCCAACAGAAATACTGGCTCAGCAACACTATCAATCGATACAGGAACTATTGGATCCTATGGGCATTTCCGTTGCCCTCCTCACAGGATCTGTCAGGGCCAGGGATCGCAAACCCATTCATCAGGGACTTGAGGAGGGAAGTTTATCGGTTCTTGTGGGTACCCATGCGGTTTTCGAGGAAGTCGTGCAATTTAAGAACCTGGGACTTGCCATTATCGATGAACAACATCGTTTCGGAGTCGCCCAGCGCGCGCGGATGTGGAAAAAGAATACGACCCCTCCCCATATTCTGGTGATGACCGCCACCCCAATCCCCAGGACGCTGGCCATGAGTCTTTACGGGGATCTGGATATCAGTGTTATCGACACCCTTCCCCCGGGACGTAAACCGGTGCGAACAGCCCACCGTACAGATGCGGACCGCCTGAGGGTTTTCGGGTTTATGCGCGAGCAAATTGCTGAGGGCCGCCAGGTGTATGTGGTCTATCCGCTCATACAGGAATCCGAAGCCCTGGATTACAAAGATCTGATGGACGGTTTTGAGAGTATCCAAAGGGAGTTCCCGCCACCCTCCTATCAGATATCCATCGTCCACGGTCAGATGAAACCCCAGGACAAAGAATTTGAAATGCAGCGATTTGTTTCAGGACAGACACAGATTATGGTCGCCACCACCGTAATCGAAGTTGGAGTCAATGTTCCGAATGCCTCAGTGATGGTCATCGAGAGTGCCGAGCGTTTTGGCCTGTCCCAGTTACATCAGCTTCGGGGAAGAGTAGGTCGCGGAGCGGATCAGAGCTACTGTATCTTGATGAGCAGTGGAAAACTCTCACAGGACGGTCAGACACGCTTGCAAACTATGGTCCACACGAATGATGGTTTTGAAATCGCCGAAACGGACCTCCAATTAAGAGGGCCCGGAAATTTAATGGGAACCCAGCAAAGCGGTATCCTGGCCCTGAAGATCGCTGATGTGGTAAAGGATAGTGATATTCTGAAAACTGCCCGTTTTTATGCCCAACAGCTTTTAAAGAAGGACCCCCAGCTCGCTGCAGAAACACATAAAATGGTCCGTGAAAAAATGGCCCGGATGGAAGTCTTTAAGAATATCTGGGATTATATCAGTTGATAACCGCGCTTGCGGAACCCTAAAATACCCGTCTTGCGGATATTGAAAACGGTTCAAAAAAACCCATTCAGGGGGCCCTGGGAGCTCTTAAAGGGCACACTTACCCGTAAAACCTTCAGGTTGAACATCGTAATTTTAACCGGGGCAGGTCGGCCTTTTAAGGCCGCACCCCATACTTTTGCGATTCCCTATTTATAAAGAAAAAAACAGTTTACATGCGTAAAACGCTATTCGATAAAGTCTGGGATTCCCATGTGGTTCGCCGGGTGGAAAACGGACCCGATGTACTTTTTATAGACCGGCATCTGGTGCATGAAGTAACCAGTCCCGTAGCTTTCCTGGGGCTTAAATCCCGGAACATTCCCGTACTGTATCCGGAACGGACTTTCGCTACCGCAGATCACAAGACCCCTACCCGCAATCAGCAGCTTCCGGTAGCCGACCCGCTTTCCGCGAATCAGCTAAAAGCCCTGGAAGAAAATGCCGGACGTCACGGGATTCCGTACTGGGGTCTGGGACATGAAAAAAACGGGATCGTACACGTTATCGGCCCTGAAAATGGAATAACCTTACCCGGAGCGACCATCGTGTGTGGGGATTCGCATACGTCAACCCACGGGGCTTTCGGGGCTATTGCATTTGGAATCGGGACCTCAGAAGTGGAGATGGTTCTCGCAACCCAATGCATCATGCAGCCCAAACCAAAGCGCATGCGCATCACTATTGACGGAAAACTGAATCAGGCTGTCACGCCAAAAGATGTGGCCCTGTTTATTATTTCAAGTCTCTCAACCTCCGGCGCCACAGGATATTTTGTAGAGTACGCCGGCGAGGTTTTTGAGAATATGACTATGGAAGGCCGTATGACGGTTTGCAACCTCAGTATTGAAATGGGAGCCCGGGGCGGTATGATGGCTCCTGACGAAAAAACATTTGCCTATGTCAAAGGCCGTGAATTCGCCCCAAAAGGTGCAGACTGGGACAACGCTATGGCCTATTGGAGCACCCTGCATACAGATACAGATGCCGTATTTGATAAGGAACTCATTTTTGATGGGGCAGCCATTGAACCTATGATTACCTATGGGACCAACCCCGGGATGGGCATGGGGATTTCCGGGGCTATACCCAGTTCTGAAAATGCCGGCAGCGGAAAAGCTACCTATCAAAAGTCCCTGGCCTATATGGACTTCAATGAGGGCGATTCCATGTTGGGCAAAAAAGTAGATTTTGTATTCCTCGGGAGTTGTACCAACGGGAGGATAGAAGATTTCCGGGCCTTTACCGATCTGGTCAGGGGGCGAAAAAAGGCGCCCCATGTTACCGCATGGCTCGTGCCGGGTTCGCATAAGGTCGACGCGGCCATCCGGAGTGAGGGATTACTCGACGTACTTCAGGAGGCCGGATTTGAACTCCGGGAACCGGGTTGCTCCGCTTGCCTGGCTATGAATGACGATAAGATCCCTGCCGGGAAATACGCCGTGAGTACCTCGAATCGGAATTTTGAAGGCCGCCAAGGCCCCGGTGCCCGAACACTTCTGGCCAGTCCGCTAGTAGCGGCTGCCGCCGCTGTGACCGGAGAGGTGACTGATCCCCGCAAACTCATGCAGACCCAAACGATTTCCTAAAACAGAAAACCATGGCATACGATAAATTTAATACCCTCCGGAGTTCCGCCGTGCCCCTGCCGATAGAGAATGTGGATACAGACCAGATTATTCCGGCGCGTTTCCTCAAAGCGACAGAGCGGACCGGATTTGGCGATAATCTTTTCCGGGATTGGCGTTACAACCCGGATAACAGTCCTAAACCACACTTTGTGTTGAATAACCCTCTGTACTCGGGTAAAATACTGGTGGGTGGTAAGAATTTTGGATCGGGTTCTTCGAGGGAACATGCCGCCTGGGCCGTTTACGATTATGGATTTCGGTGTGTGATCTCCAGTTTTTTTGCCGACATCTTCCGAAATAATTGTTTGAATATCGGCGTCCTGCCGGTGCAGGTAAGTCCGGAATTCCTGCAACAAATTTTCGAAGCGATCGAAAAGGACCCTCAAACCGAACTCGAGGTAAACCTTCCGGAACAAACCGTTGAAATTATGGCCACGGGAGCCCGGGAGCCCTTTGATATCAACGGTTATAAAAAGGAGAACATGCTCAACGGCTTTGACGATATCGATTATCTGCTCAATATGAAAGCAGAAATCTCAGATTTCGCTGCTCAAACCCCTTTGTAAAGTTTATTTCTCAGAACTCTCATTTAAGTATTCCCATGAAGCCAGGGCGCATTGAAATTATGGATACTACCCTCAGGGACGGGGAACAGACCTCAGGAGTGTCCTTTACAGCTCCCGAAAAACTCACCCTCGCCCGCCTCCTTTTAGAAGAGCTGCGGGTAGACCGGATCGAAGTCGCCTCTGCCCGGGTGTCTGAGGGGGAATTTGAAAGTGTTCGGCAAATTGCCCTTTGGGCCAAAGAAGCGGGCGTCTTGCCAAAAGTGGAAGTCCTGAGTTTTGTAGATGGGGGCGCTTCCCTGGAATGGATACATCGGGCCGGGGCCCGGACACAAAACCTGCTCACGAAGGGGTCCTTAAATCACCTGACCTACCAACTCCGCAAAACACCTGAAGCCCATTTTAAAGAGGTAGCTACTATTCTCAAAAAGGCACAGGAACTGGAAATACGTTCCAACGTCTATCTGGAAGACTGGAGTAACGGCATGCGCGCTTCGAAGGAATATGTTTTTGAGTTCCTGGACTTTTTGAGGACTCAGCCTCTCGACCGCATACTCCTGCCCGATACCCTTGGAATTCTTACCCCGGACGAAACCGGCCGTTTTATACGGGAAATCGTCCAGCGGTACCCCGAGATGCATTTTGATTTTCACGGGCATAACGATTACGACCTGAGTGTCGCCAACGTCCTGCAGGCCCTGCAGGGTGGCGTTCATGGATTACACCTCACGGTAAATGGTATGGGGGAACGCGCTGGGAATGCCCCCCTGGCCAGTGTGGTAGCCGTCATCAACGACTTCTTACCTGAATTGGAGATCGGCGTTTGCGAGTCTGCCCTGTACAAAGTAAGTAAACTGGTCTCTGCCTTTACCGGTATAGGCATCCCATCCAACAAACCTGTCGTGGGAGACAATGTCTTTACCCAAACGGCCGGTATACACGCCGATGGCGACAATAAAAAGAACCTCTATTTTAATAATCTCCTGCCAGAGCGCTTTGGCCGTAAACGCAAATATGCCCTGGGGAAGACCTCCGGAAAGGCAAATATTCAAAAGAATCTTCAGGAATTAGGGCTTACCCTGAGCGCGTCCGAACTCAAGCAAGTCACCCATCGGATTATCCAGTTGGGAGACCGGAAAGAGCGTGTGACCCGCGAGGATCTTCCCTATATCATCTCGGATGTTTTAGGAACCGAAGGGCAGCTGCAACAGGTCTTTATAAAGTCGTATGTGCTCACACATGCCAAAGGGTTGCAACCGACCACAACCGTATCCATTGAAATTGAAGGCAAGTCGTATGAAGAAAACGCCATGGGAGACGGCCAGTTCGATGCTTTTATGAACGCCCTGCGCAAAGTGTATTCCGGACTTCAAAAACCCTTGCCCGAACTTACCGACTACGCCGTGAGAATCCCACCGGGATCCAGCTCAGACGCCCTTTGTGAAACGGTGATTACCTGGAAAAACGGGAAAGGGGAATTTACCACCCGCGGGCTGGATTCAGACCAGACCGTTTCGGCGATCAAAGCTACCGAGAAAATGCTGAATCGTTACTGGTAGTTCAGCCACAGGGATCAAAGCAAATATTCTGTACTAATAAAATTCGAATTCTTTTCCTCGAGCAGGGTTTCCACAATCTCAGTGTTGAGCTCATTGTCCTTAAAGGCCACAAAAGTCCGTATCGAGAAGGACCTGAGGGCATCGTACACGCTCAAAGTAGATTGGGCTGAGTCTTTACGCCCTGTAAAAGGATATACATCGGGTCCCCTCTGGCAGGAGCTATTCAAATTCACACGGCATACAAGGTTCGCCAGGGTATCGATAAGCGGTGCCAGGGTTCGGACATCCTTTCCGAATAAGCTCACCTGTTGGCCGTAATTGCTCTCGGCCATATCATTCAGGGGTTCATCAATCTCCGTAAAGGGAACCACGGGAATCACAGGCCCGAATTGTTCCTCTTCATAGACACGCATCTCGGCCGTGACCGGATAGAGCACCGCAGGCCAGATAAAATTATCATACCGGGTTCCTCCTTTCTCATTGAGGATACGGGCGCCCTTATCTAAGGCATCGTCTATAAGTTCCTGAATATAATCCGATTTCCCGGGCTCGGGCAACGGAGTAAGGTGTACACCCGCATCCCAGGGGTTCCCAAAGGTCAGGGCATCAACAGCCTTTGCAAAACGCTTGAGGAACGCCTCCTGAATCTGCTCATGCACATAGACTATTTTAAGGGCGGTGCAGCGTTGTCCGTTAAAAGAAAGCGTGCCGGAGATACATTCCTGAATGGTCAGGTTAAGATCTGCATCCGGGAGGATGATTGCCGGATTTTTGGCTTCCAGTCCGAGTACCAGCCGCAATCGATTGCTCTTGGGGTGCTGATCCTGAAGGGCATTGGCAGACTTACTATTCCCGATAAGCGCCAGCACATCCACCTTACCCGTCTTCATAATCGGAGCGGCTACGGCCCTTCCCCTGCCAAACAATACGTTGACCACCCCCTTGGGAAAGCTGTTCTGAAAAGCTTCTAAAAGTGGGGTAATCAATAAAACACCGTGCTTGGCCGGTTTAAAAATGGTCGTATTTCCCATGATAATCGCGGGAATCAGCAAGGCAAAAGTCTCATTCAGGGGGTAGTTGTACGGCCCCAGGCACAACACCACGCCCAGGGGTCCTCTTCGGATATGCGCATACACCCCGTCGTGCTTGTCAAAACGGGCAGCGTTTCGATCGAGTGTCTTATACTCCTCCAGGGTATCCTCGATGTATTCTACCGTTCGGTCGAATTCCTTTTGAGAATCCGGTAGGGATTTCCCAATTTCCCACATCAACAGGGTAACAATTGGTTCCCGCCTGGATTTCATCTGCTCCAGAAATTTTTCCATGCAGGCGATACGGTCTTTAACCTTCATCGTCGGCCAGGTCCCTTTACCTTTATCATAGGCCAGGAGGGCCGCATCGAGTGCTTTCAGGGCTTCGGTCTCCCCCATATCCGGGATACTGCCCAATGAAGTGGGTTTATACTCAGGGGTAGCCGATATTGTAGAAAACACCTCAGAGGTCTTTCCCGTCCATTGCAACAACTCCCCTCCTATCAGATACTGCCGTTGATCTATCGGAGCTTTCAACGTAAATTTTTCAGGGATTGCGGTAAAAGCATTCATGTTTAATGCATTTAGGTTTAAAAATCGGGCTACATCCTTGTCTAAGTGATCAGATCGCGGGCTTCATAGCGGTCATGGAAGCTCTTAGCCTCGAGCCTACCTGTTCCACAGGATGTTGTCGTATGGTCTTATTGACGTGAATGAGCTCCGCATTGTCTACAGTGTTATCCTGGCCGGCACCGAAGGCCTTTCCGATTACCTCCGTAGAGACGGTTTCCATAAAGTCGGACAAAAGGGGCTTGCAGGCGTGATCAAAAAGATAACAACCATATTCGGCCGTGTCGGATATTACGCGATTCATCTCAAAGAGTTTCTTGCGCGCAATGGTATTGGCAATGAGTGGGGTTTCATGAAGGGATTCATAGTACGCAGATTCTCCCACAATACCAGATTCGGTCATGGCTTCATAGGCGAGTTCAACCCCCGCACGTACCAGCGCAACCATAAGAACCCCCCTATCATAACACTCCTGCTCCGTAATTTCATCCTCGGAAGCAGTCGTCTTTTCAAAAGCCGTTTCCCCGGTGGCCGCCCGCCATTTGAGAAGATTGGCATCTCCATTGCCCCAGTCCTCCATCATGGTTTTAGAAAATTTTCCACTCATAATGTCGTCCATATGCTTTCGAAACAAGGGCTGCATAATCTCTTTAAGCGTTTCAGACAATCTGAAAGCTTCAACCTTGGCCGGATTTGACAAGCGGTCCATCATATTGGTAATCCCACCGTATTTCAGGCCCTCGGTGATATTTTCCCATCCGTACTGCACCAACTTTGCGGCATAGGCCGGGGCTATACCCTCAGCGACCATCTTGTCAAAGCAAAGAATGGACCCGGTTTGTAACAATCCACAGAGAATAGTCTGTTCTCCCATGAGATCGGATTTCACTTCGGCGACAAAGGAAGACTCAAGGACCCCCGCTTTATGGCCGCCTGTAGCCACAGCGTAGGCCTTGGCACGGGCCAGCCCCTGACGATCCGGATCGTTTTCGGGATGCACGGCAATGAGCGTGGGTACTCCAAAACCACGTTTGTATTCTTCCCGAACTTCCGATCCCGGGCTTTTCGGGGCAACCATAATTACGGTGAGATCCTTACGGACC
>CAKZOC010000084.1 GCA_937136025.1 uncultured Bacteroidota bacterium
GATGCCCCGCCATCAATGTCTTCGCCTCATCGTTATGTTTGGGAAGGGGAAGCTGCACGATATATCCGTCGATGTCGGGATCCTCATTTAATTCCTCCACTACCTGCAGGAGTTCTGCCTCCGTGGTTTCCTCAGGTAATTGTTTTAAGGTAGAATCGAAGCCGATGCGCTTGCACGCCCTGACCTTACTCCCCACATAGGTGAGACTGGCTCCGTCATTGCCGACCAGAACAGCTGCCAGATGCGGCACTTTTTCTCCCCGGGCTTTCATTCCAGCAACTTCAGCTGCAATTTCGTCCTTGATTTCGTTTGAGATTTTTTTGCCGTCGAGTAATGTCATAGTCTTCAGTTGGCAGTGGCAGTTGGCAACCCTTCAGATCCGAATTTTTCCGGATTCCGCATCATGAATTCGATGAGCTTTCCAACTTCCATTGATTGTTTTAAAAGTCCTTTATTTTCTAAAAGTGTAATATAGCCACAATCCTGTGAAAAATGCAACCAAACCTGGGTTTCAGAATTCTCTGCGTCTGCATCAGTGAGCTTACTTATAAACTGCTTTGGATACCTTCTTTTCCTGTAAGCCTCGGCAATATTGGCACAAACAAATCGGGAGGATTTACGAATCTGATCTGCCAGTGAATAGCGCTCTTCCCGTGGAAATCTCTGGGATACTTCAAAAATTTCCATCGCCAGTAGATACCCCTTTTGATACGCCAGTAATTTTTGAAAACCCATCCATTTCAATTTCCGGGAAAGTAAAGAGGGGGAAACGAAACGCTCTTGCACTTTAGGGGGATCTTCATACCAGAGTACTGCCTACTGCGACTGCCAACTTCAACCTCAGCGCATATTCTGCATCATCTGCATCATCTTCTTACCACCCCCGCCTTGCATCATCTTCATCATTTTGCTCATTTGCTGAAACTGCTTAAGCAACTGGTTGACTTCCTGAATGTTTGTACCACTCCCCTTGGCGATCCTCTTTTTGCGACGGGCATCCAACTTTGACGGGTTCGCCCGTTCATCTGGGGTCATCGAGTGAATAATCGCCTCGATATGCTTAAAGGCATCGTCGTCTATATCCATCCCTTTCAGTGCCTTTCCTGCCCCGGGAATCATCCCCACGAGGTCTTTCATGCTCCCCATTTTTTTGATCTGCTGGATCTGGCTCAAAAAGTCGTCAAATCCAAAGGCATTTTTGGCGATCTTCTTTTGAATCTTACGCGCCTGTTCCTCATCGAACTGTTCCTGGGCCCGCTCCACAAGGGAGATGACATCACCCATCCCGAGAATTCGATCGGCCATACGGGAAGGATAAAAAACATCGATGGCATCCATCTTTTCCCCCGTCCCGATAAACTTGATGGGTTTATTGACTACCGATTTGATGGAAATCGCAGCCCCACCCCGGGTATCCCCATCGAGCTTGGTGAGGATAACCCCGTCAAAATCGAGTACTTCGTTGAAGGCTTTTGCCGTGTTCACGGCATCCTGCCCCGTCATGGCATCTACCACAAAGAGCACCTCCTGTGGGTTGATGGCATTGCGAATATTGGAAATCTCGGTCATCATCGCCTCATCCACGGCCAGACGACCTGCCGTATCTATGATAACAACATTCTGACCATTTGCTTTGGCGTGGGCCACCCCGGCCTGCGCCAGAGAAACAGGATCTGAATTTTCCCGATCCGAATACACCGGTACACCAATTTGGTCCCCGACCACATGAAGCTGATCGATAGCTGCAGGGCGGTACACATCGCAGGCAACCAGTAATGGATTCTTGTTCTTTTTGCTTTTGAGAAAGTTTGCCAGCTTCCCTGAGAAGGTTGTTTTACCCGAACCCTGCAGGCCGCTCATTAAGATGACCGACGGGTTGCCGGAGAGATCGATGCCTTCCGCATCGCCCCCCATGAGTTCCGTAAGCTCGTCTTTGACGATTTTGGTCATCAACTGACCGGGCTGAAGCGTGGTAAGCACGTTCTGCCCTATGGCCTTTTCCTTCACCGTATTGGTGAATTCCTTGGCGATTTTAAAGTTGACATCCGCGTCCAGCAGGGCGCGGCGGATCTCTTTAGTGGTTTCCGCTACATTGATCTCAGTAATCTGCCCATGCCCGCGAAGGACGTGCATGGCCTTATCCAGTTTATCGCTTAAGTTGTCGAACATAATCTAACAGCCTTTTTTCAGGTCTTGCAAAGATAATGATCTATCGGGACTGGGGAAAGTATTCTGAGTTTGGGTGGCAGTTGGCAGTTAATATGTTCAAGGTTATAAGGTTCAAGGTTTAATGCGAGGGGCAGAGGCAGCGGGCAGGTGGCAGTTTAAGGTTATAAGGTTGTAAGGTTCAAGGTTAGAAGGTTTAATGCGAGTGGGCAGTGGGCAGTTCAAGGTTAAATACAAGTGGTCCACAGATAGTCCTCCCTCCTTTTGAACTTTATAACCTTACAACCTTGAACGCATGGCGCAAAATCCAGCTGCTTACTGCTACTGTGAACTGCGGACTATATCTACCTACCGCTACTGTGAACTGCAGACTTCCGACAGTTAATCATAATGAAACCGGCATTGAATGACGGTACATTTCTGATCGACTCCTTTTTTACCGCTCACCTTGTAAACCAATCGATGTTCCGTAGTTATGCGCCGGGACCAGTACCCTTTGAGACCGAATCGGAGCGGTTCGGGTTTTCCCCGTCCCTTAAAGGGGTTCCTTCGCACATCCTGTATCAGTTCCCCGATTTTTATAGCCACATCCGTATCGGTATCCAGCCAATAAGTAAAATCATCCCAGCCATGGCGGGTAAATTCCACAATCATTGCTCTAAGCCCAGGTTGGATTTAATATCGGCTTCATAAGAAACCGTATCGCCCCTACCCGCCTGGTCCAGAGATTCCTGAAGCCGTCTGCGATTGGCTTCTGTGGACAATAGGTACTCGGTTTCCTTCAGAGAATTGTATTCTTTAATGGACATGATTACCACGGCTTCATCTTCTTTATTTCTGGGCACCACAATGACTTCCATAGACTGTGATACCGCATCGAAATACTTTTTCATGTGTTTTCTGAGTGCAGAAATGGTTATAGCTTTCATGGCGAATTGAAAATATGTACAAAGATCTCTAATTAGAAAGAAGCTAAATATATTTCTAAGCTTTCATAATAGGGCGGTTACAAATAGGCTTTTCCGTGACCTCCACTGGCCGGAGCCCCGGCAAGGATGTCGCCGATGCCATCCCCATTGATGTCCCCAACGCCGTCCGCGAAGGTACCTAATCTACGGACATCATCAGGGAACCCGGTGTCGGGCAGATTCTGGACTTCACCCGGCGTGATTCGAATCCCGTTGGTGCCGTCGATGTCGCTGAGATCAAACGTCGTATCACCGGCTCCACCAGTCAAGTTGGCGACTTCACCAGCGAAATTGACCAGTCCGATACTTCCAAGATTCGCGGCAACAGCCGGGTCCGTACCGAGTGACAGTTGGGAATCTGTCAACACAACGAGAGCCTCGTTTGTGGTCACGTTGATCTGATCCGTTCCCGAACCTGCGTCGAGTGACAACACATTCGCTCCGCCACTAATCGTCCGCAGATCGTTCGCAAAAATGTTAAAGGTGTCTGCACCAGCTCCCGTAGAAACAGAGACACTGGCAAGAGACGCGTAG
>CAKZOC010000085.1 GCA_937136025.1 uncultured Bacteroidota bacterium
CATTGATGCCCTCAGGAAACGAATATCTTCTCTTTCCATCCCGCTAGTTTGTAACTATTTCGGATGGTTAGAAGTTGTGAAGGGAAAGTGGAATATCTCCTTCAGTCATGTTTTAACAATTATATTAACATTTGAGGAGAAGAGAAGACCTTGCGTGTTATTCTTATGAAAGACTCTTTTTTAATTCCTAATTTTGATTTCCAGTATATTCCAAATGGATGAAGTTTGAGATAGGCACCATGTTCATTATATGTTCAAATCAACTCTTCATGTCGTGAGCAGCGCGATCCGATCCCGCAAAAGTTCAGTCGACTCGGTATATCCCTCCTTATTAAATCGTGTCTCTTTTTTATTGACCTTCTTCAAAATATAAACTGCGTTCAGAGATATTTTGCAAGTAGAATAATTTCATCAAAATCAGAATCCTTGAGATCATCAGCATTTACTCGCGTATTTAATTTGACCTCAACATTGTGAAGCTCAATGAGTTTATTGAAATAGCGAATGGTCTCATAAAACTCTTCTTTACCTGGGATTTGCTTGGCAATATTGAACTGCCCACCTACTTCACAATCGGCATCAAACAAAGTCACTTGGTGACCTCTTTGCGCGGCCACCGTTGCTGCGGCCAATCCAGCAGGTCCTGCACCTACGACTGCAATTTTCTTTTTATGGTCCGTTGGGTTGTAATTCAATTCCGTTTCGTGACAAGCTCTTGGGTTCACCAAACAACTTGCAACTTGCGCTTTAAAAACATGATCCAAACAAGCCTGATTACAAGCAATACACGTATTGATCTCGTCTTCTCTTTCCTGCTCTGCCTTATTTACCCATTCTGGATCTGCTAAAAAGGGTCTCGCCATAGAAATCATATCGGCATCGCCCCTTGCCAAAACTTCTTCGGCAACATTGGGCATATTAATTCGATTGGAAGTCACCAAAGGAATCGATATTTCTTCTTTCATCTTTTTGGTCACCCAAGTAAATGCAGCTCTAGGAACGGAGGTTGCAATTGTTGGGATTCTAGCTTCATGCCAACCAATTCCTGTATTGATGATGGTTGCACCTGCTTTTTCAATTTCTTTTCCTAGCTCTACAACCTCTTCCCAAGTACTTCCTTTTTCAATCAAATCCAACATAGAAAGTCTATAGATGATGATAAAGTCTTCACCTACGGCCTCGCGTATTTGTTTTACCAAAGCAATTGGCAATCGCATTCTGTTTTGATACGAACCACCCCATTCGTCTTTTCGTTTGTTGGTATGTTCTACAATAAACTGATTGATCAAATATCCTTCGGAGCCCATAATTTCAACGCCATCATAACCTGCCACTTTGGAAAGTTTTGCACAGTTCACAAAATCTCGAATGGTTCTCTTGATTCCTGATTTGGTCAGTTTGAACGGTTTGAAAGGTGTAATAGGTGCTTTGATTTTTGACGGACCAACATTGAAAGGATGATATCCATATCGACCAGCGTGCAATATCTGCATACAGATTTTCCCACCTTCATCATGCACTGCTTTGGTGATTTTTTGGTGGTGTCTTGCGTGCTTCTTAGAAGACATTCTTGCCGAAAACGGCCCCGTCCATCCTTGAATATTAGGCGCAATTCCACCTGTAACGATCAAACCGACACCTCCTTTGGCTCTTTCTGCATAATAGGCTGCAATCTTATCGATTCCATTTTTCTCTTCCTCCAACCCTGTATGCATAGATCCCATGAATATTCTATTCTTGATGGTGGTAAAGCCTAAATCTAAAGGTTCAAAAATGTGTGGATACTTCATTTTAATTTGTGTATTCGTTTGTCTGTATTCAGCTGGTTTGCCTTGAATAATTACTATGCACGCATAATATTTTGCAAGATAATCAATTTTTTACATAAATGAACATCAAAAAAAGCACTCACTTTCTCATGAAAATGAATGCTTTTATTTTTCAATATATTGGAACAACTAACTTTCTGTATTCTGATAATCCTCACTAATACTTACATATCGTCGGTTGGTTTTCATGGGTACGTTTGGTGAAGCAATTGCCGACACCCCATCTCCTTGATACAATTCAAATTTTGCAGTAATCCCATAAATTGCGATGGCTGTATATTCAAGTGCTTCAGCACGAATTTGCTTCGAATACGTTCCGGAAACACTCGCTGAAGCACCTATTTCTATGTCAAAGTTAAGTTTTATGGTGGTTTGTATGGTCTCCTTTAAGACAATTTGATTTGCCTCAATTGAACCTCCCAATTCAAAACCAAGTTGTGCGCTTATATTCCCTGACACCGTTGCTGACCAACCATATTCCCAAGTTTCTACAAAGGTAACGGTCCCGGTGCCACCATTTTTGTATTCTGCTGCCATTTCGTATTGTCCATATTGTCGTAAAATATAATAGGGCGTCTGCTGAATTCGATCTCCCATACTAGGCAAGGTTTGATCGTTCACCATAAAATAAGGCACATAGTGAAACCACTTTACGCCCTTTTCTCTATAATATCTTTTTAACTCAGATTCTATCCCCAACTCCCGGGCCGCTTGCAATGCCGCATTTCGCTGGCATTTGGAGCCGATAAAACGATTGGCTACCCGGGGCCGGAACCCATAGGTGAAAAATAAGTCTTTCGCCTTCTTATAATCCTGGAAGCGAGACCATCCGTCCATAATGGTTAGAAAAATATGAACGAAAGAAAAAAGAAAAAAGCACACCCAAAAAATGATCCAGAAGGCATTCCCCTGCTGTATTGAAATTTTCAGCATATAGCCGTACAACAACGATTCAAGTATAAACAGGATCAGCGAACCGTGGAGCAGCCTTCCAACACGGTAATACGAGACGATCCAATGGGGTTGTTGTGGTAGGTCTCTAAAAGTCATGGTCAAATATAATTATTCTTGCCAATTGTTAAGGTTGTATTAAATACTAAAACATTCAGCAAGGCCTTTAACGTGAAAAAATGTGGGTTTATCGAATTTTACGTATTTTCAGGGACCTAAAACCACAATGAAAATGTCAGGTATACAAGATTTACTAAGTAGCTCCATAGGTTCCGATTTGATCAGGGGTCTCGCAAACGAAACAGGACAGGCTGAAGACAAGACTGCCGAAGTCCTCGCCATGGCCATGCCCACCATGTTGGGCGCTATGAAAAAGAACGTCAGAAGCCCAGAGGGCGCGGAAGGGTTAATGAATGCACTCTCCTCCAGGCATACCGGTGACATCCTGGAAAATCTCAGTGGGGTCTTTGAAGGTGGGGTGGATGAAAATTTGAGAAATGAAGGTGCCGGAATCCTCGGCCACCTTTTCGGGTCTAATCAGTCAGCTGTTGAAAATTCCTTAAGCCAGCGTTCGGGAATGAATCCGGCGGCTATTTCACAAATGATTCAAATGGCAGCGCCCATTATTATGGGGCTTATCGGAAGACAGCGCATGCAAAGCAAGGTTTCAGATGCCGGTGGATTGGACTCCCTCCTCGGTGGGTTGTTGGGGGGACAGTCAAAATCGGACCTTGGAGCCTTATCTTCACTCCTTGACGCTGATGGAGACGGAAGTTTTTTAGACGATGTCAGCGATATGATGAGCGGGTCTTCCAAAAGTAGCGGTGGCCTGGGTGGGTTGCTGGGTGGCTTATTTGGCAAGTAGTACATCCTTATTCCCGGATTTATAAATCATCTCACCCTCTGAAAAAGGGAGGAGATACCTTGGTTATGCGCATTGTCCATTCCGCAGATAGTTATGACTATAATCCGTGCCCTTGTTTTGTTCTTCCTGGTACTGGGCTGTAAAAGCACCGCTGATGCGGTGACCGTCAGCGGCGCGGAGCAGGATGCCTTTGAAGAAACCACGGGAGACCCCGTGGTTATTGCCGATGCCGAGAAAGAATATGAAATCACTATTATCGATCCGGGATTCTACAGTTGGCTGAAGAGTTTTGCCCGGGCTGAAGGCTATTATTCACAATCATTTCTAGAGCATAGAAATGCCATCTATGTAGTCAATTGGAATCAGCGCGTGCTGCTCCCCGGGGCCTATCCTTCAAATCTTTATGAATGGCCCATAGATTACGATCCTCAAATCGATTATGGGTATGAGGTAAATTATAAGTTGTACAATTATTTCATTTATTTCCAAAGAAAATACGATCAGCGCCTGGGTCCCTTTATTCCCAGATTATAATTTTTTTACCTTTGACCCTTCAAAACAGGGAATGCAAAAACTCAAAGAACGCTGGGGCATCCATTCGACGCTCCAATTAATCATTATTTTTATAGTATTTGCCATTACGGGTTCCTCAGCCGTTTACGTCGCAAAACCTTTGCTGCAGTGGATAGGACTTAACCCGGAGAATTTTGAAAACACCTGGTGGGGGCCATGGGTGTACTGGACGCTCAGAATCCTGATCATTTTCCCCATTTACCAGGTTTTACTCGTGCTTTTCGGCTGGATATTCGGGCAATTCAAATTCTTCTGGAATATGGAAAAAAAGATGCTCCGTCGTATGGGGCTCGGTTTTTTGATCTCTTCCTGATCCGGGACTGGAGCGTTTTGTCTTTTCGTCCGCTCTAAGAGGCTACTTTCCCGACGCGCTCCTTTTTACTCAGCACATACGTGTAAAGCCACATCAGGGTAAATGACGGAATCAGGTCCAGGCCTGGGAGTAATTCTTCCAAAAAAGCGACCACTCCTGCAATTTTCCCTTTCCGCCCGGGATAGAGCCGGGTCATAAACCATCCTGCGACCGGAGCCCAGAGAATATCCAGGAATTCCCCCAAACCAGGAATGGCGAGAGAAAGCATGCCAATCCCATCCAGGAGAAGGCCCGCGAACAGTTTCTTATATTTCCCTTCGATCTGCATGTGTAAAGGATGTGTTAACCCCGCTTACGACAGGTCTGAACTGATTAATTTTAAAAATTCATTCCGGGTTTCAATTTTTTCAAACTGTCCCCGGAATCCGGAAGTAGTCGTCACTGAATTTTGTTTTTGAACCCCCCGCATCATCATACACATATGAGCCGCTTCAATAACCACGGCTACCCCTTTGGGCTTCAGAGTCTGATTAATACATTCTAAAATATCGTCGGTAAGGCGCTCCTGCACTTGTAGCCGCCTGGCAAAAACATCGACAACTCTTGGAATTTTGCTCAACCCAACGATATGTCCATCAGGGATATACGCCACATGTGCCTTTCCGAAAAAGGGCAGCATATGGTGTTCACAAAGGGAGTACAATTCAATATCCTTAATGATAACCATCTCGCTGTAAGACTCCTTGAACATTGCGCCTTTTAATATCTCTACGGCGTCCTGACGATAACCCTGGGTGAGAAAGAGCAAGGCCTTGGCAGCTCGTTCCGGGGTCTTCATCAGTCCTTCCCGCTCCGTATCCTCTCCAATTTCATTGAGGATACGGCCGTAGAAATTCTTGATCTCATCGGTAATTTCAATATTGTATTCCTCCAGATATCTATAGGGAGCCATAGCTTATTTTTCTTTAAATATCTTAAAAAATTACGACTTGATGGAAGTATGACTGTTTAAAACACTACCCGATCTTCCCCATTTGCTTTCAAAGGGGGCTGACCTGTTTATAATTTTGACAATTCTCCCTGAATGTGTACTTTCAGAGCCCTTAAACAGACACATGATTCACGCGGAGAATATTCACAAATCGTACGGGGCGGTCGAAGTATTGAAGGGTGTGAGCCTGCAAATTGATAAAGGTGAGATTGTGTCGGTGGTTGGGGCCTCCGGAGCTGGTAAGACCACGCTGCTCCAGATTTTGGGAACTCTGGACACTCCTTCACCCGGGCAACCGTGCAGTATACAGGTCAATGGGGTCGACATAACACGTCTGAACGAAAAAGGCCTGGCCCGATTCAGAAACGAACATATCGGTTTTATCTTCCAGTTTCACCAGTTACTCCCTGAATTTACAGCCCTTGAAAATGTGTGTATCCCTGCATTTATAAAAAATACAGATCGGGCCGTAGCCGAGAAACAGGCTATGGAATTTATGGACTTTCTGGGGCTAAGCCACCGTTTGCACCACAAGCCATCAGCCCTTTCCGGGGGCGAACAGCAGCGTGTGGCCGTGGCCCGTGCGCTTATTAATCGGCCTGCGGTGATCATGGCCGATGAACCCAGCGGGAATCTCGACTCCACGAGCGCAGATCGGCTGCACGAACTCTTTTTTGAACTCCGGGATCGCTACGGACAAACTTTCGTGATCGTAACGCACAATGAGGAACTCGCTACTATGGCGGACCGAAAACTCACCATGGTGGACGGCAGGATCGTATCAGAAAATGGAGATACAGACACTACTTGATTTTCTCAAGAAACCCCGGTATACGGTAGACCCGGATCCGTCTCTGCGGACCCTGGCCATATTGCTGATCTGGGCGTTAGCGGTGTCACTATGCCTCGCGATGCTATTGGGGATTGTAGGTGCCCTGGGACCCTGGAACCTGGAGGAGCACGCCTTCGATATGCTCTTCGAGGAGTTTTCACCCCTGACGATATTGATTCTGGCATGTATCGTAGCACCTGCTGTGGAAGAACTTATATTCAGAGGACCTTTATGGTTTTTCAGAAATTCCAGATATTTTCCATGGGTTTTTTACGGATTCACGTTGGCCTTTGCCCTGGTGCACCTGAGCAACTTTCCGAATCTATCTGAAATCTGGCTCCTTGCGCCCCTGCTGATTAGTCCCCAATTGAATATTGGCGTTTTTTTAGGGTTTATCCGGGTGCGTTTTGGACTCTTATGGAGTATTGTCTTCCACGCTCTTTACAACGCATTATTACTGGGGCCTATGGTGCTGCTTTATGAACTCGGAATTACCTTCTCTTGAACAAGACTGAACTAAAAGCCTTTCTGGATGCCAAAACCCTGCAGTATCAGCGGCCGGATTTTTTGAGTTCAGACCCCATTCAGATCCCACACAGGTTCCAGGACAAATCCGATATTGAAATCGCCGCTTTTTTAACCGCGACAATCGCATGGGGCAACCGCCTGAGTATCATACGCAGCGCAAACCGAATGATGGAACTCATGGATGAGGCCCCCTACGACTTTGTCACGAGCGCCTCAGAAGAGGAATTGAAAAAATCAGCCCATTTTGTCCACCGTACTTTCAACGGAATCGATTTTATAACCTTCGTTAAAGGTCTGCGGCACCTTTATAGGAACTATGGCGGAATGGAACCTTTGTTTACGCAATACGCCAAAAGTGATGACCTGCAGGAAGCCATCACAAAAGTACGGGGCCACTTTTTTGAAATCCCCCATTTGCAGCGCTCGGAAAAACACTTTTCAAACCCTTCCAAGGGATCTGCCGCTAAAAGATTGAATATGTTCTTGCGCTGGATGATACGCCCTTTGGATACCGGTGTCGATTTCGGTCTGTGGACTTCGCTTAAACCCGCACAACTTTCCTGTCCGCTGGACGTGCATTCGGGAAAAGTTGCCCGCACTCTCAGGCTGCTATCGCGCAAACAGAATGATGCACGGGCGGTCGCGGAACTGGATGAGGCATTGCGAAGACTGGATCCGGCTGATCCCGTGAAATACGATTTCGCCCTATTTGGATTAGGGGTTTTTGAGAATTTTCAATAGTTCGTTTAAAAAAGCGCCACACCTTCTAAAGCACCTTATTCAAAAGTATCCGGGAATTCTCACAAGCCTAATTTTGATTTAAGACCTTTCGGCAAACCCATAGCCCTGGGGGAAATCGAGCGTCATACGACGTCCTCCTTCTCGGATGGAACGATAAATAGCCTCCACGATGACCATATCTCTTCTGCCCATCTCCCCGGGAGCGAGATTCGGACTTCCAAAAAGGATATGTTTGGCAAAATCATCCATTTGCAACTTTTGCTGACTTTCATGCGGAAAGGAGAGCGGCCCCGAAGAGCTCTGTCCGCTTAATGGTCCGTAATTATTGGCCGGGTTTAACTCAAACCACCCCTGCGTCCCGGAGGCGTAGAGCCGGTTGGCGTTCGCATTATGAGAAGTCATCATATGCGCCACAGTACCCCCCGGAAATTCGAACTGGGCGGTTATGGTTTCATCGGTTTGCTTAAAGTATTCCGGCCGTGTGCTGAATTCCTGGGCCGAGACACTCACCGGATTCTTTCCACAACCGTAAATACAACTCTGAATCGAATAAACCCCCATATTCATAAGGGCTCCACCTCCGGACAGGGCTTTATTCAGTCGCCATTGATCCGGATTCCCACTAGACATATAGGCGGCATCGGCCGATACAAAATGGATGTCTCCAATGGAATTTTCCCGAACCCTGCGCTGGACCTCCTGGGTATAGGGTTCTGAATGAAGCCTGTACCCCACCCCAAGGGCGACGCCGGCAGCCTTACAGGCCCCGATAATCGCATCGCACTCCGCCACAGTCATCGCCATGGGTTTCTCACAAATAACATGCTTCCCGGCCTGAGCCGCCCGGATCGAGTATTCTGCGTGCATGCTGTTTGGGAGTACGATGTATACAACGTCGATAGCGTCATCATCCGCAATGCGATCGAAAGTGTCATAGGAATAGATGTGGGTGGGGTCGATGTCGTATTTTTTTTGCCATTGCCCCTCTTTAGAAGACGTACCCGTCACCACTCCGGCGAGATAGCAATGTTCCGTGTCCTGAAGCGCCGGTGCCAGTTGATAGGTGCTATAACTGCCCAGGCCGACCAGGGCAATACCCAGTTTTTTCTTCTGAGTATTTTTGTCTGAAACTGATAGTTCAGGGGCAAATGCCGTTGTCAGAATTCCCCCGACAGTTCCTCCTGCAAGCGTTTTTCCAAATGTTCTGCGGCTGATTCCCCTCATAATTCCCTTTTTATACAAGTTACGGTTTTTAGTGGAAGTTGAAACGACCCATAGACGTCTGATTTTTTCAAAGACCGGGGAAGGATACATTTTAAAATGCTATTTTTAAGGCACACAAACCAAAACTACATGAGGACATCTTTCAGGGGAATGCTTCTGGCGTTCCTGATCTTTTATTCCGGACTCCTGGCAGGACAGGAACGCAAGCTGCCCATAGATACAACTGTTGTGACCGAGCACAGTGTTACGGTCAACGGAGAGCGCTTCTCCTATAAAGCGGAAACGGGTACACAACCCGTATGGGACGAAATGGGGAATCCTACAGCCGCTTTGCACTACACGTATTACACGCGAAATGACGTCAAGGACAGGGCAGCCCGCCCCTTGCTGATTTCCTTTAACGGTGGGCCCGGGTCGGGATCTGTTTGGATGCATCTCGCCTATACAGGCCCCAGAGTACTCCGGATCGACGATGAAGGTTACCCGGTCCAGCCTTATGGGGTTAAAGAGAATCCATTCTCTGTGCTGGACGTTACCGATATCGTCTATGTAAACCCCGCCAATACAGGGTATTCGCGTACTATCCCGGAAATGGGTAAAGAGGTCGACCGGGAGAAATTCTTCGGGATTAATGCCGACGTCAAATACCTGGCCGAATGGCTTAACACCTTCGTCACCCGGCACAACCGCTGGAACTCTCCCAAATATATTATTGGTGAAAGTTATGGGGGTACACGGGTCATGGGATTGTCCCTGGCACTTCAGAATCAGCAATGGATGTACCTAAACGGGGTTATCATGGTATCCCCTGCCGATTATAAGGTAATCCGCGTGGGTGGACCCGTAAGCAGTGCGATGAACCTCCCCTACTACACCGCGGCAGCCTGGTATCAGAAGGCCCTTCCCCCCGCCCTTCAACAGAAAGACTTACTGGATATCTTGCCTGAATCCGAGGACTTTACAGTAAACACCCTAATCCCTGCTATTGCCAAAGGCGGTTTTATCGCAGATGCCGAGCGGGATGCTGTGGCCGAGAAAATGTCCTATTATTCCGGACTTTCCAAAAAGGAAATCCTCCAGCACAACCTGGATGTCCCCACCTCGTATTTCTGGAAAGCCCTGCTTCGGGATCGAAGTGGATACACCATCGGAAGACTGGACAGCCGATACCTGGGCATCGATAAATCGCTTACGGGAAACCGGCCGGACTACAATTCCGAGCTCACTTCCTGGCTCCACAGTTTTACCCCCGCCATCAATTATTACCTGCAGGAGGAATTGAAGTTTAAAACAGATATTAAGTACAATATGTTCGGACCCGTCCGGCCCTGGAACAATGAAAATGACGATACCCGGGATAACCTGCGGCAGGCGATGGCTCAGAATCCTTATCTGAATGTCCTGATTCAATCCGGCTATTACGACGGGGCTACGACCTATTTCAATGCGAAATACACGATGTGGCAACTCGATCCGAGCGGTAAAATGCAAGACCGTATGAGCTTCAAAGCCTACAGAAGCGGACATATGATGTATCTCCGGCGTGAAGATTTAAAAACAGCCAATGAGCACATCCGCCAATTTATTGAATCATCTTTTTTATGATGTAATATATCCTCAACTAAATAATCAAAATGATCTTCATGTTTTATTTCCTAACCTTAATTTATTGCTTTGTTACTAACGTCAATCGCAGGTCCTCGCCAATTCGGCGAGCCTCTTCAATAGCGAAATTTGGCACCTGGTCCATCTGAACATAATCGGACACCGCAAACAGATCTCTCGCACCGGCACCCATAACTTTTGGTGCGAGATATAACACAATCTCATCCACCAGATTCGCTGATAGCAAACTCCCCGCGAGGGTAGCGCCACACTCGAACAAAATCTCGTTACAGTCTTCTTCCGCAACGAGGAATTGTAACAGTTTGGCTAAATCAATATGACCCTCTGCGTTGACGGGCAGCACCACCTGTTGAGCGTCTAATTCCTGTCGTTCATGGCTCGCCGCAACGATGAGGTTCGGGTTCTCAATCAGCTTCGCCGTCGCCGGAAAGCGGCCTTGACCGTCAAGAACGACAATCGGTCGACGGATGCTAGCGGCAAGTTCCGCAAACTCAATTGGCAGTTCTTCCGAGCGGACATTCATGCCTGGATCATCCGCCAGCACAGTGCCGACGCCGGTCACCACGGCACAACTGCGGGCCCTTAGCTTTTGCACGTCACGTCGCGCTTCTGGACCGGTAATCCATTGGCTTTGGCCGTTCGCCAGAGCGGTTTTACCATCCAGGCTTTGGGCTAATTTTAAACGGACCAGGGGTTTTCCTACGGTGAACTTCTTGATGTGACCGGGATTTAGCGCGAGTCCCGCTGGCTCCATCACCGGACCAATCACTTCAATGCCCGCGTCTTTGAGCTTTTGTAAGCCAAGCCCTCGATTGCCGGGATGAGGATCCGTACCAGCATACACAACCCGGGTGATGCCATGATCTATTAGCGCATGGGCACACGACGGTGTTCGACCAGTAAAGCTAACGCCAATTCGTTATTTGCCAACGTGCGCGTCCTATACCAATGGGGCATCACCCGCAAGTTTCTGGATTTCAAGTGGCCTGTATTGAAGGCGCTGAAAACCATCAAAATACCGCCGCAAGCCAAAGGGCATTACGTTCGTTTTCGTCACCCATGACCAGGCCGAGGCGCTGGCCGGCCGCTTCGGGGAGGAGGCGGTGGTGGATTTTGCGATGCGCTACGGGGAGCCCGCCATCCCGGAGGGGTTGCAGGGCATGCTGGATCGCGGCGTACGAAACCTGCTGGTGCTGCCACTGTACCCCCAGTACAGCGGACCAACCACCGCCTCCACCTTCGATGCTATCGCGGAAGATTTTACCGGCAGGCGCTGGCTGCCCGGGCTCCGCTTCGTCACCCACTATCACGACCACCCCGCTTACATCTCGGCACTGGCTGACAGTA
>CAKZOC010000086.1 GCA_937136025.1 uncultured Bacteroidota bacterium
AAATCGTAAACAATGCCAAGACCCAAAAGCGCAGAGTATGCGCCGTGGGAACTACCGTAATGCGGGGACTGGAGAGTGCCGTATCTTCGGATCATACGCTCAATACCCACCAGGGATGGACCAATAAGTTTATTTTTCCTCCCTATGAATTCAGTATTGCCAATGCGATGATTACAAATTTTCATTTGCCCAAGTCCACGCTCCTGATGATGGTTTCCGCCTTTATTGGTCACGATCTTATGAAGCGTGCCTATAAGGAGGCCATACTCGAACAATACCGGTTTTACTCCTACGGGGATGCCATGCTCATTCTTTAGAAAGAGCGTCTTTCAATAGGATACCAGGCCGGCTTACGCCACCCCGAAATGGATACAGCCGAGAAAAGCGATATCAGAAAACTGAGCCGGGAGGCCCTGCGTACCTTTTTTACCGAAAATGGGGAGCAGGCGTTTCGGGGGAATCAGGTGTATGAATGGCTCTGGCAAAAGGGTGCGCACTCTTTTGAGGCCATGACCAATCTTTCGCTGGCCCACAGGGAACTGCTGACGACCCATTTTACCATCAACCATATTGCTGTAGATCAGATGCAGCGCAGTACCGATGGGACAATTAAGAATGCCGTTCGCCTGCATGACGGACTCATTGTCGAATCCGTTCTTATTCCTACCGAAAGCCGAACCACAGCCTGTGTGTCCAGTCAGGTGGGTTGTAGCCTGGACTGCCGGTTCTGCGCCACGGCCCGGCTAAAACGCATGCGAAATCTGAATCCGGACGAGATTTTTGATCAGGTCGTGGTCATAGACCGGCAGAGCCGCCTCTATTTTGGAAGGCCCCTGAGCAACATTGTCTTTATGGGAATGGGAGAGCCTTTGATGAACTACCCCAACGTGGTCAAGGCCATCCGGATGATCAGTTCCGAAGAAGGACTGGGGATGTCGCCTAAACGGATTACTGTTTCGACCTCCGGCGTTCCCAAGATGATTCGCAAACTGGCGGATGAGGAGCTGCGTTGTAATCTGGCGGTTTCCCTGCATTCCGCCGTGGAAGAGACGCGTACGGAAATCATGCCCTTTAACGCCAAAATGCCTTTAAAGGATCTCAAAGAGTCCATTGTGTACTGGTATGACAAAACCCGGAGTCGGATCACCTACGAATATGTGGTTTGGGAAGGCATCAATGATGCCCCTGCCGATATTCGGGCCTTTCTGGATTTTTGTAAAGCGGCTCCCTGTAAAGTGAATCTGATTGAATACAACCCCATTGATGATGGCGATTTTCGCCAGGCCTCTGAGCAAGCTATACAGGCTTATGTCCGGGCCCTGGAATCTGCAGGAATAACTGTGACGGTGCGCCGGTCCAGAGGGAAGGATATTGATGCAGCCTGCGGCCAACTGGCCAATAAGGAGGCTAACACGTAGTGGAGGCAGGGAATTGAACTATGGGGTCCCCCGGGGTTGGCTACCCCTCCCCAAATCTAAAGTAGCTTCCCATCCTGAAACTTCCTTGCATCTTATTTTTTTTCCAGAGATTCCGGGGGATCATAGTATTTCCGGATCTGCCGCTTCACATATAAAAAGCGCACAATCCCAACAAAGAGTAAAAATGGAGACAAAATAGTGAGGAAATAACCAATATCCCTGATTTCCTGTAATACCTCAATTTTAAGGATTGCAAATCCGGAGCTTAGAAATACGATAAAGGTTCGGAAATAGGCCAGGAAAGTCCGCTCATTAGCAAGACGGGTACGCTCGATGGCCAGGGCATCCGTGGGTTTAAGATGGGATTTATCCATAACAAGGGCTATTAAAGAAATTTTGTTTTAAGGTCTGCGAAATTATACAATTTAATAGGTTATTCCTGTAACCTGTATCACAGAAGCCCCTGGGGCGTATTCTTTGGAAAGTTCCCCCTCGGGGTACCCCGGTACTGTTTCCTGTGAATTCTGGCTATACTTCCTCAGGCTACCCTCTGTTTAACGGCATTTTTTGGCTAATTTTACAGGCCGCCTAATCCGACAGATCCGAACGTTTGAAAATAAGCGCACAGATTCGCGAACCTATTGAAAAGGAAATGGAACTCTTTGAAACAAAGTTCCATGAGTCCATGAGGTCCAAGGTGCCGCTGCTGAATCGGATCACGTATTATATCGTGAATCGAAAAGGCAAGCAAATGCGCCCGATGTTTGTTTTTCTCACGGCAAAACTCCTCAATAAGGGAAAAGTCAATGAACGTACCTACCGGGGGGCGTCCGTGATTGAGTTGATTCATACCGCGAGTCTGGTCCACGACGACGTGGTGGATGAAAGCTATAAGCGCCGTGGTTTTTTCTCCATCAATGCCCTTTGGAAAAATAAGATCGCGGTTCTGGTAGGAGATTTTCTTCTTGCCCGCGGCATGCTCCTGTCCGTGGATCACGGCGATTTTGACCTGCTGAAGATTATTTCAGTAGCCATGCGCGAAATCAGCGAAGGGGAATTGCTTCAAATTGAAAAGGCCCGCTTACTGGATATTACCGAGCCGGTGTATTATGAGATTATCCGGCAGAAAACCGCCACGCTCATCGCGGCTTGTTGCAGTCTTGGGGCGGCTTCCGTGCAGCCGGATTCGGAGGAGGTAGAAATATTCAGGAAATTTGGAGAGCTCAGCGGCATGGCCTTTCAGATCAAGGACGATCTCTTTGATTATGGGGAACAGCGCATTGGAAAACCGACCGGAATTGACATCAAAGAACAGAAAATGACCCTCCCCCTGATTTATGCCCTGAATCAGGCTTCGAAGAAGGAAAAGAAATGGCTGATCCAGTCTGTTAAGAACCACAATAAAGATCGCAGGAGGGTGCGGGAGGTCATCGACTATGTAAAAGCATCGGGCGGATTGCAGTACGCCGAGGAAAGGATGTTGGAGTTTAGGGATCGGGCCCTCGAGATACTTACGCCCTATCCGCAGTCCCCCTATAAAGAAGCCCTGGAGCTTATGGTCAATTACGTGGTGGACCGTAAAATTTGATCTCATTTCTCAGGGATTCTTTTTTTTTCGGGTATTGGGCAACCCTTTTTTAGTTTCCTCCGTCTATAGAGATAGAAACACGAATGAAAGTGAAAATCATTTCATTGCTACAGCATGAGAAATCGCTGATCCTGAAGGCTGCTGAAGGACATCGGGAGTCTCAGAAGGAGATCTACGACCGGTATGCCCCCGGGATGCTCGCTCTTACACAGCGGTATATCAAAGATGCTCATTTTGCAGAAGATGTAATGATCGATGGTTTTGTCAAAGTGTTTCGGGCCTTACCGGAGTTTCGGTTTCAGGGCAGCTTTGAAGGATGGATACGCAGGATAATGGTACGGGAGGCTATAGATTTTCTTCGCAAGCGACCCTTTGTAGTGTATGATGAAACGAAGATGGAGGCCCCGATAACGGAATCTTATACGCCAGATCCGTATCAGTTGGAAGCCCTGGAAAAATTAGTTGAAGCCTTACCCGATGGGTATCGCCTGGTTTTTACGCTTTACGCGATTGAAGGGTATAAACACGCTGAAATTGCCACCCTGCTCGATATCTCTGAAAGCACGTCCAAAACCCAGTTGTATAAGGCGCGCAAACAATTACAAAAACAAATTAAAGAATCCTCAACCCCACGATATGGCACCCGTTGACTTTGAAAAAGAATTACAGGATAGGCTCCGTTCCCGGGAAGTACAACCCCGGGAAGACAGCTGGGACCGCATTGAAGCCCGGCTGGAAACTGAATTCCCTGCCCGTAAACCGGGTTCCCGGAAATGGAAATTCCTGGCGGCAGCCTGTGTGGTTTTTCTGCTGGGGTATTTTTTGCTGCAGGAAGCTGCCGTAGAAGTATCTCCGACCGATGTGGTCGTAGAAAGCCCGGATTCCGTAGTGCCTGAAGCACAGAATGTTCCCGAATCCACAAGAGATTCAGACAGCGCTCCATCAGATTCCCCACAGCCCCTGGTCGTGACCGATGCAGGGAGTCAAAACCCTATGGACCGGAATATCGAAACGGACAGGGCTGTCACAAGGGAGAAAAACGAGCCCCTGCCTCAACCGGATCTTACCGACCGGGCCCTTGCGGGTTTCACTCCGGATATTCAGGACGATTTAAAGATCCCCGATGGGGAATGGGTCGCCCCGGATTCGAATCTTGAAGACGCTTTGGATGATGCGGAGGTGGAAGCCTTGTTATCAGAAGCCCGGGTGCTGGTTGAAAACAATAGCGTCCCCACAGACACCACATCCCTTAATCCCGCGGCCCTGCTGGGGGAGGTAGAGTCAGAGCTGGATCAGACATTCAGGGATCAGATTCTCAAAAAATTAAAAACAGGTTTTAGTAAAGTGCGTACCGCAGTGGCGGATCGCTCGGAGTAACCGACATACGGGTTTTTAGTTACCCGGCTCACCGAGAATGTGAAAAGGGAGTAGTTTATTCATCAATCAATTAAATCAATCATTATGCACACACTAGTACGATTACTGATTCCCATTATGGTTCTCTGTTGCCTGCAACAGGTCTGCGGACAAGAAGCGTATCAGGAAAAAATCCGCGAACTCAAGGCCCAGCGGGAACTTGTGGAACAACAGGAGAAGGAAGCCCTTAAGAAGGAGGTTATCCGGATCGACGGGAGGTTTGAAGCCGGGGAAATCGACGAGGCAGAAGCCCTCTTGTTAAAGGAGCAGGCTGCGCAGAGAAGGGCTTTGAATATAAAAAACCGCCAGGCCATTATCGACAATGAAATTGCTTTGTTGGAACGCAATAAAGACCAGGCCCTTGTCCTTCAGGATAGTATTTCCAGGAAAGAAGAGCCCGTTACGGTATACGAATATCCGAACCAGGAGGAAGAAGAGGACGAATTTGATTGTGAGTTCTTCGAGTTTGGTTGCGAATCCTGGGGATGGGATTGGGATTGGGAAGACAATTACAGATACGACCGCCGGACGTATTCCGACCTGGTTATGTCTTTCGGATTCAGTAATGCAGATGTTCAGGGACTTTCTTTAGAAGCATCGCCCTACAAGAAGGCGGGAAGCCGTTTTTTTGAAATAGGTTGGTCCTGGCGGACCCGTGTATTTCAGAATTCAAACTGGCTTCGTTTCCACTATGGCTTTGCATTTCAGTTCAATGGATTGAAACCGAAAGGGAATCAATATTTTGTCAATGAGGATGGGCAATCTACCCTTGAGGAATTTGAGTACGATTTGCGAAAATCGAAGTTCAGGATGGACAATCTGGTCGTTCCTGTATACTTTGAATTCGGGCCATCGCGAAAGCGAGTTTCGAAACACGGCGTTCGGTATTCACTAAAGGATCAGTTCCGACTGGGCCTTGGAGCCTATGGGGGATTGAATATTGGAGCCCGTCAGAAACTCAAATATACCAGGGATGGCAACAAAGTAAAGGATAAACTTAAAGGCGGGTATAATACAAGTGATCTGATCTACGGACTGAATGGATATATTGGGGTTGGGGGCGTACTTCTGTACGCTAAATACGATTTAAACCCCATTTTTCAGGATGCCGATGTGGAACAACGGTTTGTCGCTTTTGGACTGCAAATGCAGATTTAACTGCAATTCAAAAGACTCAAAAAGGGCTCTTCCAGGGGCCCTTTTTTTTATTCCTTTTTTAGTTTTTGAAGAGCCTCCTGCATCCGTGGGGTACATTCATCTCCTTCGTAGGCCTTTTTACAATGTTCGCATCTTACAAAGGCATTGGAAGACAAGCGGTAGACCGGGATCCAGAACAGGTGGATAAAGCGGGCCTGAACCCAGGCGTTCAGCGTACCGACCCTTTCGCAATACGGACAGGGAACGCCGGCCAACTTAGCTTCTTTAGCCTTGCCCGGACGCGTGCCAAAAAACAGAATAAAGAGTATATTCAATCCCATAAACAGCTTAAAGGTACCAAATCCTGGAGCAGATCGATTTGATTCCCGGAATCCTTTTAAGTGGTCCACACTTTTCCTACTTTTAAACCTTTGAATTCCCAAGCGCTTTGATCTCCAGAAACACCATAGATAAAGTCTTTGAAACTGCCCGGGTAGAGGAGGTCATCGGAGATTTCGTACAACTCAAAAAATCGGGTTCCAATTTCAAGGGACTCAGCCCATTTACCGATGAACGTACCCCGAGTTTTATGGTGTCTCCGGTAAAACAGATTTGGAAGGACTTCAGTAGTGGAAAAGGTGGAAATGCGGTGGCCTTTCTGATGGAACACGAACATTTCACTTATCCTGAAGCTATACGGTATCTGGCCAAAAAATATCAGATTGAAATAGAGGAAACGGAGCAGTCCAGCGAGGAGAAGGAACAGGCGAGTGAAAGGGAGAGTATGATGCTGGTCGCCGAGTTTGCGCAGAAATTTTATGCCGGGGTACTCTGGAATACGGAATCCGGAAAGGCGATCGGCCTGAGCTATTTTAAAGAGCGGGGTTTTTCGGAAGAGACCATAAAGCATTTTGGATTGGGGTACAATCCGGATCAGTGGGACGCATTTACCACCGCCGCCCTCGACAAGGGCTACGCTCTGGAGTTTTTGGAAAAAACCGGGTTGACGATAGTCAATCCCGCCACCCAGGAGGGCGCGCAAGAAAAGCGATTCGATCGTTTTAAAGGCCGGGTGCTTTTTCCCATACATTCCATGAGCGGACGTGTGCTTGGATTTGGAGGCCGAACCCTGAGTTCCGATAAAAAGCAGGCCAAATATTTGAATTCACCTGAAAGTGAAATCTACCACAAGAGTAAGGTGCTCTATGGGATATATCAGGCGAAGCAGGCCATAGCCCGGCAGGATGTATGTTATCTTGTCGAGGGATACACAGATGTAATTCAGCTGCATCAAAGCGGTATTGAAAACGTCGTAGCCTCGAGCGGAACAGCCCTTACCCCTGAGCAAATCCGTTTGATACGCCGCCTGACCCAGAACATAGTGGTATTGTTCGATGGGGATGAAGCAGGCCTGAGAGCCTCCTTGCGCGGGGTGGATCTTATCCTTGAAGAAGGTATGAACGTTAAGGTGTGCACTTTTCCACAGGGCGAGGATCCGGATAGTTTTGCGCGAAAGCACTCCCGGGACGCCATTGAAGCCTATTTGGTGGAGCAGGCACAAGACTTTATTCAGTTTAAAACAACACTGCTCACAAAGGAAGCCGCGAATGACCCGATACGCAAGGCGGAAACCATCCGTGAAATTGTCGGGAGTATTGCCCGAATTCCGGATCGCATTAAAAGAGAAATTTACGTGCAGGAGTGCGCATCCCTCCTGGGGATATCCGAGGGGGTCCTTTTTAGCACCCTGGCCCAGATGGGTAAAAAGCAGGAACAGGATTTACGCAAGAAACCCGCTCCCGGTCCTATGGAGGTGGTTCCTGATCAACCCGAAGAAGCCCAGGTGGATCTTCAGTACGAACTCGAGCGCAAGATCATTGAGTTGTTATTGCTGTACGGGATGGAATCCCAGGAATTTGAGGACCTCGTCCTGAAAGAAACGGAAGACGGAAAACTCGCCCTGGAACCTGAGGTTTCCCAGGCCCGTGTTTTTGAAAAAGTATACCTGGACCTGCAGGACGATGAGATCGAACTCACCCATGGTAATTTTCGCAAAATATACTATGCCCTGATCCAGAAGTTAAACGCGGAAGGTGAATTCAAGATTCAGGAACTCATGAGTGACCCGGATCAGGAGTTGGTTTCTGAAATTTCAGCCATTTTAATGGAAGAAGAGAAGTATCAGCTGCACCAATGGGAACGCAAAGATATTTATCCCAAGCCGAAAAAGAATTCAGTGGCTCAACTGGTAAGTGAAACCATTCTTTCCCTCAGATGCTACCTGATTAAAAAGCGTATTGAGGCCCTGCAGCAGAAAACAGAAGGCGCCCCGACGGATGACCATACGGAAGTCCTGGAGGAGATCGTGAATTACCTTCAGCTCAATAAATTGCTGAATACAAAGCTGAACCGGGTACTTTCCTGAGAAAACAGGTAGATTCAGAGCGTATATAAAAGGGCACTGCAGATAAAGGGCGGTACTAATACAGCTCGAGGGCTTTGGCCTGTTGGAGCAGGTCTACCATATTGTCGACATTGAGTTTTTTCATCAGGCGAGCCTTGTATGTGCTGACGGTTTTTTCGTTGAGGTTCAGGCCCAGAGCAACTTCTTTATTCCTTTTGCCACTGGCGAGCATTTTAAGGACTTCTACTTCCCGCGTCGACAGTTTTCGGAAAAAACGGCGCGGTTTTTTACTGCCCTGGTCAAAGGCCAGGCGCTGCGCCAGTTCATTGGTGATAAACATACTCCCCCGGGCTACTTTTTTGATGGCCACCGCCAGGTTTTCTGCATCAGAAGTCTTAGAAAGGTAGCCACTGGCACCTGCCCGGATGGTACTCAAGGCATAAACATCTTCAGACTGACCGCTATAGATCAGGACTTTTACTTCAGGATATTCTTCTTTTATGTAACGCAAGGCTGCGATACCATTGATTTGCGGGAGGTCCAGTTCCATGATGATGACATCAGGGGTCTGTTCCCTGAGCATTTCAAATAATGCGTTTGTGGTGGGGACATCTCCGATGATCCTAATATCTTCTGCTCCTCTGAGGAGTGCGTGGATACCATATCGGACAATGGGGTGGTTGTCCGCGACGATTGCTTTGATCATTGTCAATTGCTTTTGCTGAAAATATGAGTAGTCTGTAACAGACTCCCCCGGAAAACAGATGCTATCAGGGGAATAACAAAGGTGTCCATAAATTTCCGATGCCGCGGAAAAGGACGTTTATTTTTCGAGATAATGACCTGATTGTTAGCTAAGAGGTAATTTTGAGGGATTCGGGAATTGTGCAGACCGGGATGGGAAGCATTTTATGTCGATTAACGGTATTGAATTTTTTATAGATTTCAAAAACCTCACGTTGACGCCCTTCAAAATCCTGGGCGCTTTGGCCTTTGGCGTCCATTTCCATAGCCCACTCCAATTCCGGGTATGAGGCCCCGATCTGGTCCTCATCCGTCCGGTCATCTCCCCAGAGTCCATCGGTGGGCGGGGCTTCCAGGATCTCCTTATGAATACCCAGAAAGGTCGCCAATTCATAGACTTCTGTTTTCAGTAGGTCTGCAATAGGGCTCAGGTCTACCCCTCCATCCCCGTATTTTGTAAAAAAGCCCACGCCAAAATCCTCTACTTTGTTGCCTGTTCCTGCCACAAGGAGCTTTTGCAGGGCGGCGAAGTAATACAAAGAGGTCATACGCAGCCTTGCCCGGGTGTTGGCCAGGGACATCAGGCGGTCTTCTTCATTTTCCACCGATGGGAAAACCTCCAGAAGTCCGTCGAAGACGGGGGTCAGATCCACCCATTCGGATCGCACATTCGGGTAGTTCTCTTTGAGCCAGAAAATATGATTTGCCGCACGGCTGACCTGATATTTAGATTGGTGAATGGGCATTTCCAAACACAGCAACTCCAGTCCGGTACGGGCGCACAGGGTGGAGGTCAGGGCAGAGTCTATGCCTCCGGAAACGCCAATGACAAACCCGCGCATTCCCGCTTGCCGTGCATAGGATTTCAGCCAGTCTGTAATATGGTCTATTACTTTTTCTGTTTGCATAGGTCTTCGGATTGAGTTGGAAAATGGATACCTTTGTTTCGTAAAAATAGCATCTGATCCCTAAATAAGAAAGCCTTGAAAGGAATTGTTGGGTTGCTCCCGAGGAAGCTAATCGCCATAGCGCTGTTAATCCTTTATACTCAGTGTGCCGGTCCACAGCCCGGAGTTCCTGAGGAAATTCTGAAAATCCCGGTTTCTCTCGAGACCATCCGGTTTGATCTCCTTTTCGATGCTTCGGGCCCGGAGGATCTTCCCACCCTTAAAAAGACTTACCCGTATTTGTTTCCGGAGCAATTTCCAGATTCGGTTTGGATCGCAACGATGTCCGATACACTGCAACAACAACTCAGGAAAGAGGTTAAGGCCTCCTTTCCCGACTTTGGACCCTATGAGACCGAGCTGGAACTTTTATTTAAACATGTCGCCTATTATTTTCCTCAGGCTCCCGTGCCTGAAAAGGTGCTGACCATTACGTCCAATGTGGACTACAAAAACAAGGTGATCTTAACAGATTCCCTCCTTCTTATAGGCCTGGATAATTATCTGGGACCGGATCATAAATTTTATGAGGGGCTTCCAAACTTCGTTGCGAAAGAACTCGATCCGGCGTTTATGATCACTGATGTGGCTCATGACTTTTGTGAAAACACAGTGCCCCGGCCTGTGGACCGAAGCTTTCTGGCGCAGATGGTCCATTACGGGAAGAGCTTGTATTTGAAAGATAAACTGATGCCTCTGGCTGCGGATTCCGTTAAGATTAAATATTCAGCTGCAGAAATGCAATGGGCCAGGGACAATGAGAATCAGGTGTGGCGGTATTTTATCGAACGGGAGTTGCTCTACAGTACGGATAAAAAACTGGAGCCGCGTTTTCTTCAGCCGGCGCCCTTTAGTAAATTCGGCCTGGTTCTGGACAATGAATCTCCCGGGCGTATCGGGCAGTATATCGGATGGCAAATTGTGCGGTCCTTTATGGAACAGAACGAAATGGAACTGCAGGAGCTCCTTGCCATTCCTGAAGAAGAACTCTTTAAAGAGTCCAACTATAAACCGCGAAAGTAATATGCCAAAACAACAACACTCCTCAGAAATCAGCCTGAAAGTAATCCTCGATGAAAACAGGGTTCCCGAAGCCCTCACCTGGTCTGCTGAGGATGGGGGTATCGAAAATCAGGAGGCCAAAGCCATGCTGCTTTCCGTTTGGGACCACGCCAATAAAGAATCTCTGAAAATTGACCTCTGGACCAAAGACATGCCTCTGGATGAGATGAAGGTTTTCTTTCACCAAACCCTGGTCGCTTTATCCGATACGTTTATGAAGGCCACCCAGGATGAGAAAATGACCGCGACAATGCGGGATTTTTGTGACTACTTTGCCGAAAAACTGGAGCTTGGCGGAACAGACTCTTAAGAGCAGAAACACCCCTTTTATCCTGTTTCGATTTTTTCCTTAAAGAAGGATTATGTTATGAAAAAAGATCCATTTAAAATACGTACCCTGGGCTCCGCAACGCGTTTGTCCCCTTTGCCTTTGAGCAGCAATCCGGGCGATCAGCTCTTTAATTTTGTTACGGATGCCCAGAAAATCGTCTTTAAAACGAGTTTGGAGGTGTATACGCAAGCTCTGCATGAGGGTACAGAACCGTTAGCTGTTGAGAAGGCCGGTCCGAGAAAAAAAATATTTTTTGACCCGGCCAACACAACAGCGGCGATAGTAACCTGTGGCGGATTATGCCCCGGCATCAATAATGTGATCCGAAGCCTGGTCATGGGCCTTCATTATTTCTACGGAGTCCGCAGAATCATAGGGATACCCTACGGATACCAGGGATTGGGACCTGAAAACACCCACCCCTATCACGAGCTTACTCCAGATAAGGTAAGAGATATACATCAGTTCGGGGGCACCATCCTGGGCTCCTCCCGGGGGGGACAGGAACCTTCAGATATTGTAGATACCCTGGTGCGCCTCGGGATAGATATGCTCTTTACCATAGGAGGTGACGGGACGCTCAGGGGGTGTGAGGCCATTGGTCGGGAAATTGAGACCCGGGGATTGGATATCTCAGTGATCGGAATTCCCAAAACCATTGACAACGATATTGATCTGATCGACAAGTCGTTTGGATTTGAAACGGCCTATGATGTAGCTTCCCCGATTATCAGAGATGCCCATAATGAGGCCAAGGGAGCATACAACGGAATAGCTATCGTTAAATTGATGGGGAGGGATAGCGGCTTTATCGCGGCCTCGGCCGCTATGGCCATGCCTGAGGTAAATTTTTTACTGGTCCCCGAACTGCCTTTTCAACTCAAAGGGGAAAATGGATTGCTGGATTTGCTTGAGCGCAGGTTAAAGGCCAAACACCACGCGGTTATTGTGGTGGCCGAAGGGGCCGGTCAACATTTGATCAAAAGCGATTCTGAGATTCGCGATGCCTCGGGAAATATCAAACACAAGGATATCGGGGTATTTCTGAACGCCGAAATTGCAGCTCACTTTAAAGCGAATAAAACCGAAGTCACCATTAAGTATATCGACCCCAGCTATATTATCCGTTCAGCACCTGCGAATGCCAGTGACAGTATATTTTGTAATCGACTGGCCTATCAGGCCGTACACGGGGCCATGGCGGGTAAAACCCGGTTTGTGGTTGGTTTATTAAACAACCAGCTGGTCTATCTGCCGATCGAGGAGGTTGTGCAGCATCGGAAGAAGATCGATCTTGAGGGGGAATTGTGGTTCGCCGCCTTGCAGAGCACCGGACAACCCTTTACGATCGGGTAGAGCGTAAAGCCTGAATGGAACTCAGTGTTCTTTCCCCGATGCCCAGAACCCTATGCGTTGTACAGTTCCGTGTAATATTGTTCGGCCATTCGATGACTTGAAAAGTTAGGGTCTACGGCAGACTTAGCCTCAAAGACCAGTTCCATCCATCGCTTGGGATTGGTGTAATACATGGGCAGCACTTCATTCTCGAGCATGTTGTATAAATGCTGACTATCCCGTTCATCCTGTACAGAAATAGGCTGGCCCGGATCGACCGAAGGCAGGACAAAGGCATTTTTTCCATGTTTGGCAAACTCGGGAATCCATCCATCATTGATCGACAGGTTCAACGAACCGTTCATCGCGGCGGTCATCCCACTCGTGCCAGAGGCCTCCCGCGTAATCCTGGGGGTGTTCAGCCAGATATCCGACCCGCATTTCAGGGCTCGGGACAATGCAATTTCGTATCCGGTGAGTACCGCGAGATTCGGAGAATTTGCACTGACTTCCACCAGGCGGTTAAAAGTGTTGATGGCATTAAAATCCGTAGGATAGGGTTTTCCTGCCCAAATAATCTGAAGGGGTTGTCCGGGTCTTTCCAGGAGTTTGAGGAATCTCTGGAAATCGTACAACAAGAGGTCGGGTCGTTTGTATGCGGCAAAACGGCGCGCCCAAACCACTGTCAACACATCCGGATCCAAAAGGGTGCCTGTCTGGTTGAGGACTTCTTTAAAAAGTTGTTTTTTTAATTCTTTTTTCCGGTTCTGAAAAGATCGCACTTTGTTTTGACTAAAGGCCTTTTCAAGGGTTTCATCCGTCCAGAACCCCGGGTGTTGTGCATTGGTTATATGGGATATTTTTGGATGGAGGTCAAAAGGCTTCCACATGTCCCGGGCCACTTCCCCGTGCAGTTTTGAGACGGCATTCGCTTTTTGGGCCAGACGCAGAGCCGATACTGTATAATTCAAACCATCTCCAACCAGTTCCCTCTGGAGTTCAGGTCCTGTGAGGGTGCGGCCAAAGAATCCACGCGCATTAAGGTGATACCCATTTCGGACCACGTTGCCGCCCTGTTCCGGGGTATGGGTGGTAAAAACGAACTGGGAAGGGTCTGATCCATGATCCTTCAAATGATAGAAAGCCGGAAGGGCATGACCTTCATTTAGGTGGTATTTGTCAGCCCCGCCCAGCGCCTGAACCACCTTTGCCCCGCCAATCCCAAGGACGATATTTTGAGAAATACGCGTTTCGTCATTAGAGTCGTAGAGATTGTCTGTTATGGTTTGGGAGAGGTAATCGTTCTCAGGCAGGTCGGTAGAAAGCAGATAGAGGGGGACGGTTCCGAAGACTTCAGGTTTGAGAATGTAAGCCCGCACACGTACATTCGGATTCCCCCCTATAGTAATGCGTACTTCGATACCGGTATCCTCCAGAAAACTATATCGTTTTTCGATCCTGCGCGCGATCATGGTCTGGTCTTCGGCCCGCTCCTGGTCGTAATATCCGTATTTCCATAGTATACCTACGCCAATCATGTTCTGCTTCAGGTCATACGCCGAACGCAGATGGGACCCTGCCAGAAACCCAAGTCCACCGGAATATATCTTCAGGCCCTGATCAATGCCGTATTCCATACTAAAATAAGCAACCCGCTTATTGTATTTGCGAGCGGGCTTATAGGGATGATGCCAGGTGGCATATTCAGAGGAGGTATTCATATTTTCGATGGGTTAAAAACGAGCCGAAAATACATAATATTTGGCAGGCCGGAGCTTAGGACAGGTTCAAAAGACGGATTTCACGACAAAGACAACGGCATTGCGTTATTCGTCAATCCAACGGGTGGTGGGGCAATCTTGAAAGGATAACAAATTAGTGCTCAATAGCGAGAAGCGGCGTTTTAGATTGCTGGGCTAAGATTCGGGTCAGGCGGCCTTCGGAAGGTGTTCCTTTCTTAACGTGATTGTTGGGAAGAATAGCAATCATATCAATATCGTGCGCATCGATATAATCAAAAATCCCTTCGACGACATCTTTATTTTTTATGTAGACATGGTGGGAATAGAACGATTCCAGGTAGTATTCCAACAGGTGTTCATTGCGCTCTTCCTCTTCCGTATACCCAAAGTTTTCGGATTCGCCGGCGATGGTCAGTACAGTGACCGAGGCGTTAAACCTGCGGGAGACTTCCAACAGGGTATGGAGTAAATTCGGATCGTCGATTTCATTATGGCCCAACACCAGGGCAATTTTGGAGAGTTTAAATTCGTCAACAGTATTGGCAGGAACCACCAACACCGGAAATTCCGCCTTGAGTACCATTTCCGCTGTTTTGGTATTCGCATTTTCCTGAGCCGAGCCAGCGGTGCCCATGATGACCATATATACTTTGTCTTCCCTACATTTCTCCAGCAAACCGTTAACTGATCCGGGGATCAGCGCGGTCCAGGAAAGGGTTCCGCGAAACTTTTTGGTAATTTGTTTTTCGATCTTTTTCTTACCCGCAGCAAACTGCTCCGCATCTTCCCGCGCTCCGATCAGACAAAACCGCAAATCCAGACCCGGGCGGGAGGAGGCAAAATCAATGGCGTATTGAACTCCGTATTCAGAGGCTTCTGAGAAATCATAAGGGACCAGGATCGTTTTATTCATGTGGTAAAGGGAGTCTGCGTTAAAAACCAAGGTAAATCTAACGCTCCAAGGTGAGAAATGACATGATAAAACTCATTTTTTCGTCCTAAAACTTCACGGATCAATTTGAAAAGGGAACCTCTATCAATAAAATTCTACTGTCATTTTCCATCTGGAATTCAATACTTTCAAAGTCCCAAATGCCAAGGGCGTCCCGGCGCTCCAGCGTTTCCCCTTCTACCGTGGCCTTTCCTTCCAGAACAAAGATGTAAAGCCCGTTTCCCGTTCCCCGGATTTTGTATGGAACGCGAACTCCATTTTTAAAATCACCCATATGAAGCCACGCATCCTGATGAATCCAAAGGCCATTGTGTTTGCCTTCAGGGCCCAGGAGGGTGTGCCATTGCTCCTTCAGGGTGGCCGGGTCGAGCGTGATCTGGTCGTATCGGGGGGCTACATTAGCCTTGTTGGGGAGAATCCAGATTTGGAGAAAGGCGACATCCCGATACTTGTTCTTATTATACTCACTGTGGTTTACACCCGTTCCGGCGCTCATGACCTGAACATCCCCTTCCCGGATCACGGTCGTGTTGCCCATGCTGTCTTTATGTTCAAGATCTCCCCGGAGCGGGATGGATATAATCTCCATATTGTTATGGGAATGGGTGCCAAATCCCATGCCCGGCGCCACGCGATCGTCATTCAATACCCTTAGGGTGCCGAATTGCATCCGCTCGGGATCGTAGTAATTTGCAAAACTAAAACTGTGATAACTCTCGAGCCAACCATGGTTGGCATGGCCCCGGCTCGCAGCGGGATGGAAGACTTTCTTCATGTGCAACAGGTTATTTACTTTTGAAGGGTCAAGATACAAATCAGGGGTGCGTTCTGATGATAAGAAAAGGTTAAAGGAATTAGAATGTATCCTGGGGATATACCCCTTTAGCCCCAGGAAAAAGATAATTTGTCCCGCTGCAGAAAACCAGCAGACATTTTTTAACCTATGGAATATGCAAAAGTCAAAACCCGTAAATAAGGAGTATCCCGAAGGCAGTTTGGTCTTTGTCTGGAATGCTGATGCGGGCATGCTCAACGCGGTCAGGGATAGTTTGCATAAATGGATCAGTCCTGAAACCTATTCCTGCAGGCTCTGTGAGTTAACACATGGGTTTAGCTCTGCCAAGCGGGCGTGGAAGAATTTTCTTGAAGATTTTGAACGTCCTGCGTATTTCTACTACCGGGACACATTACAAAACTCGGGCATTCCGGTAAGTCTTCCAGGGAAGTACCCTTTGGTTCTCGAGCTTTACAAGGGCCAATGGCACGCCTTGCTGAAAGCAGAGAATTTTGAGGAAATTACGACACTTGAGGAACTGATCGACACCCTGAAAACGAAAATTTCAGGCCGGGGGTCAGATTCAGAGATTTAAAAGTAAAAGTGATTTGAATTTGCGGGCACTGGCGATAATTTGGGTGCCGGGGGAGGGGGTACCCCCTGTCGTTTGCCCGATTTACGATTGGGCCGCCCGAAAGCTTACGTTGATATTTTCAATGTAATCCAGAAGTTCTTTTCCCCCAATCGTTTTTGAGGACGAGGTCACAAAATACGGCGGTATTTCAATCCATCCGACTCCCCGCATCTGATCAAAATACTTTTCAAGAGCTTCCTCCCGAGCACCTGGTTTTAGTTTGTCCGCCTTTGTAAACACTAAAGAAAAAGGAATTCCTTTGGTATTGAGCCATTCCATAAATTCCAGATCGATGGGAAGGGGAGCGTGGCGAATATCTATGAGTAAAAAGGCATTTAGGAGTTGCTTGCGTTCGGTAAAATACCGGGTGATGAATTTTTGAAAGCGCGCTTTATCCTTTTTGGAAGTACGGGCGTACCCGTATCCCGGAAGGTCCACCAGGAACCAGTTGTCATTGATCCTGAAGTGATTGATCAACTGGGTTTTGCCCGGTCTGCCCGAGGTCTTGGCCAGTCCTTTGCGCTGGGTTAACATATTGATAAGGGATGACTTACCCACATTCGAGCGCCCGATAAAGGCGTACTCAGGCAGTGGCTCTGAAGGGCACTTACCGACATCTGTATTGCTGCAAAGAAACTCAGCTGAGGTGATCTTCATAAGACACTATTAAGAGATATGCGAATGATTTGCAGCCCGCTGCACCGGGGATGATTTAGAAATTGCGTTTCTGCAACCAGTCGTAAAGTATGGTATTGAAGTCCTCGGGATGTTCCATCATAGGCGCATGCCCGCATTTATCAATCCAGAACAGGTCCGAATCCGGAAGCAGTTCGTGAAATTCTTCAGCGACATTGGGCGGAGTCACTGAATCGTTTTTTCCCCAGATGATACAGGTGGGGGTGTCCATCTTAGGCAGGTCTTTTGCCATATTATGGCGGATGGCGCTTTTGGCAATCGAGAGCGTCTTCACCAACTTCATCCGGTCGTTAACTGTGGCGAAGACTTCATCGACAATTTCTTTGGTGGCAACTTTGGGGTCGTAAAAGACATCTTCCGCCTTTTTTTTGATGAACTCGTAGTCGCCCCGCTTGGGATAGCCATCGCCCATGGCGCTTTCATACAGGCCCGAACTTCCTGTAATCACCAGTGCTTTGACCATATCCGGATAGAGTTTGGTGTGGAGCAATCCAATATGACCACCCAGGGAATTTCCCAAAAGGATGACGTCGTTCAGCTTCTTAAACTCTATAAACCGCTCGAGGTATTTTGCAAAACTCTTGACATTGGTTTTCAGCAGTGGCATCCCGTATATCGGAAGTTCAGGAACCAGAACCTTATAGCCTTTCTCAGGGAAGTAACTCGTTACCCCCTGAAAGTTACTCAGCCCTCCCATCAGTCCGTGTAAGATAATCAGGGGAGTGCCTTCACCGGTTTCAATGTACCGGTAGTTGCCTTCTGTAGTAATCTGATTTCCCATGGGGTTTATGGCTGCATTTTAGTTGGCAAATATAGACATTTCCACCTAATGGCAATCTGTAGGGCATGCTGAGATTCGGTCGGTCTTGCCGGGAATTGTGTCCCCTATGGTGCGCGCTTATTGGGGATACACAGTTGGTATTCTTTCCAGGATGGGTAAGGAAGGGGGGCGAAAGGGTTAAAATTGTGAACAAAGTGGGTTTTTGTGGTAAAATGTGGTAATAATTTCTATATATTTGAGTTTTAATTAACAATTCAACCCTCCTTTTGTGACCTCTATCATAGGGACATATGAGTGTAAAGCCGATGCCAAAGGGCGCGTAATGATGCCGGTTGCCCTGAAGAATCAGATGGTTCCCTTCCTGAATCAGGGCTTTGTCATCAAGCGATCGGTCTTCCAGCCTTGTCTGGAACTGTATCCGATGTCGGAATGGGATATACTCATGGCCCAAATGAACCGGAAGAATCGCTTCAAAAAGAAGAACAACGATTTTATTCGCCGTTTCACTGCAGGGGTAAAGCTAGTGGAAATTGATGCCACAGGGCGCTTGCTGATCCCAAAAAACCTTATGGCGGTGGCGGGAATTCGCAGGGATGTCGTGCTGAGTTCGGCAATCAATATTATAGAAATCTGGGATAAGGAGGCGTATGAGCAGGTGCTGGAAGAAACGGCATCTGATTTCGCCGATCTGGCTGAAGAGGTGATGGGGGATGATGGAGACACCGTATCATAGGCCGGTATTGCTCCATGAAACCGTGGAGGGGCTCGCGATTCGAGAAAACGGTGTTTATGTGGACGTCACCTTCGGAGGAGGCGGACACAGTGCAGAGATATTAAAACGTTTAGGGCCACAGGGCAGGCTTTTTGCCTTTGATCAGGATGAAGCAGCCCGGGCCAACCGACCTGATGACAGTCGCTTTGAATTGATCAGCGCCAATTTCAGGTTTATACGACAGTATTTGAAGTTCTATGGCATTCTGAAAGTTGATGGAATCCTCGGGGATTTCGGAGTATCGTCGCATCAGTTCGATCAGGCGGATCGCGGTTTTTCGACGCGTTTTGATGCCGATCTGGACATGCGGATGAATCAAAAAGAAGCACTGTCTGCCCGGGATCTGGTAAACACCTATCCCGAGGCGCGGCTGCGGGAGGTGTTTTTCCGTTACGGAGAATTGAAGCGGGCAGGGGCCATGGCAAGGGCAATCGCAGCAGCCAGAGCCCAGGCACCTATTCAATCCACAGGTGCGCTCAATGAAATTCTGAGGCCTTTCCTGCAGCGTGGAAAAGAGCACAAGGGATTGGCACAGGCCTATCAGGCCATCCGGATAGAGGTCAATCAGGAATTGACGGCCCTGGAGGAATTGCTTTTGCAGTCTGTTGAACTGCTGCGCACTGGAGGAAGACTTAGCCTTATAAGCTATCATTCCCTGGAGGATCGAATGGTAAAACGGTTTATCCGCAGTGGAAATTTTGAAGGTGTGGTGTCCACTGATTTTTACGGAAACCCCATGACCCCTTTTAAGGCCATTGGCAAGCCAGTCACACCATCAGCGGAAGAAGTCAGTTCCAACCCGCGTGCGCGCAGTGCCCGTTTGCGTGTTGGAGAACGAATCGAGATAAAAACCAATAAATAACCAATGAAAAAGAACCTGGTAGCCTTGCTTAAAGGACGGTTTCTGGTGAGTGGGGATGCTCCCAGAAACTGGCTTTTTATTGTTTTTGTATCCCTGCTGGCAACCGTAATGATTGCCAGTTCGCATTCTGCGGACCGCAAAGTACACGATATAGCCGCCTTAAATGAGGAAGTAAGGCAACTGCGGAGCGAATTTGTAGAAGTCCGCTCCAAAGTTCAACGCCTCAAACTGGAATCGACCATCCGCGAAAACGTCTCTCCAAAGGGACTCCTGCCTGCGGAATCCCCCCCAGTAAAAATAATTGTTGCAAAAACCCAACCCTAGCCGTGTCCTTTACCCCAAAACACATATTGATTCGCTTGTATCTGGTTGCCGGAGGGATGTTCCTCTTTGCACTGGCCGTCATGTTTAAAATGGTCAATATTCAAACCGCAGATGGCGATAAGTACCGGGAGCTGGCTATGCAACGCACCGAAAAGATGTTTACCATCGAACCTACCCGGGGCAACTTATATTCGGAAGACGGCAGCCTGCTGGCCACTTCTGTATCCCGATATACGATCCGATTTGACGCCGTCACGGTTTCTGCGGCCAATTTTGAAGCGGGTGTGGGACCGCTTTCCAACGCCCTGTCTGAAATGCTTGGAAAGCCAGCAGCGCACTATGAGCGTGTTTTGAGGAAAGCCCGGGCTTCCAAAGATCGCTATGCCCTGATCGCACGGAATCTGGATTATTCGCAGTATAAGGCTGTTAAAGAGTTTCCCCTTTTTAAGTTAGGGCCTTATAAGGGCGGTATCATTACCGAGCAGAAAATCGTCCGGGAACATCCCCTGGGAAAAATTGCCGAACGCAGTGTAGGTTACGAGCGATTTGACGAGAACGGATATGCCACCCGGGTAGGGTTGGAAGGCGCCTTCGGTCGCTACCTCCGGGGTATTGAAGGCAAGCGGTTAAAACAAAAAATCGCCAAAGGACAGTGGAAGCCCATCGGTCTGGATAATATCATTGAGCCTCAGGATGGCTATGACGTGATCTCAACGATCGATATCAATATCCAGGACATTGCACATCACGCCCTTCTCGCGCAATTGGAACACTACAAGGCAGAACACGGCAGTGTGATTGTCATGGAGACCGCCACCGGGGAGATTAAAGCAATCAGCAATCTCGGACGCACCGAACAGGATACCTATTACGAACGCTTGAATTACGCCATTGGTGAATCCCACGAGCCCGGATCTACCTTTAAACTGATGTCTCTGGTAGCGGCTATGGAAGATGGGAAACTCGATACCGGGACGGTGGTCGATACTGAAAAAGGCATTTGGAGGATTTACGATCGCGTCGTGCGGGATTCCCGCAGGGGGGGTTATGGGGAAATCAGCGTGGGTAAGGCTTTTGAGGTTTCCTCCAATACGGCCTTTGCCAAAATGATTCACGAAAATTATAAGGACAATCCCTCAGAATTTACCGATCGTCTTCGGGCTATGGGGTTGGACCAGGAGCTCGGTATGCCCATTAAAGGGGAGGGTGTGCCGGTGCTAAGGAGTCCGGGTGAAAAAGGATGGTCGGGTATTTCCCTGGCATGGATGTCTCATGGATACGAAGTGTCCCTTACACCCTTGCAAACCCTGGCCTTTTACAACGCCATTGCCAATGATGGAGAACTGGTGCGTCCCAGACTTATAAAAGAAGTTCGGGAGTGGAACCGGACGGTAACCCGCTTTGAAAAAGAGGTGCTCAACCCGGCTATTTGTTCACAGCAGACTGTTCAAAAAGTACAACAACTACTGCGGAATGTCGTGGCCAGTCCTGACGGGACCGGACACGGTCTGGAATCTCCGTTTTTATCCCTGGCAGGTAAAACAGGTACCGCCCAGAAAAATTACGCTTCGAAGGACCCGGATAAACTGGGATATATTTCCACTTTTGCAGGTTATTTTCCCGCTGATGACCCGCAGTATTCCTGTATCGTAGTCATACATGAACCCGATAAGAGCGTGGGATATTACGGGGCGGATGTAGCCGGTCCGGTATTCAGCTCCGTGGCGAGCAAAATCACTTCGAACAAGCCTGTGGAGACCCGTCTGAAGCACCTGGCGGTAGCGTCTTCCAGTTTGGAGCAACAGTATTCCGGGTATTACACCCTGGCACAAAAGCAATTTGAGGAGGTTCCCGATTTGGAGGGGATGAGTGGGATGGATGCCGTATCCCTGCTGGAAAATCTCGGGGTGGAAGTTGAAATTCGTGGGAATGGCAAGGTGAAAAAACAATCGGTTTCCAAGGGGACCAATCTGAAGGGAGTAACGAAAATCATATTGGAACTCTCATGAAGCAGCTCAAGGACTTGTTGTTTGGAGTTTCTATAAGGGCGGTCAGCGGATCCACCGCGATCGGGGTTCGCGAACTCTGTTTTGATTCCAGGAGTATTCAGTCCGGTGACGTTTTTGTAGCTATTAGTGGCACTGAGGCCGATGGACACAGCTTTGTGGAAAAGGCGGTTGAAATGGGTGCCAGGGCCGTCATCTGCGAGCGCATTCCTGAAACCCTGAGGGATGAAGTGACCTATGTGGAAGTGCCGGATAGTCAGCAGGCCCTGGCGGTTATGGCCTCTCATTTTTATGGCAACCCTTCAAAGAATCTCAGGCTGGTCGGCGTCACCGGAACCAATGGCAAAACCACGGTCACGTCCCTTTTATACCAGCTCTTTAAAATGGCGGGGTATAAGGTAGGCCTGATCAGCACCATTCGCATACTGGTGGACGATGTGGAATACGAAACAAAATTAACCACCCCGGACGCCCTGACGATCAACAGGCATATGGCGCTGATGAATCAGGCGGGTGTGGAGTTTTGTTTTATGGAGGTCAGTTCTCATGGAATTGCCCAGCGCAGGGCAGAAGGGCTGCATTTTGAAGGAGCCGTGTTTACAAACCTCTCTCACGACCACCTGGACTATCACAAGACCTTCGCGGCCTATAGGGATACCAAGAAAAAACTTTTTGACGGCCTGCCCAAGCAGGCTTTTGCGCTTACCAATGCAGATGACAAGAACGGTCTGGTCATGATTCAGAATACCCGGGCGCAAAAATTCACATATGCCCTGAAGACCTACGGGGATTTCAGGGCTCAAATCCTGGAACAACAATTAGACGGCCAGCTGCTTAAAATCGGAGAACACGAGGTCTGGACAAAACTCATCGGGGCCTTTAATGCCTATAATATCCTGGCGATCTACGCGACAGCCAGCTTATTGGGGCTTGAGTCTATGGAGATATTGCAGGGCATCAGCCAGTTGCAAAATGTCGACGGCCGCTTTCAGCATTTTGTTTCAAAAAATAAGGTTACGGCAATTGTCGATTATGCCCACACGCCGGACGCAATTAAAAATGTGTTGACAACAATCAACACGTTGAGGACTGGAAATGAAAACGTCATCACCGTAGTGGGGTGTGGTGGTGATCGTGACAAGTCTAAGCGTCCGGTTATGGGGCATATTGCTTCTCAGATGAGCGATACGGCCATTTTCACCTCAGACAATCCCAGATCTGAAGATCCCGGGACGATTATCCGGGAAATGGAAGGCGGGGTGGAGGCCCAGAACAGTCGAAAAATCATTTCCATAGAGAATCGCAGACAGGCCATTCGCACAGCCTGCAAATTAGCATCCTCCGGTGACATCATTCTGATTGCCGGGAAAGGGCATGAAACCTATCAGGAAATAAAAGGGGTGCGTCGCGATTTTGACGACTATCAGATCGTCAGGGAAGAATTAGAAAAACAAGAGGCCAATGCCTGAGTGCTCAGGCCTGAACTAATAAAAGTAAAGGACAGATGTTGTATTACCTGTTTGAGTATTTGGAAAATCAGTACCAGGTTCCCGGGGCTTCGCTTTTCCAGTTTCTCACCTTTAGGGCGGGGATGTCGGTACTCTTGTCCCTTGTTCTGGCTACGGTATACGGCAAACGAATCATCCGCATGCTGCAGCGCAAACAGGTTGGGGAAACCGTTCGCGATCTGGGCCTGGCCGGCCAACAGGAAAAAGCGGGTACTCCTACCATGGGTGGGATCATCATCATTTTTGCTACGCTGATTCCGGTCTTGCTTTTTGCCCGTTTAGACAATATCTACGTCATTCTGCTGATCGTAACCATGCTCTGGATGGGGGTCATTGGCTTTATAGATGATTACATCAAGATCTTTAAAAAGAACAAAGAAGGGTTAAAGGGGCGATTCAAGGTCCTCGGGCAGGTGGTCCTCGGGCTTATTGTCGGAGCGACCCTCTATTTTCATCCCGACGTCACCGTACGGGAAAAGAATTATTCGGTTATAACCACGGAGTATCGACTCGAGCAGGTGCAGGGGGGCGAAGTCAAGTCCCTGGTGACCAACTTGCCTTTTTTTAAGAACAACCAGCTCGACTATGCCCATTGGATCGGTTGGATGGGCGAGGGGGCTGAGCAGTACGCCTGGCTTTTGTTTATTCCCATTGTGATTTTCATTGTCACCGCAGTATCCAATGGAGCCAATCTCACCGATGGTATTGACGGCCTCGCGGCAGGTTCCTCTGCGATTATCGTTTTGACCCTCGGAATTTTTGCCTGGGTTTCAGGGAATATCATCTTTTCGGACTACCTGGACATCTTTTTTATTCCCAGGGCAGGAGAGCTCGTCGTTTTTATCACCGCCTTTGTGGGTGCCCTGATTGGGTTTTTATGGTATAACGCCTACCCGGCCCAGGTCTTTATGGGGGATACGGGGAGTCTCACTATTGGAGGGGTCATTGCGGTTATCGCCCTGATTGTTCGCAAGGAGTTGCTGATTCCCATCCTGTGCGGGATATTTTTCGCAGAATCCCTTTCTGTGATGATACAGGTTTCTTATTTCAAGTACACCAGAAAAAGATATGGAGAAGGGAAACGTGTTTTTCTCATGTCGCCCCTGCATCATCACTATCAGAAAAAGGGATACCACGAGAGTAAAATTGTAACCCGGTTCTGGATCGTTGGAATCCTGCTGGCCATTATCACCATTGTGACCTTGAAAATTAGGTAATGAGCAGAGAAAGGTTGGCCATACTGGGCGCCGGAGAGAGCGGTGTGGGGGCCGCACTATTAGGAAAACAAAAAGGGTACGAAGTATTTGTTTCAGACTTCGGCTCAATTGGTGAAAAATACAAGAACGTTCTTTTACAGCATGAAATTGAGTGGGAAGAAGGCGGACATAGTGAGGCCAGACTACTTACCGCAGGGCTGTGCGTAAAAAGTCCGGGGATCCCGGATACGGCGCCCATTGTGGTTGCGATACAACAGGCGGGGATTTCCGTAATCTCAGAGATCGAATTCGGAAGTTGGTATACCCCGGCAAAACTGATCGCAATTACCGGAAGTAATGGCAAGACCACCACGGCCATGCTCACCTACCATCTCTTGAAAGAAGGTGGTTTGGATGTGGGTTTGGCAGGGAATATCGGAGACAGCTTTGCCTTAAAAGTCATCCGGGAGCCCCGGGAGTATTATGTACTCGAAGTCAGCAGCTTTCAACTCGATGGGATTCGGGATTTTCACCCGCATATCTCGGTGATCACCAACATCACCCCGGATCACCTGGATCGGTACGCATATCAGATGGAATTGTACATCCGATCCAAACTGCGGGTTTTTGAGAATCAGACCGAGGCCGATCATTTTATTTACGATCTGGATGACCCGGTGCTGGCACGTGAAATTGATCCGGATGCCATACGACCGCAGACCTGGCCTCAGACCCTTGAAAAACGCCTTGAAAAAGGCGGCATGCTCAACGAGAACCAAATTGAAATACGAACGAATAATAATGTATTGAAGATGAACACGGATTCCCTCGCCCTTGAAGGGCAACACAATGTAAAGAACACAATGGCCGCTGCTACGGTGGCGCAATTGCTGGGTATTCGCAAAGAGACGATTCGCCAGAGCGTAGCCACTTTTCAGGGAGCGCCTCACAGACTCGAAAAAGTGCTTAAGATTCAGCATGTCCAATACATTAACGACTCTAAGGCTACCAACGTAAACGCCACGTATTATGCGTTGGAGAGCATGAAAAACCCCACCGTTTGGATCGTCGGAGGTGTAGATAAAGGCAATGATTATCGTTCGCTTTTACCTCTGGTGCGGGAAAAAGTCAAGGCGATCATATGCCTGGGTATGGACAATACGCCCATTGTAGAAGCCTTTGGGAACGTCGTGGATCTGGTGGTAGAGACCTATGCCATGTCCGAAGCGGTAAAAGTGGCGTACAAAATTGCCAAACGGGGGGATACGGTTTTGCTTTCTCCCGCCTGTGCGAGCTTCGACCTTTTTGAGAATTATGAAGACCGTGGGAATCAGTTTAAATCAGCCGTTCAATCCTTATAAATATGAAGGCGTTTTTGCAACATCTGGAAGGGGATAAAGCTATATGGGCAGTGGTTGCCCTCTTGGCCCTGTTTTCCTTCCTGCCTGTATATAGCGCCAGTAGTAATTTGGTCTATGTGGTCGGCAATGGAACCACTATCGGGCATTTGCTGAAACACGGGATGTTGCTGATTCTGGGCTTTGGAATTATCTATGGCATGCACAAGATTCCCACCCATTATTACAAGGGACTCTCGATTATCGCCTTGCCCGTGGTCATTCTTTTACTGATTTACACCCTGGCCCAGGGCACCACCATTGAAGGGGCCAACGCCAGCCGTTGGATTCATTTACCCGTTGTGGGTATAACCTTTCAAACATCAAATCTGGCGGCTGTTGTCCTGATGATCTACGTGGCCCGGTATTTATCCAAGATCAGGGATCGCAGAATTTCATTCAAGGAAAGTATTATTCCGCTCTGGCTTCCGGTGAGCGTAATCCTCCTGTTGATTTTACCAGCGAACTTTTCGACCGCTGCCATCTTGTTTGCCATGATACTCACCCTTTGTTTTCTGGGGGGATATCCCTTAAAATATCTGATCGGTATTGTAGTCTCAGGCCTGGCGGTTTTGGCCCTTTTTATACTCCTGGCTAAAGCAATTCCAGATGTCTTTCCAAATCGGGTGGATACCTGGATGAGCCGGGTGGAGCATTTCTGGGATGGAACGGATGGGGAAGGGGATTATCAGATCGAAAAGGCCAAAATTGCCATTGCCAGTGGGGGTGTAATGGGTAATGGAGCAGGAAAAAGCGTGATGAAGAACTTTCTCCCGCAGAGCTCCTCGGATTTTATATATGCCATTATCGTCGAAGAATACGGTTTGCTTGGAGGTTTTTCATTGATGTTCCTCTACATGTTGCTGCTCTTCCGAATTGTGGTGGTGGCCAATGCCAACACTTCGGTTTTTGGAAAATTGGTAGTGATGGGCGTGGGCCTGCCGATCATTTTTCAGGCCCTGATCAATATGGCTGTGGCCGTGGAGCTCTTTCCCGTAACCGGGCAGACCCTGCCCCTGATTAGTAGCGGGGGTACCTCCATATGGATGACCTGTATGGCGATTGGAGTAGTGCTGAGCGCGAGCCGGAACCCGAGGATGGATGAAGAAGTAACAGATAAAAGCAAAGAGGAGAACCCTCTGGAGATATTAAGTGGACAACTATAGGTTTTTACTTTCCGGAGGGGGCACCGGAGGACATATATATCCGGCGGTCGCAATAGCCGATGAGCTCAGGCGCAGACATCCCCGGGCCCAGTTCCTTTTTGTAGGGGCGAGCGACCGGATGGAGATGGAAAAAGTGCCACAGGCCGGATATGAGATTAAGGGACTCTGGATTAGCGGACTGGAGCGTAAAATAACACTAAAGAACCTGCTGTTTCCTTTGAAACTGCTGGCGAGCCTGATGAAAGCAAATGCGATCATAACAGATTTTAAACCCCATCTGGTCATCGGTACCGGGGGGTTTGCCAGTGGGCCAACCCTGCGAATGGCGTCCTCAAGAGGCATACCCTGTGTATTGCAGGAACAGAATTCCTTTGCCGGGATTACCAATAAGTGGCTGGCGGGTAAGGCAGCCAGGATTTTTGTAGCCTATCCGGGGATGGAACGCTTTTTTCCAAAGGCGAAAATCCGGTTTACCGGGAACCCCGTACGGGCTGAATTATGTGAATCCCTGCCTGACAAACAACAGGCCAAAGGGGATTTAAACCAACAGGAGGACCGCAAGACGCTGGTTGTCCTGGGCGGTAGTCTGGGTGCCCGACGGATCAATCAGCTCATCGAGTCGGAGCTCGGATTTTTACAGGAGCTCGGATTTCAGATCCTGTGGCAATGCGGTAAGGGGTATTATCAAACCTATAAAAAGTACACCGGTCCCGGAGTGGAGGTCACTCCCTTTATAAAAAATATGCGCACGGCTTTGGCCTCGGCGGACCTGATCATATCAAGAGCCGGAGCAGGATCGGTATCGGAACTCGCCCTGGTAGGTGCCCCGGTGCTATTTATACCCTCGCCCAACGTGGCTGAAGATCATCAGCGCAAGAATGCACAGGCCATTGTGGCCAAAAATGCGGCCGTGATGTTGCTGGAATCCGCATTGGAGGAATCCTTCGAAAAAACACTTGAGGGGCTGGTTGCGAACCCCGAAGGCATGCGGGCCATGGGGACCGCCTTTAAAGAACTGGCAAAACCCGGGGCCACGGCGGCTATAGTCGATGAAATTGAAATGCTCCTTCATAAAGCCACGAGTGATGAATAATATTGAGCGGATATACTTTATCGGAGCGGGAGGCATTGGCATGTCGGCCCTGGCCCGGTATTTTGTACATCTGGGGAAAGCGGTCGCCGGTTACGACAAAACCCGGACGCCCCTTACCGATGCTCTGGAATCCGAAGGAATCGCCCTGCATTTTGAAGATGAGGTCGCTCAGATCCCCGAAGCTTTTCGCACCCCGGAAGGAACCTTGGTGGTCTATACCCCTGCCGTTCCCGATTCGCATACAGAATTGAACTATTTCCGCAACGGTCATTTTTCGATTAAAAAACGGGCTGAAGTTCTGGGTCTGATCAGCACCAACAGCCGGTGTCTGGCCGTCGCCGGTACGCATGGGAAGACCACTACCTCCTGTATTCTGGCACATCTGCTCCATGAAGCCGGATTGGGATTCACCGCCTTTTTGGGGGGTGTCTCTGAAGACTTCGGTAGTAATTTTGTATTGGAGGGCACCGAATTTACGGTAGTAGAGGCCGATGAGTATGATCGTTCGTTCCTGTGGCTGTCCCCTGAAGTCGCCTGTGTCACTTCCATGGATGCCGATCACCTGGACATCTATGGCACCGGAGCGGCCCTGGAAGATTCTTTCAGGGAGTTTGCCGGAAAATTAAAATCAGGAGGCACCCTGCTGGTGCGAAAAGGACTGCCCCTTCAGGGCCTGACGTATGGTATAGAAGACGATTCAGACTACTGCATCCGCGATCTTCGACAGGATGCAGCCGGGTATGAGTTTACGATAAAAACCCCACAGCAGGAATTCAGTCAGGTGCGCTTTTCGAAACCCGGACACCATAACCTGCTCAACGGAGTAGCCGCTTTTGCCATGGCTATGCAGGTAACGACAGATCCTGAACCTCTGTTACGGGGGTTGGGAACCTTTAAGGGGGTAGAGCGCAGGTTCTCGGTACTCTACAAAGGGGAGCAGCAGGTGTATGTGGATGACTATGCCCACCATCCGCGGGAGATCGATGCGGTATACCAGGCGTTGCGGGAGCATTATCCATCAGCGCAGATCCTGGCTGTGTTTCAGCCCCACCTCTTTTCCCGTACCCGGGATTTCGGAGGTGATTTTGCCCGGAGCCTCTCGTGTTTTGACGAGATCTGGTTGCTCGATATTTATCCGGCCCGGGAGCAACCGATTGCCGGGATCGACTCACAATGGCTCCTTGAACAGATTGAGAATACAAATAAAAAGATGGTTTCCAAAGCCGATTTAATTCCTGAACTCAAGGTGCGAAAACCTCAGGTGCTCGTCACCATGGGTGCAGGGGATATCGGTCAGCAGGCCCAATTCATTAAAAAAGCTTTACGTGATGCGAGTTAACTGGAATAGTGTAAAATTAATTGGACTAATAGCCTGTACCACAGGGCTGTATGCATTCTCTGAAGTGCGAAGTTCAGATCGGAAAATCAAAGAAGTGCACATTGCCTTCGAAGAAGGTGAAAACTTTTACCTGACCGAAAGTGCGGTTAATAAATTGTTAATACAAAAATATGGCCTGCTCCGCAATGCACCCAAAGAAGGGGTAGTTTTGAATACTATAGAGTCGGTCTTGCAGACCTCTGATATGGTTAAAAATGCCCAAGTATATCTTACTGTTGACGGTGACCTGTACGCAAAAATTACACAGCGCAAACCCATCGGTCGTGTAGCGGGAGCACATTCCTTTTACCTTGATGATGAGGGAATGAAAATGCCTTTGTCTCCCAGTCATTCTGCACGAGTCCCCATCATTACAGGTGAAATCACCGGCAAAACCCTCGAGGATGCCTATGTGATTTTAAATTTTATAAATCAGGATCCGTTTCTCAGCAAGAATGTGATTGGTATCCATATCGCAGGGGAATCCGATTACCATTTAAAATTCCGATTAGAGCACTTTGTGGTGCGTCTCGGGGATACCTCCGATCTGGGGGAAAAGTTTAAGAATTTTAAAGCTTTCTACGCTCAGGCGACTCTGGAAAATACCCTGATGTCGTACCAGGTAGTAAGTCTGGAATTTGATAACCAGGTAGTTTGTACAAAAATTTAACGCAGCCATGGAGCAAAAGAATTATTCAGTAGGTCTTGACATCGGTACCACAAAAATTGTGGCTATCATCGGCAGGGAAAACGAGTACGGCAAAATAGAAGTTCTCGGTATCGGAAGGTCCCGTAGCCTGGGAGTGCATCGGGGGGTGGTCAATAATATTACCCAGACGATTCAGTCCATTCAGCAGGCGGTTGACCAGGCCGTTGAGAATTCCGGGATTAAAATCGATTCCGTCACTGTGGGAATCGCCGGGCAGCATATCCGCTCCCTGCAGCACAGCGACTACATCACCCGACCGAATCCGGAAGAAGTCATTGGGGAAGAGGACCTGGAGAAACTCTGTAATCAGGTGTACAAATTGGTGATGCTTCCCGGAGAGGAGATCATCCACGTACTTCCGCAGGAACACAAGGTAGACGGGCAGGCGGAAATCAAACAACCTATCGGGATGTACGGAGGCCGTCTGGAGGCCAATTTCCATGTGGTCGTCGGGCAGGTCTCTTCAATTAAAAATATAGGACGGTGCATTAAGAGTGCCGGCCTGGATCTGGACAATATTACCCTGGAACCCCTGGCCTCGGCCAATGCCGTATTGAGTCAGGAAGAAAAGGAAGCCGGTGTAGCCCTGATTGATATCGGGGGCGGAACCACCGATCTGGCGATCTTTAAAGATGGGATTATTCGCCATACCGCGGTCATCCCTTTTGGGGGCAACGTGATCACCGAAGACATCAAGGAGGGATGTTCCATAATTGAAAAACAAGCCGAATTGCTGAAGTTGAAGTTTGGCTCGGCCTGGCCCGGGGAGAACAAGGACAATGAAATTGTCTCCATCCCGGGACTCCGGGGTAGAGAACCCAAAGAAATCTCCCTTAAGAATCTTTCGAAGATCATCCACGCCCGCGTCGTTGAAATCATTGAGCAGGTGTATCTGGAAATCAAGAATTACGGTCATGAAGATCAGAAGAAAAAACTTATCGCCGGAATTGTGCTCACCGGGGGAGGCAGTCAGTTAAAGCACCTGAAACAACTCGTGGAGTACATCACGGGTATGGACACCCGAATTGGATATCCGAACGAACATTTGGCGGGGGATTCGGATCAGGAGATTGCAAGCCCAACCTACGCCACCGCGGTGGGACTGCTGATGAATTCTGTGGAGACCAAATACCGCAATGAGAAGCGAAAGGAAGTGGCCAATGCCGAGGCTTCGGATGAAGAATTGGTTCTGGAGAACGTCCCCGGAACGGAAAGCCAGGCCGCTGCCATGGGAAGGGAACGCAAGTCCGTATTGGACCGGTGGGCAGACCGCCTGAAGGAATTTTTAGACAATGCTGAATAAGGGACCTCGAGTCTTAAAATAAAAACCGCAACACGAATAAATTAGAGATTTATGGAAATGGATAACATCACCTTTGATTTACCCAAAAACCAAAGTAACGTCATCAAGGTTATCGGCGTTGGAGGAGGAGGTAGCAACGCGATAAACCACATGTTTCAGGCCGGGATTCACGGTGTGGATTTTGTAATCTGCAATACCGATGCCCAGGCCCTTCAAAACAGTTCTGTGCCCAATAAAATCCAGCTCGGGGTTACCCTGACCGAAGGATTGGGTGCAGGGGCTAATCCCGAGGTAGGGGAGCAGGCTGCTTTGGAGAGCATGGAAGAGGTTAAACAAATGCTATCCACAAATACCAAAATGGTCTTTGTTACGGCCGGAATGGGCGGGGGTACCGGTACGGGTGCCGCTCCCGTAATTGCCAGACAGGCCAAAGAAATGGATGTCCTTACGGTGGGCATCGTGACCATGCCCTTTCAGTTTGAAGGGAAAACACGATGTCATCAGGCGCAGAAGGGGATTGAAAAACTCCGCAACAATGTGGATTCACTCATCGTCATCAATAACAATAAATTGCGGGAGGTTTACGGGAACCTCGGGTTTAAGGCGGGCTTTGCCAAGGCAGATGAGGTCCTGGCCACGGCAGCACGCGGAATTGCCGAGGTCATTACGCACCACTTTACCCAGAATATTGACCTTCGGGACGCCAAGACCGTGCTCTCCAACAGCGGCACGGCCATTATGGGATCTGCTGTGGCTTCAGGTTCCTCGAGGGCTCAGGAGGCCATTGCAAAAGCCCTGGATTCCCCACTGCTGAACGATAACAAGATTAAAGGAGCCAAGAATGTCCTCCTGTTGATTGTTTCCGGGTCTCAGGAGATTACCATAGATGAAATCGGGGAGATCAACGATCATATTCAGGTAGAAGCGGGCCATAGCGCGAACATCATCATGGGTGTTGGGGAGGATGAAAACCTCGGAGAGGCTATTGCCGTTACGGTAATTGCCACGGGCTTTAACGTCGATCAACAGGATGAAATCGTCAATACGGAGTCCAAGAAAATTATCCATACGCTGGAAGACGAACAAAAGGCACAACAGGACCTGAGTGAACAAAAAGTGGTGCACACCCTGGAAATGGAAGAAGAATTTGTAGCCGTAAGTGTTCAGGAACCCGAGATGGATTTGGTGCCGACGACTCAGTTTATCAGAAACTTCAATGTCTTTTACGATGAAGTAGTAGCGGAGCCCGTGGAAGAGGAGTTTGTCTTTGTAGATTCCAAAGAACTGATCCGGGATATCGAGGTGGTCGATCCACAAGTGGTCTCGCCGGAGTCCGAGAAAGAAGACCAGTTTGCCCTGGCTTTTGATATGCCTCTGGCACCCAGGCAGGAAGAAGAAATCTCTGAGGAAGAGGAGAAGGAAACAGTGATCACCTTCGATTTGGGAGAAGATCTCAGTGATATGGAAGTCCGGGACCATGTGGAAATTACCCCGGTACTGGAATACGAAAAGGAGGGTGAAACACGGTATAGCCTCGATGAGTATCTCGATCTGGAAAAGAAACTAACCGGAGCCACTTCTAAGGCAGAGCACTTCGATCCGAAACTAACCGGAGGGGAACTCGTATTCGAACATAAGGTTGCAGATAAGCCTGAGAGTCCTGCCGCTCCTGAAACCCAGGAGCCCACAGACCGACCCATTTCTGAAATTTTAAAAGAGCGGGCGGATGAAAGAAGGCGCAAACTCAAGGACTTTAATTATAAATTTCAGCACAACCGGGCTAATATTGATGACATTGAAAAGCAGCCGGCCTATAAGCGTCAGGGCGTGGATTTAAATCAAACGCCAGACGGAGAGGGGAAGGTATCGCGCACCACGCTGAGCGAGGACAGCAATGATGAATTGCGATTGCGCTCTAATAATTCCTTTCTCCACGACAATGTAGATTAACTGCCCGGAGCAGGAGATTATTGATACAGACCCGGGAAGCGCGCTTCCCGGGTTTTTTTTATCTTCGTACACCTAATTTAATACTGAGAAAATGGCTTTGCAGGAACAGGTAATGGAGGAATTAAAGGCGGCTATGAAGGCTAAAGATACGGTAGCACTCGAATCTTTACGGGCGATCAAATCCGCCCTTCTAATCGCTAAAACAGATAAAGGCGGGGGTGGAACGATGACCGAGGCTGAAGAAATTTCCCTGGTTCAGAAACTCGTGAAGCAGCGTAAGGACAGCGCAGCCATATTTACCGAACAGGGCCGGGACGACCTCGCGGCTCCGGAACTGGAGCAGATTGCCGTATTGGAGCGTTTCCTTCCCGAACAGCTTTCACAAGACGAAATCCTCGCAGAAGTACAGGCCACTATTGCCGCCCTGGGCGCGGAATCTATGAAGGATATGGGCAAGGTGATGGCGGCTCTTAAGCCTCGTCTGCAGGGGCGTGCTGATATGGGGCAGGTGAGTGCCCTTATCAAGAAGCGTCTCAGTGCATAAGCACCACATTCCGCTGCTTTACTTTAGAAAAGACTAGATCACGTCATGGTTGGGAGGATCCCTCCGCCGTTTATAGACGAATTGCTGTCGCGGGTTGATATCATTGATGTTCTCAACCCGCGTGTCTCTTTACGCAAGGCGGGTAAGGAATTTACCGCTTGTTGTCCATTTCACGACGAAAAAACTCCTTCATTCACTGTTAGTCAGCAAAAGCAGTTCTATCACTGCTTTGGATGTGGCGCTCATGGTAACGCTATTAGTTTTCTAATGGAGTTTGAGCATGCCGGGTTTGTTGAAGCGATAGAAGAGCTGGCCTCCTTTGTCGGGATTGAAGTGCCTCGTGAGCAGACCAAGCCTGGAGAGGTGGCACATCCGCCCTCTAATAAGGGAATGTATGAGCTGCTGGAGCGGGTGGCCAAGTTTTATCGCCATCAGTTGCGGAATCACCCACAAGGTGAGAAGGCGATAGCCTATCTCCGAGAACGGGGGATGAGTGGCGAGATCGCACGCGAGTTTGAGATTGGCTACGCCCCGCCAGGTTGGGACTCAGTAACCTCGGCGTTACAAGTTCCAGGGCAGCGGCTGATAGAGTGTGGCTTGCTGATTGAGCGTGATGGTGGTGGTAGCTATGACCGCTTTCGGGATCGGGTCATGTTTCCAATTCGTGATGCCCGCGGCCGGATGATCGGTTTTGGTGGTCGAGTGTTGGGTGATGATACACCCAAATATCTCAACTCCCCGGAGACTACGATCTATCATAAGGGGCGAGAGTTGTATGGCCTCTATCAGGCGCGTACCACTCAGCGGAAACTTGACTACCTGATTGTTGTCGAAGGCTACATGGATGTATTGGCGCTTGCGCAGTTTGGGGTGCGCAATGCGGTTGCCACACTCGGAACTGCAACCACTAATGAGCATCTGGAAAAGATGTTCCGCATCGTTGATGAGGTGGTGTTTTGTTTTGATGGTGATCGTGCTGGCCGTGAGGCTGCAGGGCGAGCTCTAGAAAATTCTCTGTCGGTGATGCGTGAGGGACGTCAGTTGCGCTTTATGTTTCTTCCCGATGGAGAAGACCCGGATAGTCTTGTTCGTCGTGAAGGACAGGCAGCGTTTGAGGAGCGGGTTAAAAATGCGCAAAACTTTACCGCATTTTTCTATGAAGTCCTGTTGCGACAGGTCGATATAGGCAGCATGGATGGTCGGGCGAAGCTGGTTGAATTAGCTCGTCCGCAGTTGGCCAAGATCTCTCCTGGCGTTTTGCGCCAAATGATGATCGATGAGCTTGCTACGCTAGCACGTATCCCCCTCAATCGCCTAGATGGGCTATTACAGGATAAACCCGCTGTGACATCGGCTTCATCTGCTACGGTCAAAGGTTGGCAGGAGTTAACCTTGGTGCGTCGTGCGTTGTTGTTGTTGTTGCATCAGCCATCATTGGCGCAACGAGTAGAACAGTGGGAGATGTTTCGAACTTTGCCACTGCCAGGTATGACACTATTTTGTGATGTACT
>CAKZOC010000087.1 GCA_937136025.1 uncultured Bacteroidota bacterium
TGTTCCCGGATAAGGATTTATTCAATAAGTCTTTATCCCGGGTACGGAGCTCGAGGAGTGCTCTGTCCAATGGACTTTGGACAGCCATTAGGTCTTTTTTGGCCACATGGGTGTAAATCATTGTGGTTTCGGGCTTGGAATGGCCCAGCAGTTCTTGTACGAGCCGCAGATTTACTCCGTTCTCAATTAAATGTGTGGCATAGGAATGCCGGAGGGTATGGGGGGTTAATCGTTTTTTGATCGTCCATTGCTTACAGTCTCTCTTCCTTAGAATACCTTAGGGAATGCCAGGCTAATCCAGCCTTTAGAAGCTCTTCATTAAGACATTTTTCATCATAATACACCCAACCAATAGAACGTCCATACGTCCATACCTGTCCTTAGAATCCACTATAACAGTGACCTGACGGTTGAATATAGCATCGGAAATGAACTTGGTGGCTACGGCGAATAAGGCTGTTTACGTTCAGGACAATCAATGCTGGCTAGTCTGATTTTGACGGTGGTTTTATTCTTCAGGAGTAAGGTGAAGGTATCTCCGTCTGCTATGCCTACAACTTTGCCTTGAAGTGTGTCCTGGGTTGAGATAAATGCTTCATTGCAGAAAGTAGTTTGACCTATAAGAAGGAATAGGAGGAGGGTGATTCTGTATGCCATAATTGGAGGACATGAAATAAAAATAAGATAGCGTGGAGTTTGAGATGTGCTTATATTAATCTGCTCTTTTTAATTCGAAACCATTGAATTTAATGAGGTCTCCATCTCTATCCTTGATCAAAGTTCCATATTGAAGATTATCAAGTATAAGTTTAGAAGGAGGCAGCCAAAATACTTCATTACGACCTTCGGAAATATCATCTTTTAAGTACAATCTCTTTCCATCTTCAATAAAGGATATTTTTGTTTCAGGTTCACCTACCACCTCCCAATCTCCAATAAGATATTCAGAAGCCTCTTGGTTAAACACAAAGCTTTCATCATATTTTGGCTTATTTAAAAGCATTGCTATTTCTTGATAACACTTTATAGCTACTTTTCGGTAATAAATCGAGAATCTTAATTGATTACCTACTCCTAAAGTTCTGTATTCACTAACATCATTTCTATATCTGAAATTGTTCAGCTTATATTCCAATCGACTTTCCCAGTCCGATAAGCTTGTACCACTAAACCAAGAATAATTTTCCCTATAATAATTTTGGATTTCCCCCGTAAAAATTCCCATTTCCTCATCATATTGATCTACCCATTTCTTATTAATTGTATAAAGACTACTTAGGTTTTTTACAATCGATTTATACTCGTCAGGAACTATATCTAAATTTTGGTTAAGAATAGAAAAGCCTTTTTCAGTTAGGTCTACTCTATTGTAATTGTCGATTACGCTATTTAAGAATCGAATCTCACCCTTATCGTAATCCTCCTTAGATACTCTATCAGTAAGAATCAAATACATGGCAGAATCTCTTAATGAATAATACTCCATTATTTCTGTGGTCTTGTTAATATCCGAGACCAGTTCATCCATTAGATCAGAAAGAATTGTCCTTACTTTTTCTTCATTCTTCCTCTCCTCATTCCAGTTGTCAATCTGCAACGCAATCAATATCCCAATCACCACCAACAGGATCTCCCCAATGGCATACAGCAGGTATTTGCTGAATTTATTATCAGTTAGAAGTCTTTGACGGATTTGGCGGAAGAAGCGGAGCATGGTTTTTTGGTTTCCCGTAGGGAGTAAATTTTAGTTGTCGATGAAATGTGCCTCCCAGGGACCTATTCCCGTTAATTGGATGATGGTAGCCGAGTCTGCCCATACCGAATGGATAGCACCACGGGCATTCACATAATAATCTCCAGGCTCGAACACCTCAGCACCTTCGCGGGTCCCGTCCTCTCCGAATGCCACATAGGCCTTCCCTTGTAGTATAGTTGCCCGTTCATCCTTAGGATGGGTGTGGGGCGGCATAACAAAATCACCGCTGACCCTGAAGCGTACCGTAAACAAATCAGGGTTTTTTGGGTCCCCCTCCAAAACAGCTATTTCACAACCCTCGGGTAAGTTGGGCGGGCATGGCTTCCATTGAATCTGGTCTGCACGGACAACATGTTGGAGCATTCCTTCCGGAAATTCCATTTGCCCCACAGGTGAAGCCTTTTGCTGACATCCATAAATTATGAGGATAAGAAACATCACGATTAAGAAATGTGGGTTCTTCATTTTTCGCCGGATTGACTGTTTATTCTTTTCCATCATTGAAATCTTTTATTATAAATAAGATGCTAGTGCTCTTTCAAGATAGGGAAATATTCGATCTAAGAACAATCCAAGCCATGGATTGATGGATGTTCAAAGTGTCAGTAACCCATTCATTTATGAACTTACTTCTTTAGGTATCTGCTGAAAGTTTTGTTTTTCTGTCTTCATCCCAGGAACCTACCTGCAACGCAATCAAAATTCCAATCACCACCAGCGAAATCTCCCCAACCACATACAAGAAGTATTTGCTGAAATTATTCTCAGTTAAGAGTCTTTGACGGATTTGGCGGAAGAAGCGGAGCGTTATTAGAGCTGGTTACATTTTCGATCAGGTTAGAAACTAATTGGTTTACATTGAAATATAGTCGTGCCAGGGAAGGTTGTCTTATTCTACAGGAGTCTCGGAGGCTTCGAGCAACTCAAGGATTTCCAGGAGTTGTTTCCTAAGGGCATAGGATTCCGAGTTGACGAGTTCGTTGATTAAAATGGAGTTGGAAACTAGACCCTCCACTTCCCTATTGTTCAGAATGGCAGAGACATCCGGTTCCAACCTCGAGTCTTTTATATCATCCGGGGAAAAGTGGTTGCGATTAAGCAAAAAGGTAGGCAGTTCTTCGACTTTGTCATACAAGGCTTTGGTCATGGCACGGCCTACCCCTAGCTTGTTGAGAATTGGTTGATTATTGTAGTGTTGCTGGTTAACATATATGGCCTCAACCTCTTGAACCTGAACAACATCGGTTGACCATTTGGTAAGCAGGGATTTTAATTCCGGGTTTTGAATCATATTGATTTTACCTGAAGCGATAAGATCGTTATCGATGGGGTCGTAGGTGAGCGTTAAATTAAGGTTGCCGAGTTTGGAAATTACGCTGTCCCTGTTGGCAGAAGTTGGATCATCAAAGTAGCCCAATAAGTCTTTTGATGAATTAAGGAGTACTAACCGGGTGGATATTTTACTGTCCAGTTGTTCCAGGTTTGTAAGGTATTCTTCCTTTAATTGCCTTAAGAGGGTCTGCTCTTCACGCCTGAGCTTACGCTCTTCATTCCAATTATCGATCTGAAGGGCAATCAATATCCCAATCACCACCAATAGGATTTCCCCAATCGCATACAGCAGGTATTTGCTGAACTTATTGTCAGTTAGAAGTCTTTGGCGTATTTGACGGAAGAAACGGAGCATGTTTACGGGTTATTGCGGCGGTCAATTTAAGGAATTAATGATAATCTCCAGAGTAGGCCTTTCCAGCATTGAAAACACCCGGGAATATGAATAGGAAGAATGTTCAAAGTAGGATTAGTGAGGAGATGAAAAGGATTTCAATTTTTCCTGCACCAATTTTTAGGTGATCAGCATTCCTGTAAAAAATGAGAAACAACGTAAAAGCAATAACATCATTACTAAGAACTTCTTTATAATTTCCTGACGCTGTTTGAGTTTATTTCCAGAATAATATCTATGTCAAACTTCGAAGTGGTAATTAGTTAAAAAAGATCTGCGTATAATTATATTTCAATTGAACGGATGCTTTCAATAATCCATAAGCCTCCTTTTCAAGGAAAGAATCCCGGGAAAGAATTATCCGGAAAACCCGACCCGAGAGTTAGGAATTTCGTACCTTAAAGGGGCAATAAATCAGGGCCATGATGCGCACATTTAGCAAATTCTCAATCCTTTTTATTGGGGTGTTGTCCCTTTCATGTCGTTCCGTGGGTCCAAGGACTTTACCGGCAGACCAATTCAACTTTAATACCTCCATCAGCCAGGCTTCCAATGAACAACTTCTGATGAACCTGATCCGCCTCAGGTATAACGAGCCTCCGGTATTCTTAAAGGTAAACTCCGTAATCAACCAGTATACCCGCGCCGGGAGCGTCGGTGCCCAGGCGGGTCTCAACAATGCAGTGCCCACGGGGGCGAATTCTGCTATTGCAAGTGGCAATCTGGCCTGGTCGAATACCCCAACCATTACCTATATCCCCATAAGCGGGAAGGAATTCTCCACAAACCTTTTGATGCCGATTCCCCCGGGCACGCTGATCAATATGATTCAGGCGGGATGGCCCATTGACCTGGTATTCAGCCTGGCTATTTTTTCGATTAATGATCTGAAAGACGATGTGGCCAGGCCTTCCGCTCGCCGGGAGGCCGATGCCGAATTTCTCGAAGTGGTCGATCTATGGGAAAAGTTGAGCGGAGCCGGGGTTCTTGGGGTCCGGCGCGGAGAAGCCGATCTGGTGTTCATTCGAGAGGAATATCCATTAGAATATCAGAAAGAAGTAGCGGCATTCAGGGAATTATTGGGCCTGAATCCGGAGCTTTCGGAATATAAGATCGCCTACGGTAAGGTTCAGCGAAGTGATTCAGAATTTACCGTTTTGAGTGGCTCCATATGGGAAATCATGCTGAATCTGGCCTGGCAGTTTGACGTTCCCCAGGAACATGTGGTTTCAGGCAGGACGGTCGAAGGTTTCCATCCTGCCAAAAGGGTGGAATTTCCAGCCATCAATATTCAATTTTCCGATAAAGAACCTGAAGACGCTTTTATCTCCATTTTTCAGCATGGATATTGGTTTTACCTCCATTCCGATGACAGGCTCAGCAAACGGAACTTTTCCTTTTTGCAATTGCTGCTGAACCTGGCCGAAAGTAACACCTCCAGCCAAATGCCGGTAGTTACGGTGCCGACGAATTGAGCCAAATGGTATCAGAACATCAGCAAAGTCTCACCATAGCAGGACGCTCAGGCTGAGACCTGCAGACCACGAATTGAATGTCTTTCTAAGAGGGTCTCCTTCAACGTATACAGGGTTACCACTTTCAAGATCCTCTAACAGCAACTGGGTGAATTTCAAATCCGAATCTGTATACTGCCCATAAATTCCAAGGGCGGTTATTTTTCCAATGCGGTATTTATAGTAGAATCCCGTGGACCAGGCAAAGGTCGTTTCGGGAAAATACTCTGCGTAGAGAAGCTCAAAGTCAGGGTCGATGACCTCAACATCAAGTTCTCGCAGATTTAATCTGGTGTCGGATCCGCTCAAACTTCCGGCCACCCATTTTCCACCGATAATATGTTTGCCGAAACCATACTGGAAATACGGTCCTGCCATGAGGTTGGTACTGCCCAGGGCCTGGAAGACAGGCTCATAGCCCTGATCCCGAATGGCATCCAGGGCTTCCAAACTGAACCGAATCGGATAACTCTGTCCCTGTATTGTCGCCCCCAGACCTATATACGGGTTGAAGAAATAAGCCCCTTCTGCCGACAGCATATACCCGCGATCTGCACTTACACCCGATTCCGGGTTGTCAAAGGCCTTCGTGAGTCCGGCCAGGCCTATAGTAGAACTTATGAAGGAAGGACGTCGTTCATTGATTTCCTTGTCACCGGGTTCGGGAATAGGATTAATCCCTTTCTCCTTATAGATTTCTCCATTGATAAAATAGGCCAGTTCAGTAAGGGAAATACCCAGGCCGGCACCCATCAATACATCCGATATCCAGTGCCGGTTGTTCAGTTGACGGAACATACCGGTAAATGTGGCCAAAGAATAGGCGCCCACACTGTAATAGGGGCTGAGATGTCTGTATTCTTTATGAAAAATATGTGCCCCCATAAAAGCCGTGGTCGTATGCCCGGATGGGAAAGAGTTATTTGCTGATCCGTCCGGCCGCTCCTCTCCGATGAGACCTTTCATCGTATGGACCACAATGCCGTTCAGGGCGAGAGCGGTGGCCATTGTAGTCGTTTTCCGTAGCAATTTATGCCGGCTCTTCACCCCAAAGGCATCCAGGACATAGGTTGCTGCATATGGGATATACTGGGTGAGATCGTCGATTTTGTTTTCATAATTGGGCAGATACCGGTTGATTTCGTCCCTAACCTTTATACGACTTAAGGTTCCGTTATCCTTATACGTAATTGCCGCCATGGTGAAGAACCCGCCGGAAACGATCAGGGAGATTCCGGTGTCCGTTTGATGCCATTTCGAACCGGTGTTAAGGTTTCCGGTCTGATATCCCAGCGGATTGTTTCCAGAGTACAAAACGGATGAGGTAGAGCCCGTCAGATTAGAGCCATCCTTGTCCAGAAACCCATGATTGTCCAGAATAACATTGGATAAATCGTGTGCCACCAGCGACTCTACTCCTACAATTCCTACGCTTAATTCCGAATTCTGCTGATTGGAGGAATAGGGTAAACTGCCGGAATAATACTGTGGGTAAAGCTGCTGGCCCAAAAGCCATATAATTAAACCAACAATCCATTGTGTTTTTTGCAAACACCGAATATTTAATTGTGCGATGAGCATGAAGAAATTACTATTTCCAACAGGTAAACACTAATTGAAAGTTACGCAATCCCGAGGGGGTGGGTTAGACAGCCCTGTATAGTAACGGGGCCTTGAAAAGCCCGGCTATACGGGTTGCCCTATGTGGGAATAGTGCCGGGACTTAGCGGAGATAGAGAGAGTCTGCATGATTTCTTCCGAGTGTTTCCGTAAGGTTCCAATCCTCCACCGATGCGAAATAATGGATAGGATTCTTACAACCCATTTTCCCACGCATCTGAGAATTCCTTCAAAGAAATACTCGATTTGCTATCTTAGGACTTTTAGTGAAATGCATTGTGCGCAATATGTGCGTGTTATGTATTAATTTCAATACCTTCTTATCAAAACTAATCAACGACAAAATTGAAAAACTATAAAGGGTTTATAGTAATTGTTATTTCCCTTATTTCTGTTCAAACAAAGGTCCTTGCTCAGACGGGTCCTGATTATTTTATTTTTAAGGATTCCATCTACAATAATCCCATTGACGCCGCAAATCTAAAAAGCACAAGAATCCCATTTAAGGCTAAAATGAGGTCTTATTACTTATTTCAGGATTTGTCACCCACTGAAAAAGAAGCAGCCTAGTTTAACTGAAAGTCCTGTACTTTGCTGCAAAACCTTTAGAGACTTTTCGTACATTAACTAAACATAATAACAGGCTTAAAGAAGTGTTTTATACCGATAACCCATGATAACCAAAGAAAAAATTAAGTCCGAAATTCGAGCTGTTTTTTATACAACACTTTACTTCTTTACCTGGTTTGCAGGGCTATACATTATCAAAGTTTTATTGCTTGA
>CAKZOC010000088.1 GCA_937136025.1 uncultured Bacteroidota bacterium
AAAATACAACCGACATATTGATTGTTATCGAATTTATCTTTCCGAAGAATATCGTCAAATTCCTACAATTTCACCATGAAACTGTGAAGTTGTTTCGAGATCTATTTGTTTAGCTTCCTCTATCAATGGTTCAGCTAAATAGCTAAATGGAGCCTTCTCATTGATTTCCCTGCTATTTCGCTTGATTAACAAATGTATCGAGATCAAAATCTATATCATTGGGAGCGACCCCATTATCTTCCACCTGCACTTCAAACTGAAACAAGGTTAACCCGGAATCCCCTTCAGCAGCTTGAAAATCGAAGATGCTTATGGTAGCATCATCGTCATTTTCGATAATCCCCTGGGCGGAGGCTGTATTTATGACAGCGTTCGAGGAGGGGTTGCTGATTGTAACCGTAAAAGTCTCATCCAGTTCGGGCTTCGTATCGCCGATACCCTCTATGGTTATGTCGACTCTGTCAGAACCGGCCGGAATTGTGCCGGTAACATTCGCCTGGGGGAGGTAATCATTGTCCGCAACCGTTGCAGTTCCGTCTGCAGTTGAATAGGCAAAAGTGATATCCTCAAGGGCATTTTCTCCTCCCTCTATTTCCACCCGAAAATTAAAATCCCGGGGGCCGGAATCCTGCTCGGTCCGGTTTTCTTCCCGAATACTAATGGTATGCGCATCGTCGTTAAGGATGGTCCCCGTTCCCGTATTTCGGCTAATATTCCCAACACTCTGATTGCTGATCTCCACGAAAAAGGTTTCATCGGTCTCCACATCAGTATCCCCATTGACCACTACGACAACCTGCGTACTTGAGGTGCCTGACGAGATCGTAAAGTTCTCCCCGTTAAGGCGGTCGTAATCCCCGCTGCCTTCATCCGCTGTGCCATCATTGGTGTCCACCTCAAAATCAATATCGGTGGCTGCTGCCCCGCCTCCATCGATACTAACCGTGAAAATGAAGTTTGTCTCACCAGCGTTCCCTTCGGCTAATGTAACATCATCTATGCTGATGTCCTGAGCGAATGACCAGAAACCGGCAAACAAAAAAAAGATCGCAGCAATGCCACAATTCTTTTTAACCGAGTATAACGATCTGCGGGATTTCGTTAGACTGCATTTCATAACCTGCAGGATTTAAAAGACTTCCGTTGTGCCTGCGCCAAAGGACTTATTAGAGTATTGTTAGTATCCAATAATACTAAATTTTAGAGGGGTTTAGCAATTTCCCGGCCGAATCAAAACCTTTTCGGGACAAAACACCCCAAACATTTGTCATTCAGGTATTACCGCAGAATGCGCTTCTGCCTGTGAATCTGCCTTCCGCACCAGGCCCTGAAGCACCTTGCCCGGACCTACTTCGATAAATTCTCCGGCCCCATCTGTTATCATTTGTCTCACGCTCTGGGTCCATTTTACCGGAGCCGTCAGTTGGGCAATCAGGTTTTTCTTGATCTCTTCAGTATCCGTAACTGCTGTAGTGGTCACGTTTTGGTAGACCGGACAAATGGGTTTTGAGAATGTCGTTTTTTCAATGGCCATGGCGAGTTCCTCCCGGGCGGGTTGCATCAGAGGGGAGTGGAAAGCACCCCCTACCGGCAATACCAGGGCTCTGCGGGCTCCGGCTTCCTTTAATTTTTCACAAGCCAAATTCACGGCATCCACTTCTCCCGAAATTACAAGTTGGCCGGGACAATTATAATTGGCAGGTACCACCACGCCCGGGATATCTGCACAAATAGATTCCACTATAGCATCTTCAAGACCCAGTACCGCGGCCATGGTCCCGGGTTTCGCCTCACACGCTTTTTGCATGGCCTCCGCGCGCTGGGAAACCAGTTTTAAACCATCCTTAAAGGAAAGTGTCCCGTTGGAAACCAGGGCAGAAAATTCTCCAAGCGAATGTCCGGCCACCATATCCGGGGCGAAAGATTTACCAAGTACTTTGCTGAGTATTACCGAATGCAGAAAAATTGCGGGTTGTGTTACCCGGGTTTGCCTGAGGTCTTCAGCAGTGCCCTCGAACATGATATCTGTAATGGAAAAACCAAGGATATCGTTGGCGTGCTCGAAAAGCTCTTGTGCCATGGGAAATCCCTCATACAGGTCCTTACCCATTCCACTGAACTGAGCACCTTGTCCAGGAAAAATAAATGCTTTCATAAAGATCATTTGCGAATAGATGCAAATGTACTAAATCCCCTACTTTCTTAGGGCTGGATTCCGGGATTAATAGTGCTGTAGCGGAGACGATTTAACTATGGTAAACCGCAAAAAGAAGCTGACCGGGGGTTCCCCCCACTATCAAGTTACCTTAAAGCCCTGCAAAATCAAATCAAACAAAAATGGCAACGTTCCTGAAGGGCATTTAAATGTACCGACCGCACTCCTAACCCCTGCTTACCGGTCCTGAAGCAGCTGTTTGAATTTTCCTTTGGATTTACGGATACGCACCGCCACTACCTTATACTCCGGACACATGGCCTCTGAATCGTGAATGTCACTGGTGATCGTATTGACCATAATGTCGGGAAAATGGAAGGTTGTACTCAGAACCCCGGGCTTGACCTCATCGGTAATACGCGCTTTCACATCCACTTTTCCCCTGGGGGATTCCAAACAGACGTAATCACCCTCTTCGATCCTATTTTCCAAAGCATCTTTCGGATGAATCATCAGGTAGTCGCTTTTCAGGATCTGCTCATTGGCCGTCCGTCGGGTCATGGCGCCGCAATTGTAGTGTTCCAGCTCCCGATTGGTGGTCAGGATATAGGGATATTTTTTTCCGTGCTCCTGAATCTCCTGGCTCTCCTCCCAGGAGTGAAATTCAAAATATCCCAGACCCCGCTTGAACTCTTGTTCGTGCAAAATCTTGGTATCTGTTCCATCCGGGCTAACGGGCCATTGCAGACCGTTATTCCCCAAACGCTCCCATCGGATTCCCGCAAAAAACGGTACGATCTGCGATATTTCATCCAACATTCCATCCGGGGTGTATTCCGGTTGCGGATACCCCATGCGGTTCATAATGTCCACGATAATCTGTCCGTCGGGCTTGCTCCCCGGTATGGGATCGACCACCTGTCGGACGGCCTGTACCCGTCGCTCCCCATTGGTAAAGGTGCCACTCTTTTCGAGGAAAGATGCGCCTGGCAGAATAACATCCGCCATTTCCGCGGTACGCGTCATAAAGATCTCCTGCACGACAACCAGATCGAGAGCTTCGATTGCTCTGGCTACGTGCTGGCTATTCGGATCGGTCTGGACCATGTCTTCACCGATCACCCACATGGCTTTCAATTTTCCCTGCAGTGCAGCATCGTACATTTGCGGGATTTTCCAACCAATCTCCCTCGGCATGTCCACACCGTAAAACGCTTCGTACTTCTTAATGTCAACGGGATCGGAAACATCCATGTAGCCCGCACCTTGATAGGGCTGAGCTCCCATGTCGGCCATTCCTTGAACATTGTTCTGTCCTCGTAATGGGTTTAC
>CAKZOC010000089.1 GCA_937136025.1 uncultured Bacteroidota bacterium
TGGGACCGCCGAGTTTTGATTCGGTCAGCTTTGAAGTGGGGACCGGGGATCAGGACATAACGATTCGCTTCTAGACGCCATCAACCGCTTTGTTAAAAAAAATACCGCCCTAAAAGGCGGTATTTTTTTATGTCTGAACCACACCTACTCAACCAATCAGGCCTTCATCAGGTGAACGCTATGAAACAAGAAATCCTTTTACCATGAGCTATGTCAATACATTTTTTAATTTTAGGACATCTAAGGCATTAACCAATGACCATCACCCAACTTCAATATGTATTGGCTGTAGCTGAATATCGCAATTTTACGCTGGCCGCGGAAAAGTGTTTTGTTACCCAACCCACCCTGAGTATGCAGGTACAGAAACTGGAGGATGAATTAGATCTTCGCATTTTCGACAGGGCCAAGAAACCCATCAGCATTACAGAGGCGGGGGAGAAAATAGTGCAACAAGCCCGTAACATCGTCAATGAAGCCGCACGCATCAAAGACATTGTAGATCAGGAAAAGGGTTTTATTGGGGGAACCTTCAGACTCGGCATCATCCCGACCGTAATGCCTACGTTGCTTCCCATGTTCCTGAAAACGTTTATAGACCGGTATCCCAAAGTACAGCTGATTATCAAAGAGCAGAATACGGAGGCCATAATAAAAAACCTGCGGGAAGGACACCTGGACGCCGGTATTGCAGCCACCCCCCTGGCCAAGGAATTCCTGGTTGAAAGGCCGCTGTATTACGAACCTTTTGTGGGTTATATTCCTCAGGGACATCGTCTGGCCCATGTTCATAAACTTAAACCAGAAGATCTCGACCTCCGTGACATCCTGCTATTGCAGGACGGGCATTGTTTCAGGGATGGGGTCATTAACCTGTGTAAAAACTCAGGTCATGGAGATGAAGAGCGTTTTCAACTGGATAGCGGCAGTTTTGAAACCCTGATACACCTGGCTGATGAAAATCTGGGGATGACCTTGCTGCCCTACCTGCATACGCTGGAACTCGATGCAAACAGGCAGAAGCATTTAAAGTATTTTCAGGAGCCGCCTCCTGCACGGGAGGTTAGTCTGATCTATCACAAAAAAGAGCTTAAACACCAGATTTCCAAAGCGCTCAGGGAGGTCATTGCCGCTATAGTCCGGGGGGCCATTACCTTTCAGGACGTGCAGATAATTAGTCCGGCTCTAAGCGGGAACGAGGATTGAAAATTCTGAGAAGGAAATAAAAAAGCCCTGTTTTACAGGGCTTTTTATTACACGGATAAGTAAACCAAAGCGGGTTTCAGCTCGGGCTTGTCGGTTACGAAATGGAGAAGCCATTGTTTGAGTTCTTCAAGTTCGTTTGGCAAAAGCCGGTTAATGGCTTTTTCGAGCTCACGTCTGAATAAACGCGCATCGAAACTGACTTTTTGGAGCACCGTTTTGGTATACTCCAGCATTCCTCCTGCCATATTTCAGAGTGTTATTAAGTTAGATTGTCTACTGAAGTAATTCACAAAGACCTTCTTTTATTGTTCAAAGTCCGTTAAATTTTTAATAATTTCATTTTTATTCCATCAATGACCAAAATTTAAGATGTGTGTAAATCACTTGTTTTCAAAACCTTAAGAGTCTTAAGTATATCTCTGATTTTAGTCCTTTCCGGCTGTTCCTCCCAAAGGAAAGTACAACGATTTCTCGCCAAACAACTCGAGGCTCCCCAGCAGGACTCTGAATTTACAGGTATACTGATGGTCGATGCCCAGAATGGAGATACCCTGATGTCCCTGAACCCCGGTCGGTATTTTACCCCGGCCAGCACAACTAAAGTTTTTACATTATATGCCGCCCTTAAGGAATTACCCCAGAGGATACCGGCGCTGAAATACCAACTCCGGGGAGATACCCTGCATGTACTTGGTACAGGCGATCCCTCCGCACTACACCCGGTATTGAATGATCGCACTGCCATTGATTTTATCAAAAGCCCGAAAGCTGTTGTTCTGCATATGGGTACTCTGGAAGATCCCTCCTGGGGACCCGGCTGGGCCTGGGATGATTTTGATCAAAGTTATCAGGTGGAACGAACCTCCCTGCCCCTCTATGGCAATGTACTGCGTTTGATCCTCGGATCTGAAAGCCCTCAGGTATCCCCTGAGGTTTTCAGGGATAGCGTGTTCTTAGAAAAAGTCGCTTATCGCAGAAGCCCTGAACGCAACCGTTTCTTTTATGAGGCATCTTTCCGCGATACCACAGTCATTCCTTTCACAACAGATCCCGGACTCACGAAAGTCTTATGGGAGGAAGCCTCAGGACGCCCGATCATCCCAGGAAAAACCCTGCCCGAAGGCCCATGGGAAATCCTGCCGGGCATTGCCTCGGACACCCTGTATCGGGAAATGATGGCGGTTAGTGATAATTTTCTGGCCGAACAATTGATGCTTCTGGTATCTTCCACCCTGTCAGATAGTCTGAGTTTTACCCGGGCCCGTGATTATATCCTGAAAACACACCTTCAGAAGCTGCCCTCCCCCCCGAGATGGGTGGATGGATCGGGTCTCTCCCGATACAACCTGATCAGTCCTGAATCTTTGGTATACCTGCTTATGGACCTCTATCGCGAGCTTCCTGAAGACCGGCTTTTTGCCCTCATGGCCCAAGGGGGACAAAAAGGCACCCTGGAGGATTGGTACCAGGATCCGGAAGGGCCCTATCTCTTTGGCAAGACAGGAACCCTGAGCAACAACCACAACCTGTGTGGGTATTTAAAAACAAAATCCGGAAAAACTGTGGTGTTCAGTTTTATGAACAACCACTACCTGAAACCGACCACTCTAATCAAAAGCAGAATGCAGCGCATCCTGGTTTGGGTTCGGGAGCACTATTAGGTGCCTATCCGTTTTCATTTGGTGCACAACCCTTCAAAGGACCAAAAACCAAAGCATGTTGGAGCAGGATAAGAGTCTTGGCATCTCTTATCAAACCCTTTTTCAGAGCCTCGAACACCTCGGCATACGACCATTCCAGTATCTGGATGTCTTCGGATTCCTCAGCCACTCCTCCCCCACTTTCCCGCTTCATTTCCGGACTGTACTCGGCCTGATAGAGGAATAGTTTTTCAGTGACCGCCCCGGGGGAGGTATAAACCTCGGCCACTTTTTCAACCGAAGGCACGGCATACCCGGTCTCCTCCAGAATTTCACGCTTCATGCAGGCTTCCGGGGCATCACCGTCTAGAAGGCCGGCGCAGACTTCGGTTAAAAACCCATCTGCATTCCCATTGATATAGGTAGGCAATCGAAACTGACGGGTCAGCAATACCCGCTGCCGAACGGGATCATAGAGCAAGGCGGCCGCCCCATTTCCCCGATCATAGGCCTCCCTTTGTTGTTTATCCCATTCCCCGTCGGAACGAAGGTATTCATAGGAATACCGATATAAAGTGTACCAGGCCTGTGAGAGCGTTTCCTGAACCAGGTTTCGAATGTGTTCCATACACGTAAAAGTTTACACGGACAGCGCCCGGTTTAAATAGCGTCGAAAAGGCAGGAGCTCCAAATACGTCTCTACCACAATGTCTTCAAAGTTCGTGGAAAGTACCTCCGCTTCGGATAAGGGGCGCACAACAGCGAACGTTTTTTGTTTGAGCAAATCTGCATGGGGATGGTCGGCTGAAAACCCCTTTGGCATTCGCTTTAAAGGGCGGTCCTCATAGAGGGTGCCAAACATCTTCTTAAATGAGGGTTTATGAAGAATCCCCTCAAGTACTTCCCCATCGTAATCGATCGCCTCGCGAATTCTGGATAAGTCTGCCGGAACCGGACGCCAGACGCCTCCGGCCAGCAGCGATTCTCCTAAACCGATTTGCACGTAAAAATCGCCTTTCCCGGGGGCCTTATCCAGGCCGGCCCCAAAATGGTCCTTGTACACCGGGCGATCCGGATGAAAAAGCAGGTTGTTGTTAATCCTGTTGATCCCTCTCCTTCCGGGGGTCGGGTAGTAGTCCGGGTCCAGTGCGCCGAGTCGCGAATCCATGCTATCGAGCCATTGGATGAAGGCATCCCGGAGCACTTTGTATTGTTTACGGTGCTGATCCATCCACTCCCGGTTGTTATTTCTGTTCAGGGCTGTAAGAAATTTGAGAAGAGCCTTAAAATCCATATTTCAAAAATACAAAACAATAAAACGGGACTCATTCTACGAAAATAGTATGCAGAAGAATATGCCGGGTATCGCAATATGGGTTCCCTCGTTTAATCACGATCGGAAATGCCTTTGCTGCTGTGGTTTAAACTTAAAAAAAGAGTTAAATTTAGCGAAATTTACCCTTAACTATGAGAAAGAGTATTCTTCTGCTTCTCCTGTTTCCGCTGATTGCAGCCGGGCAGGTAAGCGAAACCTTTGAAGTTGACAACGAGTATGTTGCGAACCTGATCGAAAAATACAAAACAGCATACCGCGGACCCTATAAGGATCTGAGGTGGTTCTGTAATGACGGTACCCTGAATCCGCCAAAAGAACCCTGTGAAGGTGGCGGGGTCCAACACGCGCGGTACTCGGACGAGGTGGTGGCCCTCGGTGAAAAAAGCCATCTTTTCCTCGGTCAAATCCTGGCTTCGACGGATTTTGAAGCCTTCTGGGACGCCCCCAATGACCATTC